>CAYXFV010000062.1:0-17954 GCA_964464365.1 uncultured Nitrosomonas sp. | reverse complement strand
TCTTCTCCCGCTTTGACAAACTGGATGTAGTATTCCGATTCTTCATCCATTTCGCACTGATTGTTGATCACTTAATTAGTGTTAACAGGCCCTAATTTGAATTCTTTTGTGTACTGCTTTCTTGTTTTCATTTGTTCCTCCCAGGTAGAGTCTATTTTCTCTTAATTCTCTTAACTGGGTTGTCCGGATTTATTAAACCATGTCACGGAGGCGGCAGGCTATATTTATAGTCCTAGATCAAGCCAAATCCGATCCACGCGTTCTTTTATAGCCTTATCCATCACAATCGGCGTTCCCCACTCACGATTGGTCTCGCCCGGCCATTTATTCGTGGCATCGAGGCCCATTTTTCCGCCGAGACCGGAAATCGGGCTGGCGAAGTCGAGGTAGTCGATCGGGGTGTTTTCGACGATGAGTGTGTCACGTGCAGGGTCGACGCGGGTGGTGATGGCCCAGATGACTTCTTTCCAGTCGCGGATATCAATGTCGTCGTCGGTGACGATGATGAATTTGGTGTACATGAACTGGCGCAGGAAGCTCCAGACGCCGAACATCACGCGCTTGCTGTGACCGGCGTACTGTTTTTTCATGCTGACTACCGCCATGCGGTACGAGCAGCCTTCGGGCGGCAGGTAGAAATCGGTGATTTCGGGGAATTGTTTTTGCAGCAGCGGGACGAATACTTCGTTCAACGCTACGCCGAGAATCGCTGGTTCGTCCGGCGGTTTTCCGGTGTAGGTGGAATGGTAGATCGGATCACGGCGCGTCGTGATCCGATCGATGGTGAACACTGGGAAAGTTTCCTGCTCGTTGTAGTAGCCGGTATGGTCGCCGTATGGGCCTTCGAGTGCGGTTTCATCGGGGTAAATCGCGCCTTCGAGTACGATCTCGGCGCTCGCGGGGACTTGAAGATCGTTACCGAGGCATTTGACGACTTCGGTTTTGGAACCGCGCAGCAATCCGGCAAACTGGTATTCGCTTAATGTGTCGGGCACCGGCGTTACCGCGCCGAGTATGGTTGCCGGATCCGCGCCTAATGCGACGGCAACCGGGTACGGCTGGCCGGGATTGCTCAGGCAGAAATCACGGAAATCGAGCGCGCCGCCGCGATGCGCCAGCCAGCGCATGATCACTTTGTTCGGTGCAATAACCTGCTGGCGGTAAATGCCGAGATTCTGGCGGGTTTTGTTCGGCCCGCGCGTGACTGTCAGCCCCCAGGTGATCAGTGGTGCAACATCACCCGGCCAGCAGGTTTGTACGGGTATTCTACTCAGGTCGACGGCGTTGCCTTCCCGGACAATTTCCTGACACGGCGCGCTGCTCAATACTTTAGGCGCCATATTGAGTACCTGCTTGAGCACCGGCAGCTTGTCCCATGCATCTTTCAGACTTTTCGGTGGATCGGGTTCTTTCAGATACGCCAATAATTTGCCGACTTCACGCAGCGCTTCAACCGATGTTTGCCCCATGCCCATGGCAACCCGCCGGGGTGTGCCGAACAGATTGCCAAGCACCGGCATGTCATGGCCTTTCGGTTTTTCGAACAGCACCGCCGGGCCGCCGGCTTTCAGGATGCGGTCGCAGATTTCGGTCATTTCGAGGCGGGGATCAACTTCGATTGGGATGCGTTTGAGTTCGCCGATGGCTTCGAGTTGCGCGATAAAATCACGGAGGTCTTTGTATTTCATAAAATCATGCCTGTCGCATAAGAAAATCAAGTGCAATGCCGATGAATACGATCATGCCGACGTAGTTGTTATGCAGAAACGCTTTGAAGCACAGCGCCCGGTCGCGGTTGCGGATCAGCGTGTATTGATACAGCATCAGCCCTGCAGCGGTGATCAATCCGGCGTAATACGCCATGCCCATTCCCTGCAGTTGCCCGACATAGGTCATGAGTGCGACAAACAGGGTATGGCAGACCATGACGCCCATGACGTCATATTTTCCGAACGTAATTGCGGAGGTCTTGATGCCAATCTTCAGATCATCGGGTTTATCAACAATGGCGTATGCAGTATCGTATGCGATCACCCAGAACAGATTGGCCAGCATCAGTATCCAGACAATCGCAGGCAATGCGTCCGTCTGCGCGGCAAAAGCCATCGGGATGCCAAAGCTGAATGCAATGCCGAGATACGCTTGCGGCATGGCGAAAAAGCGTTTGGTGAACGGATAAGAAGCCGCCAGAAATAAAGCGGGCACGGAAAGCCCTATCGTCAGCAGGTTGAGCGGCAGAATCAAAATAAACGCGACCAGGCTCAAGCCGGCCGCGAACAGCAGTGCTTCCCGGGAACCGACCAGCCCGGTAGCCATAGGGCGGGTTTTCGTGCGTTCGACATGCGGATCAATGTTACGGTCGGCGAAATCGTTCATCACGCAGCCGGCGGAGCGCATCAGCAGGGTACCCGTAACAAAAATCGCCAGAATATGCCAATTGGGGAAGCCCTGCGCAGCAAACCACAGTCCCCAGAGCATCGGCCACAACAGCAGCAGGATGCCGATGGGTTTGTCGAGGCGCGTCAGGCGTACATAAATAACGAATCTGCTGGGTTGATCGGTAACCATTACAATTTTAAATTTGAAATGTCGGGTAAAAAAACTTCAGTCACCAGAATAGACTGATCTTGCAGCGTAAACAGCGAACGCCGTGCCCATAGATTGGCGGGCTGAACGGCTAACCGTGTGACAGCTCGGTCATACAGAAAATGGCCGCGACTGACTTTTTTGAATTCGAGCGGGGTGCGTTTTATTTTCGGGTTTTTAAACAGCATGCTGCCCAGCGAACGATTGCCCAGACGGCTCAATGCCCGCCATGCACCGCGCAGCCCCTGGCGCGGAATAACCGAGTGTGCGAATACCACGGGTTTGTCGCAGCAGTACAAATACACTTCGCGCACCATGGCGAACTCATCGCGGCGCAATTTCATTTGAATCCATTCGTCTTCGTAAACACGGGCCAGCTGTTGAAAAACAGGTTCCACATGAAACCGGGCGCAGCGATCTTGAATACGGCGTGTGAGCGAGCCGCGATCCTGCAGCCAGAAACGGATTTGAGGAGAAATGGCACTTAAAGCCGGAAGCCACGCCTGTGGATGCGCTGTGTTCATGTTAGCGATGCGATGATAAGGGATTAATACGCCGCATGCGGAGCATCAGCGTCATGGCAAGACATCATCATTCCGGATATTGCCCAAGCAAAGCCGCAAATCGGCTTCGGATAAAAACGCACATTATACAATAGTCCGGTAATCTCAGTGGAGTAACGCAGCATGATGTGGGGCGAGGATTGCGGCGGATTGCGGTTCTGAACGCTGAAACATGAAGATACTTAAACACGCAGATATTCGGTTTTCTGGCCAAGCCAGCGCTGAATATGTTGTTGCACCAGATCGGGATAATGATTGAGCATTTCATCGGTTGCGGTTTGTGCCGCAGTCAGCAGCGCGCCGTCCAGTTCCAGATCGGCAAAGCGCAACATCGGAATACCGCTCTGCCGCGCACCGAGAAATTCGCCTGGTCCGCGTAAATGCAGATCCTGACGCGCAATTTCAAACCCATCGCTGTATTCAAAAATGATTTTCAGGCGTTTGCGGGCAATCTCGGACAACGGTTTCTGATACATCAGGATACACACGCTGGCATCCGCGCCGCGCCCTACGCGTCCACGCAGTTGATGCAACTGTGATAATCCCATGCGTTCCGCGTTTTCGATCACCATCAGCGAGGCGTTGGGCACGTCGACGCCGACTTCAATCACGGTCGTCGCAACGAGCAGTTGAATGTCGCCGTGTTTGAAGCGCGTCATGATGTCAGTTTTCTCCTGTGCGGCAAGCCGTCCATGCGCCAGACCAATCTGTAGACCGGTAAATGTGCTGCACAGCGTTTCATAGGTTTCCATCGCAGTCTGCAATTGCAGCGTTTCCGATTCCTCAATCAGCGGACACACCCAGTACACCTGCCTGCCTTGCCTGCACACGTGCAGGACGCGTTCGATCACTTCGTCGCGGCGCTTGTCAGCGACCAGTTTGGTGACTACCGGCGATCTGCCCTGTGGCAATTCATCAATCACCGATACATCCAGATCGGCAAGATAGCTCATCGACAATGTGCGCGGAATCGGCGTGGCGCTCATCATCAATTGGTGCGGCGCCTGCGCTGACGCCGGCATGCCTTTCATGCGCAACGCCAAGCGCTGGTGTACGCCGAAACGGTGCTGTTCATCGATAACCGCCAGCCCAAGTCGGTGGAAATTAACCTGATCCTGAAACAGGGCATGCGTGCCGATGGCGAGACTGGCTGCGCCGGATTCAATGGCGGCGAGCGCAGCCTGACGATCTTTTTTCTTCAGACTGCCCGACAGCCAGACCACTGGAATATGCATTGGCGTGAACCAGGCGGTTAATTTTTGAAAATGTTGTTCGGCAAGAATTTCGGTCGGCGCCATGATCGCCGTCTGGTAACCGTTGGCGATGGCCTGCAATGCTGCGATAGCGGCTACGACAGTTTTTCCGCTGCCGACGTCGCCCTGCAGCAGGCGCTGCATGGGATGATCCGAATCCAGATCGTGACTGATTTCCGCAATCACACGGTTTTGTGCGTGCGTCAGATTGAACGGCAGTTGCGCTATGAAGGCATCCTGCAATGCCGGATGGCGGCTTAAACGTGGCGCTTGACGGCTGCGCCGCTGACGGTAATGCAAACGCATCGATAATTGCTGTGCGAGCAATTCATCGAATTTAATGCGCTGCCAGGCGGGGTGCGAGCGGTCCTGCAGGGACGCTGCGAATGTTTCCGGCGGTGGGTGATGCAGCGTGAGTATGCTCTCTTTGAAACTAGGCAGCCGGATGCGTTGAATGATTCCGGCTGGCAATGTTTCGGACAATAATAACGGATCATGCGGATTGTTTAGCACCTGACAGATCAACTTGCTGAGGGTTTGCTGGTGCAATCCGGCGGTGATGGGATAAACCGGTGTCATGGCGTCGGACAACGGTTCGTTTCTGGTGATCACCCGGCACTTCGGATGCACCATTTCCGCGCCGAAGAAGCCGTGACGGATTTCACCGAACAAGCGCACGCGCTTACCTGCGGTATATGCCGAAATCTGGCTGCCGTAAAAATTCAGAAAACGCATGCACAGACTGCCGCTGCCGTCTTCAACCTGGCAAACCAGTTGACGCCGGGGTTTTAGCAGTATTTCGCTATGTACGATAACGCCTTCGACCTGCACGGCGCTGCCCTCCGGTGCGTCGTTGATCGGGAACACATGCGTTTCGTCCTCATAGCGCAGCGGTAAATGCAGTACCAGGTCTATTTCAGAGCGGATGTTGAGCCGCAGCAGTTTTTCCAGTGTTTTTTTACTCTGCGTCAGCGCTGCAATCGATGCGTCGGGCAGATCGGGTGTGCTGCTGGATGTATCAATTGTGTCGGGCATGGTCGGTTAACCTGTCCGTTACACGGGCATCCGGAGTTGTGCGGTGGGAATTGTACAGCGCTAGCCTTGCAGCACCATGACCGCATCCATCTCGACCAGTGCGCCACGCGGCAGCTCCTTGACGCCAATCGCTGCGCGCGCCGGATACGGTTGTTCGAAATACGTGGCCATGATTTCATTGACGCGTGCAAAATGCGCCAGATCAGTCAGGAAAATATTCAGTTTCACGATATCGTTCAAACTGCCGCCACTTGCCGCCGCAACGGCTTTGAGGTTCAGAAAGACCTGTTGAATTTGTGCGTCAATACCATTAACCATTTGCATGGTCGATGCATCAAGACCGATTTGACCTGAAAGATAGACGGTCTCGCCGCCACTGACCTTGACCGCTTGGGAATATGTGCCGATCGCGGCTGGTGCGTGCGGTGTCTGGATGATTTGTTTGCTCATAGGAATCTCCCGTTAGATATGGTTTAACAGTATGCGTTTAAAATTGGGCAGCTTACCATCATCAAACCGTAATCGTCATCCTGGCCGTCAAATAAAAAACGAAAATTTTTTACGCGCCGCTGCGAACCCGGAGAAAATCTGCTGCGCAGTTTGCATGAGCATGGGGCGACAACTCTTATATAATTCGGCATTCAATTTCAGCAAACTATTTCTTAATATTTTTATGCAAGAATCTATGCCAAAACTGCTGATTCAGGGCGGGAAGCCGCTACGTGGGGAAGTACGCATCTCTGGCGCGAAGAATGCTTCGCTGCCCGTATTGTGTGCCGCATTGCTCACCAGTGGAACGCTCGCGGTCAGGAATATACCGCAATTGAACGATGTTTCGACCATGTTGAAGCTGCTGGCCCAGATGGGGGTGAATGTCAAGGCGGAGGCCGATGGCGCGGTTGAATTATCAGCGGCGCATCTGACGCATTTAACTGCGCCTTATGAAATGGTTAAAACCATGCGCGCCGCTATTCTTGTGTTGGGACCGTTGCTGGCGCGCGCCGGTGAAGCCAATATTTCGCTGCCCGGCGGTTGTGCTATCGGCATGAGGCCGGTTGATCAGCATATCAAGGGGCTTGAGGCCATGGGCGCGGAAATTACGATCAAGCATGGTTATATTCATGCGGTTGCGAAAAAACTGCGCGGTGCGCGCATCGTTATGGATATTGTGACCGTCACTGGAACAGAAAACCTGATGATGGCGGCAACGCTTGCGGAAGGTACAACTATTATCGAAAATGCCGCGCGGGAGCCGGAAATTATTGATCTTGCCAATTGCCTGAATGCCATGGGTGCCAGGGTGCGCGGCGCGGGAAGCGATATTATCACGATTGAAGGTGTTTCCACGCTTCACGGCGCGATGCATGCGGTCATGCCGGACCGTATTGAAACCGGTACTTTTCTGGTCGCCGCATGTGCTACGGGGGGGGATGTTTTTCTCAAGGAAACCGATGCCCGGCTGCTGGATGCGGTGCTGGATAAACTTACGGAAGCGGGGGCGAGCATTAAATCCGGCGATAACTGGATACATCTCAAAATGAACGCAAAACCGAGCGCTGTTAATCTGCGGACAGCGCCCTATCCGGCTTTTCCAACAGACATGCAGGCACAGTTTATGTCGCTCAACTGTATCGCCGATGGCACGGCGATTATCACGGAGACTATTTTTGAAAACCGCCTGATGCATGTGCAGGAGCTCAAGCGTATGAACGCGGATATCAAAGTTGAGGGTCATACCGCGATTATTCGGGGTATTGCCCAGCTCGACGGTGCTCATGTGATGGCGACTGATTTGCGTGCTTCGGCCAGTCTGGTCATCGCCGGACTGGTTGCGCAGGGCGTGACAGTCATTGATCGCATTTATCACCTGGATCGGGGTTATGAGGCGATAGAGGAAAAATTATCGACTTTGGGGGCGTATATCCGGCGCACGACTGAAAAATTTGGCGATCCGGCGCAGGAGGAGGCGCAGCAATAGACAATAAAAACCCCCTGATAGCGCGCGCACAGGGGGCTGTACATTTCAGTGCATCTGATAGGCGCTGCCGGAACGATGCTTCTGCCGACAGAAATCCAATGGGTTGCTACGGTTAGTTGAGTGTTTGTTTGTAGCTGATGACCAGTACCGCAATGCGTTTGTTAAAATCTGAAACAGGGGCAATCACCAGTTTTTTGCCGTCCACATCCGATTTAATCGTGATTTTGTGTTCGTTGAGCACTTCTTTAGGATAAAGATCGCTGCCTTTGACGTCTTCCAGGCGTTTATCGGTGGATACCAGCAGTTCACCTTTTTCGCTGATCAATACAATGCGTTCCGCGTTGATTTGTTTGACAATATCATTCAGATACAAACCAATCTGGTCGATATTGTTGCGGATGAGTTCGCTGCGCACGGCCCATGACAGCACCTGACCAAAACGTTCTTCTTCTTTTTTGTATTGCTTGTCGGCTTGCTCGCGGGCCTGATGGGTGATCAAAGCGCGTTCGCTTTCGAGTTGTTTGCGCGTGTCTGATTCAACTTTGTTGACCGCAATGATTTTCCAGGCAAAAACAAAAACGATGATGCCCACCAGGATAAAGGCGTATTTCATAGGCAGTTGTTTTTGCGGAAGATCTTCGAGCAGGGCAAATTTTTTGGTCAGTATGGTGTAGGCCGTGGTTGCTTTGGATTGCAGTGTTTCGTTTTCCTTGTTGTTCTGATCCGTCATGAATAGCTCCTTGATTTTTTAGGTGACAGGTAAAAAAACTCTAATTATCCACTAAACCCAATGGAAGTAAAAGAAGTGCACCGTAAAATTTAGTATTGTCGGCAAAATACCCGACAAAAAACATCCTTAACAGCACTCGGGCGCTCAGTCGTTCAAAAAATAATGGGGTGAAGTGAATTGATCTCGGCGTGAACTGAGTCAAATAACGACCGGGCTATTTTGTTTTATAATGCAGAGATATACGCGGCTATGCGCAGCGCGGCTTATGTGCAGCGATGGACAAATGCCGATGTCCGCAGTCGTGAAACAGGTGATTGACCATGGTTTGCAGTAATGTTTTCAGTAATTGACAGCAGTTTCCCGATCTGTTGCGGGAATGAAACGAATTTTATATAGGAAAGAAAAACGGAGTGGATAATAATAAAAAAACCTGGTCTGGCCGGTTTAATGAACCTGTTTCGGCGTTGGTTGAGCGTTATACGGCTTCGATCGGTTTTGATTACCGGCTTGCTGAATATGATATTCAGGGTTCTCTGGCGCATGCGCGCATGCTTGCTGCCCGGCGCATTATCACGCAGGAAGATTTAATCGCAATCGAACGCGGCCTCGGGCAGATACGCGATGAAATCCGGGAAGGGCGGTTTAACTGGTCGCTGCAATTGGAAGACGTGCATCTGAATATTGAGAAACGCCTGACAGACATCATCGGCGATGCGGGAAAGCGGCTGCATACCGGCCGCTCGCGCAATGACCAGGTGGCTACCGATATCAGGCTTTATTTACGTGCCGCGATCGATGAAATAATGGCGCTGATCAGATCGCTGCAACAGGCGCTCTTGAAACTGGCTGAACATCATACCGAAACCGTGATGCCTGGTTTTACTCATCTGCAGGTTGCCCAGCCGGTATCTTTTGCGCATCACTTGATGGCTTATTTTGAAATGCTCAAACGCGATGCCGGGCGCCTGTCTGATTGTAGAAAGCGCGTCAATCAATTGCCGCTTGGCGCTGCCGCCCTGGCCGGGACGAGTTACCCCATAGACCGTAACATGGTGGCGCGGGAGCTCGCCTTCGATGGGGTTTGTGAAAACTCTCTGGATGCCGTTTCCGACAGGGATTTCGCCATAGAATTCTGTTCCTGCGCATCGCTGATTATGATGCATTTGTCACGTATGTCAGAGGAATTGATATTGTGGATGAATCCGGCTGTCGGTTTTATCATGCTGGCGGATCGTTTCTGTACGGGGTCATCGATCATGCCGCAGAAAAAAAATCCCGATGTTCCTGAGCTTGTACGTGGCAAAACCGGTCGTATCAATGGTCATCTGGTTGCTTTGCT
The DNA here is from genome assembly GCA_964464365.1 of uncultured Nitrosomonas sp. GTDB lineage: Bacteria > Pseudomonadota > Gammaproteobacteria > Burkholderiales > Nitrosomonadaceae > Nitrosomonas. Next base: position 8,470 of record CAYXFV010000062.1, on the reverse strand, counting down.
GACATTGATGAAAGCGCAGCCGCTTGCCTACAATAAGGACAATCAGGAGGACAAGGAACCGCTTTTCGATACTGTGGATACATTGACCGATACATTGCACATTTACGCCGACATGCTGAGCGGCGTGCAGGTCAATGCCGAGGCGATGCGGAAAGCTGCATTACAGGGTTTCTCGACCGCTACGGATCTGGCCGATTATCTGGTCAAAAAAGGGATTCCGTTTCGCGATGCACATGAAATAGTCGCTCGCACTGTTCAGTATGCTGAAAAAAAAGGGTGCGATCTGGCGGATTTGGATCTTAGCGAACTACAGCAGTTCTCGGCGCAGATTGAGCACGATATTTTTTCAGTGCTGACGCTGAAGGGTTCTCTTGAAAGCCGTAACCATATCGGGGGAACCGCGCCCAATCAAGTGCACGATGCGATTGCGCGTGCGCATGACTGGTTATCAGCCGCTGAAGACGATTCGCGATGACCGGCGCGCCTCCTCTAGAAAATGAATGCCTGGCCTGAAATAACGGCGCACATTAAGACGGCTACGGGCCAGTCGTTCCACCCCAAAGCAATTAATGCGGTTGGCGGCGGATGTATCAATCAAGCCTACTGCATCGCAGATGACCGGCAACGCTTTTTTGTCAAAATCAATTCAGCCGATAGACTGGAGATGTTTGCGGCAGAAGCCGAAGGGCTTCAGGAAATCAGCCGATCTGGTACGCTGCGCGTTCCACAGTCGGTATGCCAGGGGCAGAATGCAAGCCATGCCTGGCTGGTGCTCGAGTATCTGGATCTCGGTACACGCGCAGGAAGCAATCCGGATGCGCTGGGCGCGCTGGGTTGTGGGTTGGCGGCGTTGCACCGGACTCAAGCAGCGCAGTTCGGCTGGTCAAGGGATAACACGATCGGCAGCACACCGCAGATCAATACTTGGTCGGGCAACTGGTTGTCGTTCTGGTGTACGCACCGGCTTGGCTTTCAATTGCGTCTGGCACAGGAAAACGGGCACTGTGGCCGATTGCAGCAACTTGGCGAGCGGCTGCTTGAAAACGTCGGTCATTTTTTTGCCGGTTATAAACCCTCCCCGTCTCTGCTGCATGGTGATTTATGGAGTGGAAATTATGCTTATATGCGTACGGGTGAACCTGTTTTATTTGATCCTGCGGTATATTACGGTGACCGAGAGGCGGATCTGGCGATGACTGAATTGTTCGGCGGGTTTCCTGCGCGGTTTTATTCCGCTTATCGGCATGAATATCAACTGGATTCAGGGTATAATGCGCGCAAGATTTTATATAATCTCTATCATATCCTGAATCATTTGAACCTGTTTGGCGGCGGTTATCGTCAGCAGGCTGAGCAGATGATGAATGATTTGCTTGCAGAGATTCGCTAATACTTATAGTACAGAAGCTTCATAATAAAGCGCAATGCCCGACATATTCATTAAACGCAGTTTTGCCGCACAACAGCAATTTTTAATCCGTTCTAATATCCAATGACCAAATACGTCTTTGTTACGGGTGGGGTCGTGTCATCGCTGGGCAAGGGCATTGCTGCCGCGTCTCTGGCAGCCGTGCTGGAATCCAGAGGGATTAAGGTGACGATGCTGAAACTGGATCCCTACATCAATGTCGATCCTGGCACCATGAGTCCGTTTCAGCATGGCGAGGTCTTTGTCACCGAAGACGGCGCGGAAACCGATCTCGATCTCGGGCATTATGAGCGGTTTATCAGCACCAAAATGACCCGCCACAACAACTTTACCACGGGTCAGATTTACGAGAGCGTAATCCGCAAGGAAAGGCGCGGTGACTATCTCGGTGGAACCGTTCAGGTGATTCCACATATTACCGATGAGATCAAGCGCTACATTCAGAATGGCGTTGGTGATGCTGATGTCGCCATCATCGAAATCGGCGGGACTGTCGGCGATATCGAATCCTTGCCGTTTCTTGAAGCCATACGGCAAATGGCGACGCAATTATCTGGCGACGATACCTGCTTTATCCATTTGACGCTACTGCCATATATCGGATCGGCCGGTGAATTAAAAACCAAACCGACACAGCATTCCGTCAAGGAGTTGCGTGAAATCGGGATACAGCCCGATGTGATTTTATGCCGCTCCGATCGTGAAATTCCCAAAGAGGAGCGTCGCAAGATCGCACTGTTCACCAATGTCAAGGAACAGGCCGTTATATCAGCCATTGATGTTGACAGCATTTATAAAATCCCTGCGCTGCTGCACGAGCAGATGCTGGATGAAATCATCTGTCACAAGCTGGCTATATTGGCGAGACCCGCTGATCTCAGCGTATGGAAAAAACTGATTTATGCGCTGGAGCATCCGACGCATTCAGTGACCATCGCGCTTGTCGGGAAATATGTCGATCTGACAGAATCCTATAAATCGTTGTCAGAAGCGCTGATGCACGCCGGTATTCACGCGTGCAGCAAAATCAATATCACGTATCTGGATTCTGAACAGATCGAGAAAAACGGCACCGACAGCTTGAGCGGCATGCATGCGATTCTTGTGCCGGGCGGGTTCGGCAAGCGTGGCGTGGAAGGCAAGATACTCGCGATCAATTATGCCCGCACGCATCATATCCCTTACCTCGGCATATGCCTTGGCATGCAGCTGGCCATTGTCGAATACGCCCGTAATAAAACCGGCATGACCGGCGCGCACAGTACAGAATTTAATCCGGATACGCCTTACCCCGTGATTGGATTGATTACCGAATGGCGCACCAAAGACGGGCGAATCGAAAAACGCGATGAAAATTCAGATATCGGTGGCAGCATGCGCCTGGGCGGCCAGGAATGTCTGCTGAAAAAAGACACACTGGCCTGGAAAACCTATGGTGCCGATAAAATCACCGAGCGCCATCGCCATCGCTATGAGGTCAACAGCGATTATCTTCCGCAACTGGAACAAGCCGGACTCCATGTCAGCGGTTTGTCGCTGGATGAAGATTTATGTGAGATTATTGAGCTTTCCGAAGCAGAGCACCCGTGGTTTCTGGGGTGCCAGTTTCATCCCGAATTTACATCCACACCGCGACAAGGCCATCCGCTGTTCAAATCCTTTATCAAGGCAGCCATTGATTATGCCGCTGGTCAACAGTTACCCGGAGAAACACAGGCCAAACCGGTAGCGGCAACCAAAACATGATGCGCTGTTCGCCGGGTGGTTTATGTTGTGTTGCAAATACAACAGACATACCGGTATGCGGCACATTTAATGTGCTATTTCATATAAAAAAATTAAATAGCTATTTGAATTTGCAGTATATTTAAAAATTAAAATCCGAAACAAAAAGCCAAACAGATAATACAGGGAAAACGTAAGCATGAGTGCAATAGTAGAAGTCATCGCGCGTGAGATTCTAGATTCTCGCGGTAATCCAACCATTGAAGCAGATGTGCTGCTGGAATCCGGCGTTTTAGGACGTGCCGCTGTTCCATCAGGCGCTTCTGTTGGCACCCGGGAAGCTGTTGAGTTACGGGATGGCGATGCACAGCGCTACTCAGGCAAAGGGGTTCTGCAGGCGGTTGAGAATGTCAACACCGAAGTTTCCGAAACATTGATCGGGCTGGATGCGGTTGACCAGAGTTTTATCGATCATGCGTTGATTGATCTTGACGGTACAGAAAACAAATCCCGTATCGGCGCCAATGCGATTCTTGCAGTATCCCTGGCAGTGGCTAAAGCGGCTGCGGATGAATCCGGCCTGCCTTTATACCGTTATCTTGGCGGCGCAGGCATGATGTCCATGCCGGTACCGTTAATGAATCTGGTCAATGGCGGAGCGCATGCCAATAATAATATTGATATGCAGGAATTCATGATTGTGCCGTTCGGTATCGGCAATTTCCGTGACGCGATCCGCTGTGGTGCGGAGATTTTTCACACTTTGAAAAAGTTGCTGAACGATAAAAATATGCCGACCACCGTTGGCGATGAAGGTGGGTTCGCGCCGAATCTGAACAGTAATGAAGAAGCGCTGCAGTTGATTGTCCAGGCTATTGATATGGCAGGTTATCAGCCGGGCCGCGATGTCGCGATTGCCATTGATTGCGCAAGTTCGGAATATTTTTCAGATGGAAAATATCATTTGCCATCCGACGGCTTGAATCTTACAGCCGCGCAATTTGTCGACTACCTTGCATCATGGGTCGATAAATACCCGATCATCAGTATTGAAGACGGCATGAGTGAGTTGGATTGGAATGGCTGGGAACTGTTGACCAACCGGTTGGGCAAAGCGGTGCAGCTTGTGGGTGACGATATTTTTGTGACCAACACCAAAATTCTGCAGGAAGGCATCAAACGGGATATCGCTAATGCCATCCTCATCAAAGTCAACCAGATCGGCACATTGACCGAAACGCTGGCGGCCATTGAAATGGCCAAGTGCGCTGGTTATACTGCGGTGATCTCGCACCGCTCAGGAGAGACGGAAGATACAACAATTGCAGATATCGCGGTGGCGACTAATGCATTGCAAATTAAAACGGGTTCGCTTTCGCGCTCCGATCGGCTGGCAAAATATAATCAGTTGCTGCGTATCGAGGAAGATCTGGGCGATATGGCGCGGTATGCGGGACGTGGCGCCTTTTATCAATTGAAATGATCATGCAGAAATGAAATCACTCGCTGTCGCACTTATGGCGTTAATCGCACTGATCCAGTTCCCATTGTGGACTGGAAAAGGCGGTTGGGTGCAGGTGCGCGCGATTGAGCAGGACATCGCCCAGACGCAGGAAGAAAATCTCAAACTGCAAAATCGTAATATGATTTTTCATGCTGAAATCAACGATCTGAAGCAAGGAACGGATGCAATCGAAGAGCGTGCGCGCAACGATATCGGTATGGTCAAGAAGAATGAGATTTTCTTCCAGATCGTTGAAACAAACTCAACCAGTACAACGCCATCGGCAGGCTTTGCACGCGCCAACCAAACCCGGTAATTTCATTCCGGCTTTTTTCTGAATCGCATCACTTGAAAACCAGTGAACAAGCCGCATATTTATAGCGTCAATTAAACGGTTAAATTTTCCCATGGAGTAATCGAATATGAAAAGAATTTTTCTTTTTCTCGCGACGAACCTGGCTATTGTTATTGTTTTGAGTATTACACTGCGGCTGCTGGGGTTCGAACGCATACTGGATGAACAGGGTGCGGGGCTCGATATTAATTCACTGTTGCTGTTTGCGGCCGTTTTTGGTTTTGGCGGCTCGTTGATGTCACTGGCTATGTCCAAATGGACTGCGAAACGTTTTACTGGCGCGCAGGTCATTGAAATGCCGCGCAATGCACAGGAACACTGGTTGTTTACCACGGTGCAGCGTCAGGCTAAAAAAGCCGGTATCGGTATGCCGGAAGTGGCTATTTATCATGCACCTGATGTCAATGCGTTTGCCACCGGCATGTCAAAAAATAATGCGCTCGTGGCGGTCAGCACGGGGCTGCTTAACGCCATGACCGAGGATGAGGCGGAAGCTGTTCTGGCGCATGAAGTCAGTCACATCGCGAATGGCGATATGGTCACGCTGGCATTGATTCAGGGTGTTGTTAACACATTCGTCATTTTTCTGTCGCGCGTTATCGGCCATACGGTTGATCGTGTCGTTTTCAAGACGGAAAACGGTCACGGCCCGGCATTCTGGGTAACCGCAATTATCGCTGAGATTGTGCTGGGTGTACTTGCGAGCATTATTGTCATGTGGTTTAGCCGTCAGCGTGAATTTCGTGCGGATGCGGGCGGCGCCAGTCTGGCCGGACGGGATAAAATGATCGCCGCATTACAACGACTGCAAATGACCGTTAATCGGCCTCATCTGCCGGATCAGCTGGCAGCTTTCGGTATTTCCGGTGGGATAGGTTCAGGGTTAAAAAGTTTGTTCATGTCACACCCGCCGTTGGAAGAAAGAATTGCGGCGCTGCGCGAGTCGCGTTATTGATCAGATTTCAAGATCCCGAAGCATTTAAGCAAAAAATAAAACGCCGCATCGTAAATGTCGATGCGGCGTTTTTTTGATTCCGGATTGGCGAGCTATTTATTTAATAAGAGCTTTCTACTGAGAAATCATCCCAGACATAAGCTGGTTGTACCGATGGTGGCGTCGGAATCCAGAATGTTGCGACATCAAAAACACCGATGACCGTGCGGCCTATCGTGTGCATCACCCCGGATGCAAGCCCGAAGGTCAGGCCATGCGCGATGGAATCCTGCTGTGTCGTCAGAATGATATTCTTAGGTAATTCCATGAACCCGGTTGCAGCATTGGCGACACCGGTAACCAGTTTCTGGCTGGAGGTGCCGATGTAGTTATGGCCATACGGTTCTGTCGCCATTGCATGCGAGAACGTAAACATCAGAAAAAACAGCACAAGAATCAATCGAATCATTTTTCTCATCTAAAGCTCCTTTAAACCATCAACGAATTGTTGTTCCGTTCCATTATGTGCTGAAAAACGGCATCAATTGCAGTGTACCCGTACAGGTAATCACTGACAATTGATTATTATCGGCACAATTTCCGGGAAATCAGAAATTTTTGCGTCGATGTTTACCGATTGACTGCGAGTGACTGGCTTTTGCAATTAAACCCGCGCTAGGTTTGCGGAAAAATTGGACAAAATATCGCCGCCCATTGCGCCGGATGCAACCAATATGCCTGTTTCAAGGTCATATCCGATCATCAGCGCAGACAGGCGGGTGATTAACAGCGAATCTGCAAGCCCATGCCAGGTTTTTGTATGGCCAGGATCAATCGGGTAAGAAAAAATGTGATGCTTTCGGTCTATGCGGTTGAAATAGGGCCGAAATGCGGCTGAAATGGGACTGTGATCGTGATCTTTTGCCGTCGACTGTTTGAATTCGAAACGGTTTTTATTATGCCATTGATTTGTCAATGGAATGAACATGGATATTGACGGATTCAGTCGGATGGTAAGTGTCATAAACGAATAAATAAATTGTTGTATAATAGTCGGTTTGATTTTAGCGTGGAAATTGTTTTTTACCCATCAGAAAATTAAATAGGATAGGAGCATTTAAGATGATGCCTGAAGATCTTCGGAGTAAAGATATTACTCCCTATGAACCAAAAGCGGGTGAAGAATACATGAACCCTGAACAACTTGCGCATTTTCGCAAGATACTGGAGGGGATGAAAATTGAATTAAGTCAGGATATTGATCGGGCGGTGCATACGATGCAGGATGAGGCGACGGTGTTTGCCGATCCAAACGACCGCGCCAGTCAGGAATCGGATATGACGCTTGAATTGCGCAATCGTGACCGTGAACGCAAATTGATCAAAAAAATTGATGAAATCATTGCAAAAATAGAAGCGAATGAATACGGTTATTGTGACAGTTGCGGCGTCGAGATCGGGTTGAAACGGCTCGAAGCGCGTCCAACGGCAACATTATGCATCGATTGCAAAACGCTCGATGAAATCCGTGAGAAGCAAATGGCGAAATGATCGCATTATCGCAGTCGGTAAGGAAAAAAGCCGGCGCAGTGATCAGCATATAAATGCGATTTTCTGTTGGCTCTTTCCATGATCTTCTATTACCTGATTTTCATCGTCAGGTGTCATGCATGAATTTGCGTGCTGTGTTGTCAGCGATTCAATAATTGTATTAATGCACCGGCATTTACCCAAGATTTGTCAAACGCTTCCGGCAGGCTTGAAATTGCTGTGAAGCCCTGCCCCGGTTCACCCAGGTCGGATAGCACTGCGGCTGCATCGGTAAAATCCTGTTGCAGCGTGTAATGATTGACTGTAATCAGGGTTGTGAGGTCTGCGGCACGCGCAGCCTGCAACCCGTTCTCGGAATCCTCGACGGCAATACACTGCGAAGGTTTGAGTTGTAACCGGTCGAGCACCCAGAAGTAAATATCCGGTGCGGGTTTCTTTTGCGGCACGATATCTCCGGCACCGATTACTTCAAATAAATCTGCCGCATCATTACCCAAAGTGGATTGCAGCAGATAGGTTACATTTTCCGGTGTGGTGGTGGTGGCGATGGCGATGCGGATATTGTTGTCGCGTAATTCGTGAATCAAACGCTTGACGCCGGGGCGCAGTGGAATTTCACCCCGTTCCATCAGTGCTTTAAAGTGGCGTGTTTTGGCTTTGTGCAGGCTTGCGATCCATGCATCAAGGTCGCTTCGGTCGAGCGCATCGCTTTGGTATTTTTCCATATAGAAGCGGATTCTTTCTTTGCCGCCGGTGACCTGGAGCAACTCGCCATACAACGGAACATCCCAGTGCCAGGATAAACCGAATTCTTCGAAGGCGGCATTAAACGCGGGGCGATGACCGTCCTTCTCAGTGTCGGCGAGTGTGCCGTCAACGTCAAACAGGACGGCTTTGAGTGTATTGTTTTTGTCTGAGTTATTCATAGTAATCTATTTAACCTGAGTTCGGGATAAGAGAAGAAGAGGTGGA
>CAYXFV010000061.1:0-18031 GCA_964464365.1 uncultured Nitrosomonas sp. | reverse complement strand
CCCGAAGGCACATGGACCTGAACCATGCGCGTCTACCAATTCCGCCATCTGGGCAATGTCTATGATGTCTGAATATTCAGATCAATAAAGAGTGCCACATTCTATAGGAAATCACTATTTTGTCAATTAAGAGGCAACGTAAACTTAGAAATCAGGATCCATTTCTTGAGCGTGAGAAGGCGCGTTACAGCCATCCACTGCCAAGTCGGGAGCATGTGCTCAAAGTGCTCAGGGATAAAGGCGTGCCGACGCGTGAAGCTGAGTTGCTGGAACAGTTGGATATTGACGCAAGCGAAAAGGACATTTTTTTGCACCGATTGGGCGCGATGATGCGCGACGGGCAGATTTTCCGTAACCGCAAAGGCGATATCTGCGTGATGGAAAAACTTGATCTAGTCAAAGGAACCATACAGGGCCATGCCGACGGGTTTGGTTTTTTGATTCCCGATGATGACGGTGCCGATCTGTTTTTGCCGGCGAAAGAAATGCACAAAGCGCTGCATGGCGATCGTGTACTTGCGCGGGAGTCAGGGCTTGACCGGCGCGGACGCCGCGAAGCGGTGATTGTCGAAGTATTGGAGCATGTCAACAAGCAGGTTGTCGGGCGATTGTACATCGAACATGGCATTTTGCTGGTGGTGGCGGAGAACAAACGCATTAATCAGGATATTCTGGTGCCGAATGATCAGTCGCTGAATGCAAAAGCAGGCCAGGTTGTTATCGTTGAGATTGTTCAGCAGCCCAACAAACATGCGAAGCCGATTGGCCATATTGTGGCAATCCTGGGTGAATATACCGATCCCGGCATGGAAATTGATATTGCCTTGCGCAAGCACGACCTGCCGCATGTTTTTCCAGCGGAAGTGGAGCAATTGTCTGCCGATATGCCGACGGTTGTGCATAAAAACAGGCATGCCGAACGCCGTGATATCCGCGAACTGCCGTTGGTAACCATTGACGGCGAAACCGCGCGTGATTTTGATGATGCCGTATACTGCGCGCAGGATAATGACGGCTACACCTTATATGTGGCGATTGCGGATGTCAGTCAATATGTGACGCCCGACGATGCCTTCGACAAAGAGGCTTTAAAACGCGGCAATTCGGTTTATTTTCCACAACGCGTGATTCCCATGCTGCCTGAAATACTGTCGAATGGCCTGTGCTCATTAAATCCAAACAAAAATCGTTTGTGTATGGTGTGTGAAATCCGCTTTGATATGCAGGGTGAAAGACTGGACTATGTTTTTTATCCGGCATTAATGAAATCTCATGCCCGGTTGACTTACACGGTGGTGGCCGAGGTTCTGGCTGAGCCGGAAGGCAGGCAGGCGAATAAATATCGTAAACTGCTGCCGCATCTGCAAACGCTGAACCGCTTGTTCAAAGTATTACTGAAAACGAGAAATAAACGCGGTGCCATCGATTTTGAAACGACCGAAACACAGATGTTTTTCAATGCGCAGGGGAAAATTGAGAAAATAGAACCCGTGCAGCGTAATGATGCGCATCGTTTAATCGAAGAATTCATGCTGGCTGCGAACGTTTGTGCCGCAGAATTTCTGCTGAAGCACCAGCATCCCGGGTTGTTTCGCATTCATGCGCAGCCTGCGACGGACAGAATCGAAGCATTGCGTGATTTTCTCAAGGAAGTCGGCGTGCAACTGGGCGGCAGAAAAAAACCGAAAGCGAGCGATTATGCTAAAACCATTCAGAAAGTGAAGGACAGGCCGGATGCCCGTCTGTTGCAAACCGTTATGCTGCGTTCCCTGCCGCAGGCTGTGTACAGTCCCGATAACTGCGGTCATTTCGGATTGGCTTACGACGCGTATACGCACTTTACTTCGCCGATCCGGCGTTATCCCGATCTGTTGACGCATCGCACCATAAAGGCGATATTAAAGGGCGAATGTTATCAACCTGACAATTGGCATGAGCTGGGGCGCCATTGTTCACGGACCGAGCGGCGTGCCGATGAAGCCACGCGTGATGTTGAAGCATGGCTGAAATGTTTCTTCATGAAAGATAAAATCGGCGAGTGTTTTGATAGCATTATCAGTACAGTGACGGGCTTCGGTCTGTTTGTTGCGCTGAATGATGTTTATGTGGAAGGGCTCGTGCATGTGTCGGAATTACCCAGCGATTATTTTCATTACGATGCGGTGCGGCAGCGTTTGCTCGGCGAGCGCAGCGGGAAGCAATACCGCATAGGCGACCCGTTGCGTGTTAAATTGGTGCGCGTTGATCTGGAAACCAGTAAAATTGACTTTGTGTTGGCAGAAAGCGAGCAGGATATACCGCCGGATAAGCAGAAAAAACAAATTAAGGCCAGGAAGAAAAAAACCAAACCTAAAAAAACATCCTGAAACGCTTTGCTAACAACTTCTCCAGTTTAATTTTAATAGCACACGATTAAATGTCCGCGACACGTTTGATTTTCGGTTTTCATGCAGTGACAAGCCGTTTACGCCAGAATCCCGATAGCATCAAAGAAATTTTTTTCGATGAAGGGCGGAATGATCAGCGCATCCGGAGTTTGATGAGCATTGCCGAGGCACAGAAAGTATCGCTGATTGCCTGCGATTCCGATCGGCTGGACAGAATGGCTGGTAGTCGGCGTCATCAGGGCGTGGCTGCCGCGATCGATGCTGCTGCCGTGTATGTCAGCGTAGACGATGTGCTCGATACATTGACCGAACCGGCGCAATTGCTCGTGCTCGACGGGATTCAGGATCCGCATAATCTGGGCGCCTGCCTGCGGGTGGCGGATGCTTTTGGCGTTCATGCCGTGATTGCGCCGAAAGACCGCGCGGTCGGATTAACGGCGACTGTTCATAAAGTATCCAGCGGCGCGGCGGATGCCGTGCCCTACATTGTCGTCACTAATCTGGCACGTACCTTGCGGGCGTTGAAAGCGCGGAATATCTGGATTATTGGCACGACCGACGATGCTGATCACGATCTCAGTGATTTTCCAATCGACGGTGCGGTCGCCTGGGTTTTTGGGTCGGAAGAAAAGGGCATGCGTCGACTTACCCGGGAAACCTGTGATCAACTGGTGCGCATTCCCATGCAAGGTAGTGTGGAGAGTCTGAATGTTTCGGTCAGTGCGGGAATCTGCCTGTTCGAAACGCATCGGCAACGCCAGCAGGCTGGGAAATGATTTTTTAGCATCCGGGTGAAAACAAGCGCTATCGGCAACCCGGTACATTTTTTCGAAGTCTAGAATTAGAAAGGTATACAATCCGTTTTTATGGTGAAATTATCAGAATTACCCAATTTCAGAGTACATTTGTTACAGCTTTTGCAACAGGCAGCACTGACGCTGAAGGTTGATCGTGCACTGAATATCGAAATAATGCGCACCAAACAGGTCAATCATGGTGATTATTCCTGTAATTTGGCGATGCAATTGGCCAAGGCGTTGCATAAAAGCTCCCGTGAGATTGCCGGGATGTTGATTGATGCGATGCCGGAATCGGCTTATGTTGAGAAAATTGAAATTGCCGGCGCAGGATTCATCAATTTTTTTATCAGGAATAATGCCAAGCAACTTTATCTGAGTCATATTCTGCAATCGGGTGATGCGTATGGCGCCGGTAATTTCGGTAACGGCGAAAAAATTCAGGTCGAATTCGTTTCGGCAAATCCAACCGGTCCGCTGCATGTCGGTCATGGCCGTGGCGCCGCTTTTGGCGCAAGCCTGGCGAATGTTCTGGCAAAGGCCGGATTTTCAGTAACGCGCGAATTTTACGTCAACGACGCCGGGCGGCAGATGGATATTCTGGCGTTGTCGACATGGCTGCGTTATCTGGCATTAAATGATGTGCAGGTGCCTTTTCCGGAAAATGCCTATCAGGGTGAGTATGTCAAAGACATGGCTAAACTGATTTATGAAGCGCATGCAGACCGGTATGTGCATCAACCCGCCTTGCTTCTGGATGGATTATCTGACGCGGCGCATGAAGGGGTGATCAATACCGATGAGCAGCTTGACCGGATGATCGCCAATGCCAAAAAAATTCTGGGTCAGGATTATGCCTATATGCATAGTTTTGTGCTGACCGAGCAGCTCGGTGACTGTCGTAACGATCTGATGGAATTCGGCGTGGAATTCGATGTCTGGTTTTCCGAGCAATCACTGTTTGACAACGGACTGGTTGCCAGAGCCGTCCGGTTGCTCGACGAGAAAAAACATCTTTACCGGCAGGATGGCGCGTTATGGTTTCGCTCGACAGAGTTCGGCGACGAGAAAGACCGCGTTGTGCAAAGAGAGAATGGCCATTACACCTATTTTGCCTCGGATATCGCGTACCATCTCAATAAATTTGAACGTGGCTATGCAAAAGTGATCAATATCTGGGGGGCGGATCATCACGGTTATATTCCGCGTGTTAAAGGTGCTTTGCAGGCATTGGAACAGGATCCGGATAAACTGAAAATCGCGCTGGTACAGTTTGCAGTGCTGTATCGGGATGGCAAGAAAGCATCCATGTCGACCCGCTCGGGTGAATTCGTGACATTGCGCGAGTTGCGCCATGAAGTCGGTAATGATGCCGCGCGCTTTTTTTACGTGATGCGTAAAAGCGATCAGCATCTTGATTTCGATCTGGATCTGGCGAAATCGCAGAGTAATGAAAATCCGGTATATTATGTGCAATATGCGCATGCGCGGATTTGCAGTGTGCTGGCGCAATGGGATGGCGACACTGCATCGCTGGTTAACGCGGAAACGGACTTGCTGACAGACCCGGCTGAGCAGATTCTGCTTCAGCGTCTGATCGATTTTCCGGATACGATTGAAACTGCGGCACAGGAGTTTTCACCCCATTTGATCGCATTTTATCTGCGTGAATTGGCCAGCGAATTTCACAGTTACTATAATTCAACCCATTTTCTGGTATCGGAAGTTCCGATCATGGAAGCACGGCTTGCGCTGGTGACATCCATCAGGCATGTGCTGAAAAACGGATTGGCACTGCTGGGTGTCAATACACCGGAAAGAATGTAAGTTTAGACGCTAAATAGGATATTCATGAGCCGAGATTATAAATCCCGTCAGCCTTCAGCATCAGCGGACAGCAAAGGCAGCCTGTTGCTGGGAATTTTTATTGGCTACACGCTGGGTATTGCCAGTGCCATTGGCATATGGTTTTATCTGGAAAATGCGCCGAGTCCTTTTATCAGTGAGGAGCAGCTTTCTGTCAATGAAAAGGCCGTGGAGAAAACGGATGCGCCACCCCGGGAGACGGAACAAAAACCTGGAAATGAAGACGCAGTTGTTGCCAAAGTAGAGCCGAAAACACAGTTTGATTTTTATAATATCCTGTCCAGTGAGGATACCGGTGTTTTTGATTATGGGACGCCGCAGCAGGCTGAAAAACCTCAGCCGGCAGAAAAAAAACCACCGCAGCAAGAGATTGCAAAGCTGCAACCGCAGCTTCAGCCACCGCCTCAGCCGCAAATACAGCCGCCGCAGCCACAACCTCAGCCACAGCAACCTCAGCCGCAAGTGATGATTTCACCATCACCGCCACCATCGCCATCACCTTCCGTGCCTCAGAGCAGACCGAGCAACCCTGTGGTTTCAGAAAATTATTATCTTCAGGTCGGATCGTTCCGGAGTCATGCCGAAGCGGATAATCTCAAAGCAAGATTGGCGTTTCTGGGTCTGATTGCATCCGTGCAATCGGCTGATCTGGCTGACAAAGGTATTTGGTATCGTGTCCGTGTCGGCCCGTATACACAGAAAATACAAGTGGATAATGTGCATGTTACATTGAGAGAAAACGGTATCGATGCGCAGCTGATTAAGATGCGGTGATTGCCGGAGGGTCATGTTTGAACATTAAAACGGAGGTGTTATGAAACAGCTGAAAAAACGGGTCGTTTTATTTGTTTTTCTGATAGTGGGGCTGTGTGGTGCTGCGGGTATTTATGCCAATCCTGTCGAAGGACAGGATTATAGAGTACTCGCGAATCCCCAGCCGACTCAGAATAAAGCATTGATTGAAGTGATCGAGTTTTTTTGGTATGGCTGTCCTCATTGCAGTAACCTCCATTTGCCGCTTAAAAGCTGGCTGAAAAATAAACCGGACGATGTCGACTTCCGTTATGTACCGGCGATATTCAGAGGTAATTGGGAGCCCGGCGCAAAAACATTTTACGCATTGGAAACAATGGGTGGCATGAGTGAACTGCATGATAAGATTTACGATGCCATTCATCACGACAAAATCAATTTGACCGATGAAGCCACATTGTTCGGCTGGATGGGAAAACAAGGTGTCGATAAAGATAAGTTTGTGAAAATTTACCATTCATTTACCATACAGAATCAGATTGCCCGATCCAAACAGATGATGCAGCAGTATCAATTGAGCGGGGTGCCTGTACTGGTGGTTGAAGGCAAATATCTGATTACCAGTAAAAAGGGCGGTACACCGCAGGATATGGTGAATACCCTGGAAAAAGTCATCAATATGGCGCGGAAAGTGAAACAATAAACGGAGCGTTGACGTGGAACAGGCGTTAATATGCCATTTCACGCATTGAGCTCGCAGACATGTACAGTAAGAATTTTGACAGTTAAAACTGAAATGGTTATGCGTACCGGTTGCTTATTTATCATTACTGCGCCTTCAGGAACAGGGAAAACCAGCCTGGTCGGCGCCTTGCTTGAGAACGATCCTGATTTGCGCCTATCGGTTTCATATACGTCCCGACTTCCCCGCGAGGGTGAAGTGCATGGTTGTGATTATCACTTTGTCAGCCGCGAAGCGTTCGAGCAGATGCAGATCAGCGGGGACTTCCTGGAGAGTGCAGAGGTGTATGGCAATTGGTACGGCACTTCGCAGCGCTGGATCAGCGATGCCATGCAATCCGGACAGGATATTGTTCTGGAGATTGATTGCCAGGGCGCGGCACAGGTGCGCAGGTTTTTTCCGCAATCCATCGGGGTTTTTGTTTTGCCGCCTTCAACCGATGCGCTGAAGGAAAGATTGCTGTTGCGCGACAAGGATGCCGCCGATGTTATCCGGAAACGCCTGGATGCGGTGCGTGAAGAAGTC
Organism: uncultured Nitrosomonas sp.; assembly: GCA_964464365.1. Classification (GTDB taxonomy): domain Bacteria; phylum Pseudomonadota; class Gammaproteobacteria; order Burkholderiales; family Nitrosomonadaceae; genus Nitrosomonas. Next base: position 10,961 of record CAYXFV010000061.1, on the reverse strand, counting down.
AGTCATGTAAATGAGTTTGACTATGTTATTATTAACAATATCCTTGAAGATGCTATTTATGATCTGGCATGCATCGTCAGGGCCGAGCGTCTCAAAAGGGAAAGACAGCTGCAAATGCAGGAAAATCAGATGCTGATTACCCGGCTGACGTCCTTTTGAATCAAAATGTGATTAACGACTGAAAGATAAATGACATGGCACGTATAACTGTTGATGATTGTTTAGTGAGGATACCTAACCGTTTTGACATGACACTTGCTGCGACAGCCCGCGCCAGACAGCTGGCCATGGGTGCGACGCCCATGATTGAAGCAGCCCGTGACAAACCGACTGTTATTGCCCTGCGTGAATTGTCTCTGGGCAAGATCGGTATGGATATTTTAAATCCCAAATCCCTGTAATTTTCAGGTCGGCATATCCCTTTTTTCACTTTATCTGTTTAATCCGTATACCTATTTGATACGCCCTCAATGTCAGAAGCCGAGACGCTGTTTTCCGAGGTTGCCAAATACCTCCGACCGGAAGATGTCGCGCAGCTGAAGGTTGCGTATTCTTTCGGGCAGGGCGCACATTCAGGACAGTTCAGGAAATCCGGAGAACCCTATATTTCGCATCCGCTGGCAGTTGCCCGAATACTGGGCGGGTTGCATCTGGATGCGCCGACGCTGATCGCCGCATTGCTGCACGACGTAGTCGAAGACACGCATATTTCCAAGGAGGAAATCAGCGAGCGATTTGGCGGTCCGGTGGCGGAGCTAGTGGATGGTGTTTCGAAGCTTGAAAAAATCAAATTCCAGACTCAGGAGGATGCGCAGGCTGAGAATTTCCGTAAAATGTTGCTGGCGATGGCGCGGGATGTCCGTGTCATTCTGATTAAGCTTGCCGACCGGCTGCATAATATGCAGACGCTTAAAGCCATGCCGGTTGAGAAACAGCGCAGCATTTCCCGCGAAACACTGGAGATTTATGCCCCCATAGCGCTGCGCCTGGGGTTAAATAATATCTATCAGGAATTGCAGGAACTCGGTTTCCGGTATTCCTATCCGTTACGCTACAACGTATTGACCAAAGCGACCAAAGCGGCGCGCGGCAACCGTCGCGAAGTCGTCGGTAAAATTCAGGTTGCAATTACCAACCGGCTGAAGGAAGCCGGTCTCGATTTCCAGGTCAGCGGGCGTGAGAAGCATATCTACAGTATTTACAAGAAAATGGTCGAGAAACAATTGTCATTTTCTGAGGTGCTGGATATTTATGGCTTCCGGGTTATTGTCAGCGATATACCCTCCTGCTATGCCGCGCTGGGCGCTCTGCACGGTCTGTACAAGCCGATACCCGGAAAATTCAAGGATTACATCGCCATTCCCAAGGAAAACGGCTATCAATCACTGCACAGTACATTGTTGGGGCCTTTCAATATTCCGTTAGAGACGCAGATCCGTACCCGGGATATGCATCATATTGCGGAAGATGGCGTGGCGTCGCATTGGATTTATAAGAGTAATGATACAAATCTGAATGATTTGCACATGAAAACCAATCAGTGGCTGCAAAGCCTGCTGGAGATGCTCAGCGATACCACCGATTCTCTGGAATTTCTTGAGCACTTGAAAGTCGATTTGTTTCCTGGCGATGTTTACGTGTTTACACCGCAGGGCAAAATTATGACTTTGCCGCGCAGATCGACCGCCGTCGACTTTGCCTATGCGATTCATTCCGATATCGGCAATTGTTGTGTTGCGGCCAAAATTAACGGCGAGAATGCACCGTTGCGCAGTGAACTGAAGAATGGCGACCGTGTGGAAATCATCACAGCGCCTTATGCTAAACCCAATCCGTCCTGGTTAAGCTATGTCATAACGGGGCGTGCGCGCTCGCATATCCGGTATTTTCTCAGAACGATTCAGTATGAGGAATCGGTTGAATTGGGCGAACGGATGCTGAATCAGGCGTTGTCCGCGCTGAATGTCGAAGCGTCGCTGATCAGTGAAATGGAATGGGACAAGCTGGTGCGCGACAGTGGCGCCAAATCCAAAAAAGCGTTACTGGCCGATATGGCATTGGGTAAACAATTGCCCGCTGTGGTTGCAAAACGGCTGGTTTCTCCGCTGGAATCACAGGAAAGCAGACTTGTTTCCAGCGAACCGATTACGATACTCGGCACCGAAGGTCTGACCGTACAGTTTGCCAAATGTTGCCATCCCATACCCGGCGATGTCATTGTCGGCTTGATCAAGAAAGAACACGGACTGGTGATTCATGTGCATAGTTGTCCGGTAATTGCGCAAAATAAAAAGAATGCGGAAAATTATCTGGATGTCGCATGGGGCAAGGATATCGACAGGACTTTCAAGGTCAAAATCAAGATTATTGCGGCAAACCGGCATGGCGTGCTCGCCAGAATAGCCGCCGCGATTGCCAAAACGGAATCCAATATTGATGATGTCGCCATGGAAAGTGAAAAGGACTATACCTCGATGGGCTTCATATTACAGGTCAGGACGCGTTATCACCTGGCTCAGGTGATACGGAATCTGAGGCGGATAAAGGAAGTTGCCCGGATTATTCGCGTATAGACAGTTGGACAGGTTCTTTTACGTCTGAGGGTCGCAAAAAGGGATAAAAGGAAAGCGTTAACCGGTGGTCAGCTAGTTTTTGTCCAGCGTTCCGCCGGGTCCTGGCGGTAAAACAGCGCTAGCTGCTCGTAAATTGCAGGCAGTTGCTGCTGGAGAATCAACGGTGATTCAAAAAAAGCTTCGCTCAGCACGGCAAAGAATTCCGCCGGACTTTCCGCCGCATACGGATCAATGAGCATTTCCTGTTCCGATGCAACCTGCTGGCAGAATACTGCATAATGTTGACTGAAAACATCGTGCCAGGTCAGCGCGCTCATATTGGCGTGCAGCGGTGGACATCCGTTCGCGCCCTCATACAGCATGTCCAGAGTATGGGCAAATTCGTGAATAATGACATTTCGTGCGGGGATGGATGGCGAATGGGCGGCATGGGCAATGTCCTGCCAGGAAAGGATGACCGGCCCGCGATGCCAGGCTTCACCGGATGCTGCGCTGTGAATGTGGTGAACAACGCCGGCGTCGTCCTCATACTCGAAATCCAGCATAAATTCACCGGGATAGACGATGATTTCAATCCAGTTATCGTAATAATCCAGATCGAGATTCAGAATCAGAATGCACGCCTGGATGGCAATCGTGGCACGCATTTCATCGGTAATTTCCAGATCATGCGCGCCATTGATGACCTTGGCATACAGAAACAATAAAACCAGCTCATGCAGCCGCTGTAAATCCTCCACGCGCAAACCTTTCAGACACCGCAAATGCATCAGTTTCTGCCAGATGATTTCCGGAACGGCTTCATGCTGAAGAATATGATTGCGCCGCCACTGATTAAAATGCCAGGACATAATCGCTCCTAACGTCTGCATGAAGAATGATGCATTACATTATAATACGCATTATTTTTAAAGTAATATTTTTGCGGCGCCAGGCCGCTTCGATGAATTTCTTGATAATCAGGGATTGGAATTAGCGTGATTCATATAAAAAGATCGCGGGACATCCAGATCAGAAGCACTAATCTGGAAATCGATGAGATTGTTTCAAAACTAAGGGCACTGCGTATTGCATCGCTGGAAAGCCGTAAGCGCCATGACAGACCGCCGAAACTGCCGTCGCGTAAGATACTGGTTGGCGTTGCCGAAGGATTGAGCGCGGCTTTATTTCCAAACCGGCTGGGGTCGTCCGAGCTATCGGATGAAGGCATTGATCATTATGTCGGTCATACGCTTAATGTGACGCTGCGGGACCTGCTGATGCAGATCCAGCATGAACTGCACTACAGTTCCGGACTGGAAACACTCAGCGTTGAAGACCGGGAGAAATCGATAGCGATAACGCAGGCGTTTACCAAGCGTTTGCCGGAAATTCGCGCCTTGCTCGATACCGATATTATCGCCGCCTATGAAGGCGATCCGGCGGCGCGTAATGCGGATGAAGTGCTTGTCTGCTATCCCGGCATCATGGCGATTACACATTATCGCCTGGCGCACGAACTGCATAAGCTCGGCGTACCGCTGATTGCGCGCATGATTTCAGAAATTGCCCACTCAATCACCGGTGTTGAGATTCATCCGGGTGCTGAGATCGGTGGTCGTTTCTTCATTGATCACGGCACAGGCGTGGTGATCGGCGAGACGGCGATTATTGGGCAGAATGTCCGACTGTATCAGGCGGTGACGCTGGGCGCCAAGCGTTTTCCTGTCGATGAAAACGGCACACTGGTAAAAGGCAACTTACGTCATCCGATTGTCGAAGACGATGTTGTGATTTATGCGGGCGCGACTATTCTGGGGCGGATCACCATCGGGCGCGGTTCAACGATAGGCGGCAATGTCTGGCTGACGCACAGTGTTCCACCGGGCAGCAACATCACGCAGATGCAGACATCGTATAAAGGATCGGAATAACTGCGGAAGAGAGGGCGGTGATCAGGATTCCGGTCTGAATGCGGCAAAATGATCGGCAATGAGTTTGATGCCGATTTTATAGCCCACTTCATGATTGTAATGGCTGGGCACCAGAGATAACACCGTATGACCGCCCGGCAGCCGCAGCGTATATAAAATTTCCGCGCCCCGGAAAGTCTTGTGGGTAATCGTGGCCTGTTGCGGGCTGGTCTTGTCGTAAATAATGTCATCGGGGCGTATTAATACATCGGCCATGCTACCCGCAGTACATTCCGGCGGAATTTTGCTGTGCAGCATGCCCAGTTCGGTTTCAATCCGGTGCGCATCGATCACCTTGCTGGGCAGGAATACGCCCTGGCCGATAAAATCAGCGACCGACCGGGTTTCAGGGCAATGATACAAGTTATAGGCAGTATCCCATTGCTGAATTTCCCCTTCAAACATGACACCGATTTTATCGGCGATGGCGAATGCTTCCGACTGATCATGCGTGACCAGAATTGCGGTGATATGCTGAGCTTTCAGTATTTCACGCACTTCCAGGCTTAAATGTTCACGCAGGCTGACATCCAGGTTGGAGAAAGGCTCGTCCAGTAACAGCAGCGCCGGATGCGGCGCCAGCGCGCGTGCCAGTGCGACACGTTGCTGCTGTCCGCCGGAAAGTTCGTGCGGGTATTTCCTGGCGGCATTTTCGAGCTGCACGATTCTCAGCCATTCGGTAATGCGCTGTTGACGCTCATCCCGGGGTAAACGATGCAGACCAAAGCCGATATTGTCGGCGACATCCAGATGCGGAAACAACGCGTAATCCTGAAAAACCATCCCGATCTGTCTTTTTTCCGGCGGCACGGATGATTGTGCATCACTCACACAGTGATTATTGACGCGGATTTCACCGCCCGAGATCGATTCGAAACCGGCAATACAACGTAGTGCGGTGGTTTTTCCGCAACCGCTGGGGCCGAGCAGGCAGCCGATTTCACCGGTGTGTAGCGTGAGTGATAAGTCCTTGAGTACGTGATATTCGCCGTAGCTTTGCCGGATACGGTTGAGTTGCAGCAGCACCGTCGTCATGGTGTCATAGTTCAGATAAAGTGATTTTGGGGTCATCTGGCTGCGATTAAGCGATCAAAAATGCGGATGCCATGCAGCGTTGTATGTAATCATTCGTGTATTGGCCGAAAAATGGCAGCGTAAAGTGGCTCTGAATAACCGGCCAGCTCGGTGTGAGGTGCTGCTTGCCGGTAATCAAAGCACTGCGCAGTGCCACTGACGTAGTGCATTATGGTATCAGAATGCAGCACCGGATGGGGGAAAGGTGGTCATTGGATTTGGATGTGACCGCCGGAAGAGGTTTGCCAGCAAAAACGATATCGTGTTTAATGCCGGGAGCCGCATCAATCGGCGTGTCATCAACCGGAAAACATTGCGCTTGATCAATCCGTTCAACAGGTGGAATTTGAAATGCCCGAAGGACAACATACCCAGACAACATTAACCGCACGCATCCTCGCTTCAGTTGAGCGGAACGGAAACCGGCTGCCCGACCCGGCGGTGCTGTTTATCGTCTTGCTGTTTATCGTCTGGATATTGTCGTGGCTGTTATCGTATTTCACATTTGATGCCGTCGATCCACGCAGTGGCGAAGCGCTCGTGATTAAGAGCCTGCTTTCCGGCGCGGCCATGACCGAATTCTTATCGGTGATGGTGACCAACTTTGCGCACTTTCATCCGGTGGGGGTGGTGCTGGTTGCAATGCTCGGTATTGGCGTGGCGGAGCACACCGGTTTCATCAATGCGGCTTTGCGCGCGCTGTTAAATATTACGCCGGGACGGTTATTGACGCCGATGGTTATTTTTGCCGGTATCGTCAGTCATGTGGCGGTCGATGCAGGGTATGTGCTGGTGATACCGCTCGGTGGCGTAATTTTTTATGCAGCGGGCAGGCACCCGCTGGCCGGTATTGCCGCAGCGTTTGCGGGCGTGTCCGGCGGTTTTTCGGCGACGCTTTTACCATCGTCGCTGGATCCGCTGTTGCAGGGATTGTCGCAGGCGGGCGCCCGGATTCTCGATCCGGATATTGTACTCAATCCATTGAATAATTATTTTTTCACGACAGCCTCGTCACTGCTGATTATCGGTTTGGGCTGGTACGTGACCGAAAAAATTGTTGAACCGCGGCTGCGCGGCACAAAACTGGATGGCGATCTTAACGATCTGCCCACGATGCAGCCGCTTGAACCGAATGAACGCAAGGGATTACGCGCGGCGGGGCTTGTTTTTCTGTTCGGTGTTTTCATCATGATTGCAACCGCCTGGCCTGCCGATTCGCCGTGGCGGGATGAAACGGGCGATCTGACCTCAGGTAACGCACCGTTGATACGTGCCATTGTAGCGCTGATTTTTCTGGTGTTCTTCATACCGGGATATGTCTACGGACTTGTCGTGGGTACTGTGAAAAGCAGCAAGGATCTGATCGAAGGCATGACCCGGGCCATGCACCAGATGGCCTATTATCTGGTTATCATGTTTTTCATCGCGCATTTCGTGTACGCGTTCGGCCAGTCCAATCTGGGCATTCTGCTTGCGCTGCAGGGCGCAACATGGCTGAAGGCGCTTGCGATGCCAGCGGCTGTTACGATCGTCGGTGTCATCCTGATCTCGGCTTTTATCAATCTTTTCATTGGTTCCGCCAGCGCCAAATGGGGGCTGCTCGCATCGATTTTTGTGCCGATGCTGATGCAGCTCGGTATTTCGCCGGATCTCACGCAAGCGGCTTATCGTGTCGGCGATTCAAGCACCAATATCATCACGCCGCTGTTGCCGTACTTTCCGCTGGTCGTGGTGTACTGCCAGCGCTACGTGAAGCATGCCGGAATCGGCACGCTGACAGCGATGATGCTACCTTATTCGGTAGCATTTCTGGTGGTCTGGACGCTGTTTCTATTGCTCTACACACTTTCCGGGTTGCCGCTGGGCATACAGTCGAGCCATACCTATCCTTAGCAGGTCGTTGAGAAACGATCTGCGTCGCCTGTTTTTGCCTTGTATCGGCTGCCTTGAATACATTTCGCAACAGCCTGCAAGCGTTACGGTTGCAAAAATTTGGCTGTGATTGCTATCATATGGCCCATTTTTTGATAGGCAGCTTATTGCACGATATACAGCTGTAGCGTTATCAAAGAACATTTTGTTTGTGTTGGCGCTACTGTGCTGGTATTAAAACGCATACTCAGGAGTTACCGACATGATAAAAGTCGATGCATTGTCAAGGATGTACGGTCATCTGATGGCCGTGGATAACGTCTCGTTTGAAATCGGGTCAGGAGAAATCGTCGGTTTGCTGGGCCATAACGGCGCGGGTAAAACGACAATCATGAAAATGCTGACCGGCTACCTGGAACCCACCGAGGGAACCATTCAGATAGACGGGCTTGATATCGAACAGGAACGCGAAGCCGTTCAGCAGATTATCGGTTATTTGCCGGAAAACGATCCGTTATATGCCGAGATGACGGTGATCGATTATCTGGATTACGCCGCCGTATTGCACGGCATCGCTCCTGGCGAGCGCCAGCTGCGTATTCGGGACGCCATCCATAAAACAGCGCTGACCGCCAAAGCGGCGGATGTTATCGCCACTTTATCGCGCGGCTACCGGCAACGTGTCGACGTGGCGCAGGCGATTCTCCATAACCCCAAACTGCTGATTCTGGATGAGCCGACCAACGGACTCGATCCCACACAGGTACAGCAGATGCGCGATCTGATCCGGTCGCTGGCCAGACACGCCACGGTTATTCTGTCCACGCATATTTTGCATGAGGTGCAGGCGATTTGTGACCGCGTGATTATTATCCGCAACGGGTGCAAGGCGCTGGATGCCACCATGCAGGAACTGCGCGCCGATAAACGGTTGCTGGTTTCAGTCGATGCCGCGCCCGAGCAAGCGCTCGCACATTTCAATGCGCTCAGCGCGGTGCAGTCAGCGACGCATCTTTCCGCTCAAAATGCCGGATCCTGCGGATACCGCTATGCGCTTGAATTAGGTAATCAATCTGAATTATCCGAAACGGCAGCCATTGTCGCTGCACAGGTCATTTCGGCGGGCTGGAAACTGTATGCCCTGCAACCGGAAAGCCGGGATCTTGAAACCATTTTTGATGAAACTTCCAGCAATAAAAAGCATTAGCAGATCGTTTTTCGACAGCCTGTCAGTAAGATGAATTGAAGGAACGCACTCCAATGGATCATGTGATAAAAATTGCACGTAAAGAATTCACCGGGTTTTTTTCGACCCCTGTCGCCTATATTTTCTTTGGCGTTTTTCTGGCGCTGGAAAAGGTGCGCTGGGCGGGGAATCCTGCCAATCCCAATCATCGTAACTGGAAATGGCTGACCGGATTGCTGGCAGCTAATTTTATCGCTGCCAATCTGTGGCTGGCGCCGGTCAGCTCGCTGCGTACCGATATGACGCAGGGCAGAATTTATTCGATATCCGACACCACGCGCGGCTACCTGATGCAACTGCAGGAGCCGATGCTGATTCGCGGTTATTTCAGCGCGTAGACGCATCCGCTGCTGGCGCCGCTGGTTCCCCGCCTGCGGGATTTGTTGAAGGAATACGCACTGGCAGGCGATGGCCGCTTGAGAGTCGAATTTATCGACCCACAGGAACATCCGGAGCTTGAGCAGGAAGCCAACGAAAAATACGGTATTTGCGCGATACCGTTTCAATTTGCCAGTAAATATCAGTCGTCCGTTGAACTCCTATTTCAATATTCTGATCCAGTACGGCGATCAGCATATCGTGCTGGGTTTTCAGGATCTGATCGACCTGAAAGTACAAGGCGATAACGATCTGAGCGTGGATCTGCGCAATCCGGAATACGACCTGATGCAGGCCATCAAAAAAACCTGTATGCCTATCAGGGCAGCGGCGCGTTATTTGACAACATTGCGCACCCGGTCAGTTTTAAAGGCTATATTTCCGCAAGTGACAAACTGCCTGAAGTGTTGGAAGCCTTCCGCGCCGATCTGGACAGCGTTTTGCTGGATCTGCAACAGCGCTTGGATGGCAAGTTCAGTGTTGAAATGCTGGATCCGGATGCCGGTGATGGCGCACTGGCCGCTCAGATTGAAGCCGATTTCGGCCTGCGACCGATGACCGCCGGTTTTTTTGAGACGGAAACATTCTGGTTTTACATGATGCTGGAAGGCAATGGCCGGTTGTTTCAAGTGCCATTGCCGGAAAATCTTGAAAAAAACGCACTGGAACACAGCATTTTGGCCGCGTTAAAACGCTTTTCCAAAGGATTTCTGAAAACGATTGCCGTTCATGCGCCTGCCATAGACCAGACGATGGCGTAGTTCGGCCAGCCCGTGCGCCAGCTGCGTTATGGCTGGCTGCAGAAAACCCTGTCGGAAGAGCATGATCTCGTTTCGACCAGTCTGGGAAGCGGGCAGTTGCCGGATGAAACGGATTTGCTGGTGTTGGTAGCGCCCGAGAATCTCGATGCGAAACAGCTTTTTGCGGCCGGTCAGTTCCTCATGCGGGGCGGCACGGTTGTCGCCGCTACTGCGCCATTTCTGGTCGAGCTGCAAAGCTCAATGAGCGCGCAGCCGTATGAATCCGGTCTGGACGACTGGCTCAGGCATCATGGCATCACGGTGGAAAAACAACTGGTGCTTGATGCGCAGAATGCTGCGTTTCCGGTTGAGCGGCGTGTCGGTGGATTTGTGCTGCAGGAAACCCGTATGATCGATTACCCTTATTTCATCGATATCCGTGAAAAAGGCATCGATCAGGACAGCGGCCTGGCATCCGGCATCAATCAGGTTACCATGACCTGGGCTTCACCGATTGTATTGGATGAGCAGCGTCATCAGCAGCGCAAAGTAGTCCGGCTGCTGGAAAGTTCTAACCGGTCATGGACATCGGACGGTTTGAGCGTCAGGCCGGATTTTGAAACCTACCCGGATCTCGGTTTTCCATCCGGCGAACAGCAGCAGAGCCATTTACTTGCGGTGGTTGCGGAAGGCCGTTTTGAATCTTATTTCAAAGACAAGGCTTCACCGCTGGCTGTTGAAGCGTTGTCTGAAACGTTGCCGGACAGTGCGGATCATGATCATAGCCACGATACGGATATCGATGAATCCGAAACAGCGGCGCAACCGGTGATCACCCGCGTCATTGATCATTCCCCGGAATCGGCGCGTATCATTCTGTTCGCCTCCAATGATTTTCTCGCGGATGACATGATCAATCTTGCCTCGATGGGGTTGGGTACCCGTTACATCAAACCGGTTGAATTGCTCGAAAATGCCATTGACTGGTCACTGGAAGAACGGGCGTTGCTGGCCATTCGCGGTCGCAGTCAATTCTCGCGCACGTTGGATCCGTTAAATCAGGAAGAACAGCTATAGCGAAGCTCAGATAAATTGATTATAATTTATAAATGACTTATCCCATTTC
>CAYXFV010000060.1:0-18099 GCA_964464365.1 uncultured Nitrosomonas sp. | reverse complement strand
TTTCGCAAATTTTTGCCTTATTCTCGTACCGCTCATGACACCGTGCAAAGGTCTCCGCTAATGTCGGCATTAACATCTTAAATCTCCTGATTTTTATTATGAATGATTACCCTGTATGGACTACCCAAACCCAATCCTGTCGAATGAAACTATTATTTTTCACGGAATCGTCAGATTGTCCCTGACTGCCCAGAATTTCCGCTGCACGCTCTGCCCGTTCCGCCGGATATCCCCAAAAAAGCGTATATTAAAATCATAACGGTCCCCGCTGTTACCCGGCACCCCGAACATTCCGGGCACATCGAAAGCCTCGAACCGGCAACCATTTGCCATATCCACGGCGCCTGTATCGTCCAGATAGCGGTTGTTAACCCTGGCCGCATGGTTACGATGACCGTACCGGCCATTCTGGGCCTGCGCCGTATTACCATCCTCCACCCAGCCCGGGCATTGCGGCAGCCCACCGCCAGGAATGGCGAACAGATTATTGATATTGGTAGTCGCGCCGCCTTGTGTTCTGTCCACCGCGCCGCAGATAAACTGGCGGTACTCGAATTGATCGCAGTGGCAATGCGGGGAAAAACGCGCTGTCATGTTGAACCGCGAGAAAATATCCGCCCGGCCCGGTCCGGCCACACGGATATCCAGTGGAATAGCAGGATCCGACACATTGAACAGTGTCAGACACGTCTGGTCATCGACACGCTCCGCTTGCAATTCAGCGGTCAACTGATCAAAAGTATCCGGCCCGACTTTCCCATCCGCGGGCGTGAGTCCGAAATCATCCTGATACCGTGCGATCAGCCGGATCGTTTCCGCGTCAAACGTACCCGTCTGAGGCGCGCCTACAACACCCTGAATAAGACGGGTATTTTCCGCATCATAGCGCCGCCGGTTGAAGTTGATCGCATCACGGATCTGCTGCGCGGTCAGATTGACTTCCTGGGCATTGGGATTAGTCGGCTCCAGCGCGAGATCGCGTTGCAGCAAGGGATAGCTGACTGTTTTCAGCCTATCGCCAGCCATCCCGCCGCCGGATTGTTGCAGTACATGGGTCAGTTCATGTGCGATCAATCGCCGTCCGTCAGATGTTCCCGGCACGAATTGGCCTGCGCCGAATACAATGCCGTGTCCCACCGTATAAGCATGCGCACTGACCTCCCGCGCTGATTGCGCGGCGGCAGCGCCGGTATGTACCCGCACCCTTGAAAAATCGTGACCAAAACGCTGTTCCATATCCTGCTGCAGCGCTGCGTCAAATGGTTTACCCGGACCTGCGAGGATACGGTCCACACTGGCAGGCACGATTTCCATGGATCCGGCCTGCTGACTGGCGCGCTGAATACGAGGTGAGGTGGTACCGACAGCAGCAGCGGCCGGCATTGCCATCACCTGCCCAGCAATCTGGTCGGCTTCCCGTTCCAGAGGATCGTTACCGGCACCCATCGTCAGCTTGCGCTGCAAAAGCGTTTTTTTCCGGGCGCACGCAGCGCATTCCCCGCCTGCCATCGTATGATTACCGCAGGCACACTGGCGTTGCAGCGTGCCCTGAGCAGCCGGCAAAAAACTGATCCCGCTGTTTTGCCGGGAAGCTGGTGTTTTATACATGGTCACGGTATCCATAATAGCCTGTCTCCTGGTTATTCAGGTATCTGCGTGGGAGAGGTTGTCGGTAATTTTGTCCCGGGAGGCGCTACCGGCAGCTTGGTTGAGCCTCCAGTGGATAACACAGCCGGCTCGTATTTCTTCAATCCGGCCTGAATATCGGCCTCCCAATTTTTCTGTTTGACGGCATCTGAACCATGACCGGTTTGAGCGTCGTAATCCTCATGCGCTTTTTCTTTCACCGCCAGCCAATCATCGATCAGTTGCTTCAATGCACTGTATAGTTTGTCATACGACGCATCAACCGCTTTCTCTGCTGCATCCTTCCCACACCGTTTTTCCGTCACCCGGACTGTTTTCGCTTTCTCTTTAATGTTTGGACGCGCTTTATTAGCCAATGTGTGGGTAATATCGAAGTGCCCCTGCTCATGTTTCAACAGATCCGCTTTCTTAACTTTTTCATCCGCCATGCATGCCGGAAGCAGAATTTTTCTGCAATTGTCTTTCGTCCTCACCGTCGTAGCGCCAACGGTAACGCTTGCATCTTTCATGAACTCGTTTTGGCAAGGTTTAAACAGCATCGGCCGGCACTGTTCGGCTCTGCTGACAATCAGCCTTTTACTGCCGATCGTGAACCGGCGCTCCCCTTTACTCTTCTGGAAACTATCCTCGCAATCCTTTACAGTCTTTTCACAACTGGTTGTCACCGTCGCAGCACTCTGGTCGAAATCGCGCTCACATCGTGCCGCGATGCCTGAGCAATACGTAGTGCCATCATCCTGAAAACGCTTTTTTACCCACGACTGGCTGGGATCCATGTAGGCCTTGATGGTATCGACCTGGGCAGGATCAAGTTCTTTTGTCGCAGTAAAGAAGGTCGAGGCCGTCTTTCCCAGCTTACACCGGGTTTTGGTATCTTTTATACTGGCTACTGCCGTAAAACCGGGCTGTTCGAACAAGCTTAATATTCCTGCCGATTCAGGTGCACGCTCAACGGCCTGTCCCTGGAAATCCTTCCAGGTCAGCTGGCGGTAATAAACCGGCGCCCTTTGCACCTGCCGCTGGGCGGTACCACCCGCACCAGATTGTTGCACCACATGGGTCAGCTCATGCGCGAGAAGGCGCAGTCCTTCCTTGCTGGCTGGCGCATACCGGCCCGCACCGAATACAATGTGATGACCCACCGTATAGGCTTTCGCGTCGATATCCAAGGCGGATTGCCCTGCAGCGCTATCCGAATGCACCCGCACCTTCGAGAAATCATGGCCGAACCGCTGCTCCATATCCTGCCGCAACACCGGCTCAAGCGGCCTGCCGGCACTGGCCAGTACCCGGTCAACGCTCGCCGGTATTTCCTGCGATGCCTCCGAGGGTTGCCCTGCATCGCGCTGAATACTTGAAATCGTTCCACTGACCGCAGGATGGATCTGTGCCGCCAATACCTGCTCAGCCACGCGATCGGCTTCCCGTTCCAGAGGATCGTTAGCGGCGCCCATCGTCAGCTTGCGCTGCAGCATTGTTTTTTTCCTGGCGCATTCCACACATATGCCACCTGTCATCGTGTGCTTGCCGCAGGCACACTGACGCTGCAAAATACCCGTCTGTGGCGATTTGTATATCGCTTGTTGCCGAGTAGTGGTCATCGTTGTATTCATCCGCTCACCTGTTCATTTATCCATCTGATCAGTTCATGACATGCTTCGCTCATCGCTTAAAAACCGAATTGCTGCGGGCTTCGCAGTTGAAAAGGATCAATACTCAGCGGCTTTGTCAAAGGCGTACTGCCCAGCGGCGGACAGATGGAATTAAATTCAATTTCCACGCGCCTGTTCCGTGCAGAGAATTTTTCACCCGCTTCGACGTCTACCGGATTACTTTCCCCCTCCGAGCGTGCGAGAATCAGCGGAGATATACCACCGGTGCTGATTTTCATCAGATCGAGCTGGAGCAGGAATTTAACATGATCGGCCCTGCGCTGCCCAAGGCCCAGGTTGTGTTCCTCCGTTCCGGGCTTATCCGCAAACCCGGTGATTGTTATGATGCTGGCCGGGCAGGTTTCAACAAACTGATGAATCTGGTTCTTCACTTTATCGAAATGCGGCTTCTGCCTGCTGTTGATGACAGACTGATCGATATCGTAGTCATCGATCACACCCACCGTGAATGTCAGGTTGAATGGCCGGGCTGGTGATTCCGGTTTGGATTCCGGCTGCGGCGGCGGACTCACGCACAGGCCATTGATGACTTCGAGCGGTGGCATGCAGCATTTGCCCAAGGCATCTTTTTTGCCAGGTGGTATGCAGATACTGCCGGGATCGACAGCGGGTATCTTTTCGCATTTGTAGCTGGCCGTGACAAACTCATCCGCTGTACAGCAAACGGGCGAATTGTTAGGCGCAAATTTATCTTTCGGGCAGCAAGTGGCCGCGCTTTCGATGGTGCTGCTGCAACACATCCCTTTGTAAATGGAAGACGTACCCTCATGGTAGCCGGGTATGTCGCATTTACTGGTGGAGGGGGGGTTCCTGCCGGTAATAGTTTTAATGATCGCTTCACCGACTTTTTTCAATCCGCCTTTGTATTGCGAATCAATGGGCGCCAGATCGATGATCCGGTCAAAGATTTCCTGGGTGATCGTTTCAGGCGCCTTGTCAATTTCGTCCAGTATTTTTTCCTGGGCAAATTCGGGTAATTTCTTGAACAGGCTGTTTTTCTTGAGTGCTTTGCCGACCTCGCTGGACGGCTCCTTCTTATCCTTATCCGGTTGTCTTTGTATCAAGGGAGAGATACCCGCTGATTGCTGGGATTGCTGGATAACATGCGTCAGCTCATGCGCCAGTAGCCGCCGCCCCGCATGCGTTGCCGGGGCAAACTGGCCAGCGCCGAATACAATGTCGTTTCTCACTGTATAGGCATGCGCATTGACTTCCCGCGCCGATTGCGCAGCAGCACTACCAGTATGTACCCGCACCCTTGAAAAATCGTGACCAAAACGCTGTTCCATATCCTGCTGCAGCACTGCGTCAAACGGTTTACCCGGACCCGCAAGGACATGGTCCACGCTGGCAGGCACAATTTCCATGGATCCAGCCTGCTGGCTGGCGCGTTGAATACGGGATGCGGCGGTACTGACAGCAGTAGCGGCCGGCATTGCCATCACCTGCCCGGCAATCCGGTCGGCTTCCTGCTCCAGGGGATCGTTACTCGCACCGATGGTGAGCTTGCGTTGTAACCCCATCTTTTTCTTCGCACAACCCGCACACTCGCCACCCGTAGTGATAGGGTTACCGCAAGCGCATTTGCGTTGCAGAATACTGGCCTGCACGGGAAAGAATGGCTTCGATGCCGTTCGTTGCTGAGTTGTGACCATGGTTTTATTCATCTTTTCATCTGTTTTTTGTTAATCCATATGGCGGATTACGCTTCACTAATCCACCCTACACGCGCTTTATTAATTCGCCCTACACTGAGCTGATAGATGAAATGTCTGACATAAGATACCTGCTCTTGGTCAACATCATCCCGGTGTTTTACAATTAGCCACTTTCCACAACATACAAAAAAGTAAATGAGCATCAATGCAATAGCATTACTCCCAGGAAAATTTGATCTCCAAGGCGAAATTGTTGAGGAAGGTTGGTTTCTTGGTGAAGGACCAGGCGGTGGCAATGGACTTTGGTATCGACTACGTGACGGGGTACTTTTGAATTTGCGTTTATCAATAAATGCAAAAGACAGTGACCTGTTTGATGCAATACGTATGTGGATAGGAACACCGCCTTTCAGAATCTGGATTTTTCCTGATACGTCAATACCTATTGCTGATTCGATAATATCTATCCAGAAAGCGACCCAAGAGGTAGGACGTTGGATACAACAATCTGCTCCTGAACGGTTGTCAATTCTCGAGGATTTAGGATTCTCTCTTAGCGAAATTGAGGAATGGCAACGGGAGATTAATTCTGGTAATCCGAATCGGATCCAAGATGCAATATCCTTCCTTGAGAAGCGTCTGGAAGGCAAAGATACAGCCCTGCTCCAGTCCTTACTGGATAGCTTTCTTAAGCATAAATGATTTTGGAACTTATCAAACAATGAAATCTCCTTCTGAGACAGTCGTTGTTTCCACTTCTGTTGATATCCCTACATTTTCTTCCTTCATAGAATCGCTCATCGGAACGTTTTCTGACAAGCCCGCGAAAGCAGGAACCGGAGGCGGTACTGGCATTGGCACAGGTCGGATAGCACCTCGGGAGAGGAGTATCAGTATGATTGCGATCACAATGGCTATAGCCGCGAGCGATGCCAGAAGCCAATCAGTTTCTACGCAAATGTCATATACCAAAAGCCCGTTTCTATCTCGCGTAATCTCGAATGTCACCACGAGAGGTACGCTTGTACCAGGGATAACTCCGGAAACGATCACGAATGGCGCCGGAGGCGTAAAAGTTGCACCAGCAGTGTAGGGCAGGCTGAAACCTGGATAGAACCCGCTGAGAAAACTTACCTTTGTACGCCCCGCAGCACGTCCCGCCACTGAGTTCGGTTTTACCTCTTCGAACTCGGTTAGCACACCTTGGTGCATTAACACATCGGGGCGAGCTACTGCTGCCGCTGCAAGTGCGATTTTTTGAGCTATGCTCATTCCTGGGTTCTTAGCAATGATAAATGCGACTAAAACAGGATCTATTGGGCCAGCTAAAGGATTGTCCAAGTAAAAATTTCCTAAAGCTACCCCGTTAGTTGCTATTACCGTGGTGGAAATAAAGGTTTCTGCAATAGCACCAAACGCTTGAGCGGCTGGAAGATTTTGAGGCCCTCCAAGCGCGAACCAAACACTTGGCGGATTACAGACCTTGCTAACAGCGCGTTGCAAACGCCGAACTTGACCAGCGCCGCTTCGTTGAAGCGAGACTGCTTCACCTCGCAGAGCAGTATCTGCGGCAGAGTCGGCTTCCCGCTCAAAAGGGTCATCCGACGATCCCACAATCAGGCTGCGGTTCGGATTGTCAGGAATGCCATCTTGCTGCACAACATGTGCTAATTCATGTGCAAGCAACCTCTGTCCCTCATGAGTACCCGGAGAATATTGACCTACACCAAATACGATATTATTTCCTACTGTATAAGCATACGCATTCACATCCCTTGCCGATTGCTCAGCTGCATTGCCGGTATGAACCCGCACCTGCGAAAAATCATGCCCAAAACGTAATCCCATATCCTGTCGTAACGCCGGTTCAAGTGGTCTGCCAGAACTGGTCAGCACTCTATCTACGCTGGAAGGAGCTGTATATAAACCCTCACTCGCTTGCCCATTGAAACGCTGAATGCGTGGCGGCACATGATTAGCCTTTGAATTTAATGACATAGACACAACCCGCTCAGCAACCCGATCCGCTTCCTGTTCCAAGGGATCGTTACTCGCACCGATAGTGAGCTTGCGTTGCAATCCCATCTTTTTCTTTGCACAATCCGCGCACTCACCACCGGCGATGGTATGGTTGCCGCAGGCGCATTTGCGCTGGAGGATACTACGGGTTAGTGACAAAGAATTTGCCGTTTTATCGGGTTGAGTCGTAGCGGTTTTATTCATAGCCAATGCCTCCATATACCGACCGTGCAATCTGCTGGCCAAGCTGAATGGGATCACGCACCAATTGCATGTCATGTGCTGGTAACCGGGCTAAGGAAATGCCTTCGATTAAGTGAGGTGCCAGCCCGCCATCGCTCAGTAACCGGGTCAATTCGTTCACCACGCTGGTTTGCAGCAAGTGCTGCTGATCAGGCGGAAAATCAAGGCCATCCAGTACTAACCGGTCGATATGCAGTTTGATATTCATGCATTCACCTCCACCGCTTGTATAAGCCGGAATTCAGCTTCGTTGATCGGCTTCTCCAGTTTCCGGAATTCACTGCGTACCGCTTCCAAGATGAACGGCATGGTTACGCGGCTCCCTGCACTCGCGGCCAGAAAGGCTGCATTGATCGCGATATTCTGGATACTGCCGCCGGTCAGATTGAAGCGTGCCAGACGCGCGTAATCCAGCGCTTCCTTGTCGGTTTCCTCGGGAAAGACGGTTTCCCAGATGCGTTTGCGTTCGGGAATACCCGGAAACGGGAAATTGATGATGAAGCGCAGGCGGCGCATGAAAGCGGTGTCGAGCGCATTTTTCATATTGGTGGCCAGAATCGCGAGCCCCTGGTAAGCCTCCATGCGTTGCAGCAGGTAGTTGATTTCGATATTGGCGTAGCGGTCATGGCTGTCCTTGACTTCGCTGCGTTTGCCGAACAGGGCATCCGCTTCGTCAAAAAACAGAATCGTGCCGCCATCCTCCGCGGCATCGAACAGCTTGCGCAGATTTTTCTCGGTTTCCCCGATATATTTGCTGATGACCTGCGACAGATCGATACGGTACAGATTGAGTTTCAACCGGTGCGCGATCACTTCGGCCGCCAGTGTTTTACCGGTGCCACTCTCCCCCGCAAACAACGCGCTGATGCCCAATCCACGGCTCATTCTGCGGCCGAATCCCCATTGATCATACACAAGATGACGCTGGCCCACCTGATTCACGATTTGCTGCAGCGCATGCTTTTCCGCATCCGGTAATACCAGGTCTTCCCAAGCGCGCGCTTTCACTTCCAGCCGTTGAGCCAGTGTATCCAGCCGCGGGCGGACGGCGATCAGGCAGGTATGCCAGACACTATCCCGGAATGACTGTTCATCCCCATCGTCTGCAGCCGCCCCAGAAACGCTATGGGCGATGCGCTGTATTTCAGCTGCATTCAGGTTGAATTGCCCGGCCAGCAGCGCGGGCATCGAACCCGCATGCCGGCCTAATGTCTGCTGCCACAGGGTGACCTGTTCCGCTGCGGCCGGTTTTGCGATATCGATCGTCAGCACATCACGTTCTATCTGCAACCCGGATTCCCGCGTATCGATGAATACCAGACCGCTTGATCTGGCCAGAAAATGATTGACCGCAGCTGATGCCTTGTCACCGTCCGGTACCTCCAGATACAGGGCAATGGGCAACAGATAGCTTTCACGCTGGTACAGCCGCGCGAACGTTTCCAACTCGCGCCATGAAGCCGGCAATACCTCGGCGGACAATCGATAAACATTCAACCCCAACGCTTGTGCGGCCTGTTTGACAATCGCGCGTTTACTGGCTGAATCGGCACCGAGCAGATTCACGATGGGCCATGCGTGCGCAGCCGCCTGGATGTAGCGGATGATGTTTTCAGCTTGCTGCTGCTGAGAAGACGGCAACACCTCCGCCGGGCCGGTCATGGGTATAAGCCATGGTTTTAACCGATCATCCAGATAATTGAGTCCCTTGATGTAGTTCACTACACGCTCATCCGCGCGTAATGCGCTGACCGTCAACGGTTGCGCTGCCGACTGATTGATTTCAATCAACTGCCAGTAACGCAGCGGGCGTTCCGGAGAAAGCGCTTCCCACACAGGATCATCAAACAAAGCCAGCGCCAATGCAAACGTCGGATAAGGGCGTGCCGCATCATCTTGCGCCTGGGCACAGAGTGTACCCAGGCGCGTATCGAACTCCATGGCTGCGCACAGCAACAGAATCTGCGTCTCAAACTGCCCCAATCCCAACCGGTTACTCAAAATAACCAGCGCGGGTGACAGATCCGACGCCGCGGCTTGCTGCATGACTGCCGCAGCTTGCTCGATTTGCGCATCGCTGATCGAAGCCGTTTCTAAAGCGGACGGGATAGCGTTCCCCGTTTGCTGCTGTTCGATCAAATGCGTTAATTTCAAGCGTAACCAAACCAAGGCGGCTGACAGGTATTCATCATTGGTTTTGTACCAGGTCGCGAGGTCGTTCTTCATAGGATGGTGACCCTTTGATTGTCGTCAAAGACCAAACGGGGTGGCGGCGGTACTGTCTGGCGTATAAACGGCAAACTGTCCACCCCGTCAATGCGCAGCCGCACGAGCGCATCCGTCACAACCGGCGCGGCCTCAACGATGAACTGCAAAGTGTCCGAGTCGACGGGATGATCCTGTGCGGCCACTTCCCGATCGGCAATCAGCAACGCCGCACGCTGAGCGGGACGCACCTCAGGGCCGCAGGTAATCGTCAAGGTAACATTCCCGCTGCCATCGCGGGCAACCGGATTGGGCGGCGTTATGCCGTTTATCCTGGGCGCAAACGATAGCGGAAGCTGGTTGCTGGTGTGTCCGGCAGCCCCGTTCTGTACCATCACGACGACACTATAAAGCCCGGCGGCCCAATCCGTTTGCGCCGGCGCATCATCTGCCAGTGTCACTGTCAATTCGGATCCTGACCGGTCGCCTGGCGGAATCGTAATCGTTCTCGTGACGGGCAAGTGTGTATGACTGAATCGTACCTGAACACTTTCCCCGCTGAGATTGCGCCCGGTGATGGTCAAAACCGTGCCCAATCTCGCACTGGGATAGGAAGCTGCGCGCGGACGCTGTGCAGCTTCCTCGGGCGCGCCGACATGAATGGTGTCAATAGCCGGAAACGGACCCAGCAGAATACGGACACCACGGTCATCCGCACCGCGCCGCAGGACGGGCATCGGCGTCAATGGGCTTTCCTCGCTTTCGATCAGAATAACCGTACCCTGATAAGCCACCGACAAGGCATAAGGCGCCTGAAAAAATACCGACCAGAGTTTTGAAAGCTCCTCCAGAGAAAGGGACAGCGGTGTAAATTTAACCTGTTCCACCGCATCGGCCAGATTGGATGCCGCCAGAAAGGGTTCGCTGGCAATGGCGTCCTCAATCATCTGCCGCATCAGCACCGGTTTTGCATGGATGTCACGCACGGTAGCGCCGAGCATCTGCTGCGGTTCGAGATTGTTCTCATTGCCATAGAATGCCAGCAGGTAGTACAGATCCAGCGCAGCCACGGGTCGTTTCATCAAATGGCCGTCGGCTGTACGCGTGGGCAGATCGTTATTCCTGAGCGCACTGCTGGGCGACACCTGATACAGGAATAACCGGACACGCGGTTGGGCTAACAATGTGCCGTCAGGCCGTTCGGTCAGGACATCCGCACCGGGCAATATCGATTGCACAGCAGCCCTGACAATTTGCGCCAACGCCGTGGTGACTGTTGCAACCGCCAGTGCGTTGCTCATCGCCGCCCCCCGTTGCGCTGTTTAAGGTATTCATCCAGATTCATTGCCGGCGATCTGGCTGACGTTTTCCGGGCAGACGCCGGCGCGGCGGCAGCGCGAATCTCAACGCGCCCGATCGTCACTTGTATCGTGGGTGACTCGGATATCGCCGATTGATGACGATGCTGCCTTGCTGCGGATAAATGCGTTTGTGGCGGAACGGCTGTTTTGGCGCGCGCCGGAGAAAATGACGAAAATGGCGCAGCCGCTGGGGATGAAACGGTATTGTGCGATAAAGAAGGCGATTGTAACGGCATCAGATGAAAGGCTTCTGCTGCTTCTGTCACTTCTCCCGCTGCGCGCCGGGCTGCCTGCCCAGCAACCGTTTCTTCAGGACTGGCAACATGCGGTCCCTGCAGTGGCGTACGGTTAACCGTCACGTGTGGCGGATTCTGCGGGATTACCCCGCTGATGTTATCGGACAGTGGATCAATCATTGCTCCGGCCGATGTTGTTTGGGTGCCAGGTATGCCACCCGTCACAGCAGATTCGTTAGTATGCCGTCTCAAAATAGGCGCATCGCTTGTACCCGCCGCTGTGTCAGTTGCATCAATTGCATCAATTACGCCCGTTGTTTCAGCCGGCGGCACCTTGCGTCTGGCCGCAGGACCAACCCCTGCTGCGGCATCTGCTGAACGCGGTGTATTGATACTATTGGTGGGCAGCTCATCAATACCGGTTTGCAACTTTTCATACGACAGATTCGCATAGGGCTGAGGCGACAGCGGACGTACATCCAGTCCCGTGCCCATGCTACGCGCGATCAGCCGCTGGAAATAGCCGCTCATACCAGCACCCGGTCAATGTAGGCAGCACGGCGGACATCGCTCAGTTCGAGGATGTCATACTCATTCCAGCCATACGCGAGGGCAAGTGTGTGAATATCATGCATAAGCTTACCCGCATACCGCTCGATCTCACGCCACAGATAATCACCGATATCGAACGGCGTTTGCCAGGTGTAACCACATTGAGTACAGCTGAAATCCAACACACTGTCGGCTGCCGTATCGATTTCAGCCAATATGGATTCAATTTTTGCAACCTGGGCAACGCTCAATACCGGTAATTCATCGGGTGATTCCTCCGCCACGGCGACACAGCATCGCTGCGCCAACCGGTAAACCGCCTGCTCAGGATCGGACTCCTTCATTACGCTGGCCAGATCCCGGCTGGTGGGCTGGCGTACGTGCAACCCGTCCACTTCAACCGGATGATGATTGACTGTGCTGCGGAAGGCTTCCGTATCCAGCGTAAATTCCAATCGTGTCCTGCATGCAGGGCAATCGACATAACCTGGCAATTCACGGCCAAACAGCTTGCGACGCAATGCCAGTAACCGTTGATCACGCTGCCCGATGGAGAGATCGGCCAGATCCGGCAGCACCGACTCCGGCTGCATCCGGTGCAAGAGCAGTAAAGCGCGATCCAATGGATGCCGCCTTGCTCCGCTTTCCCACACTTCCAGTATCCGTGCCGGGGAGAGATTCAGCATGACGGCACTCAGGCAGGCTCGGTAAAGCTGGGTTCCGCCGGTTCGGCGACTTCATAGTCACGCTCCCAGCCTTCGTTCTCGAGCTTGATCGTCTGAATCGCGACGGCGTTGGCATTGGCATCGAGATCGGGCAGCGCCTGATACTCCGACACCCAGCAGCGAAAAACCTTATAGGCAATGGCCAGCTGTCCCGCTTCGTTGTAGACCTCGATGATGAGATCCTTGCGGAAATCCTTGAGCGAGACTTCAGCCCCTAATCCGGAACCGAAATTCCAGACCTTGTTGGCCCATTTTTCGAACTCGGTGTCATGCGTCACACCCCGCTCGAGCGTAATGGCCTCATATTTGTTGCGGCCGGGTGATTTGCGCGACGTGGAGGGGTCGCCGCCTTCGCGATGCTCGACCAGTTCGGTCGAACGCTTGAGCGCGCCAACCTTGCTGATTCCCGCGACATAACGGCCATCCCACTTCACACGGAATTTGAAGTTTTTGTAAGGATCGAAACGCGATGCATTGACACTGAACTGAGCCATGAATTGTTCTCCTTAAGTTTCAATTTGTCCGGCTATTTGCTGCAGCTTGATGACGACAAACTCGGCCGGTTTCAAGGGAGCGAATCCGACGATGATATTCACGATACCGAGATCGATATCATTCTGGGTGGTGGTCTCTTTATCGCACTTGACGAAATAAGCCTCGCGCGGGGAACTGCCCTGAAACGCGCCCTGGCGGAACAGATTCTGCATGAAAGCGCCCAGATTCAGCCGTATCTGCGCCCATAACGGTTCATCGTTGGGTTCGAACACGACCCACTGCGTACCCCGATAGAGGCTTTCCTCGATAAACAATGCGAGCCGCCGCACCGGCACATATTTCCATTCGGACGCCAGGGAATCCGCGCCACGCAATGTCCGCGCGCCCCACACGACACGCCCGATCACCGGAAAGCTGCGCAGGCAGTTCACACCCAGCGGATTGAGCTGGCCATTCTCGCCATCGGTCAATTTGACGGTCAATTCGGATACACCGCTCAGGGCTGCCTCAATCCCGGCAGGCGCTTTCCAGACACCGCGCTGGCTGTCGGTACGCGAAAAGACACCGGCAATCGCCCCGCACGGCGCAAATTCCGCCAGCCGTCCTTCCTGCAGAGGATCGGGACTGCGTAAGCGTGGAAAATAAACCGCGGCATTTTCATTGCGCGCCAATCCCCAGGTCGCGCCATCCAGGCTGTTTGCGCCGGCAATGAGGTCAGACGGCTCGTCCCAGGCAGTCAACGGATCGACGATATAAAGCGCGCGGCGGGTACGGCAGTAATCAGCCGCTGCACTGCGTGTCTGAGCGCCGATATCGCCGGTTGCTTCAAACGAAAAGGGCGGAATGCACAACAAATTGAACAAATCTGCCTTTTCCAGCGCCCAGATACCGCGCTTATTGGCTTCCAGCGCAGGTGCGGATACTTGCGCATCGGTAATGGTTGTTCCATCATCGCCATCGGCATTGAATGCAATAGAACCGGGCGTCACCGTCATGGGATCGATGCCCGGTGCGGCATCCGGCGTTGCGGCAGGGCGGGTGGCCGGTGCGGGTGCTGCGAGCCGGACAAGCCTGGATTCCTGTTCAAGTACCCGGCCTGCATAACGCGCATGCGCGGGTAATACGGAGATATTGAGAAAGCGCTCGGTCGCGCCGGTCACTGTGTCGCGAATCGTCAGGTTGAACAGTTCTTCCACACCGATTTCGGGACGTGTATTGTGATCGACGCGGACCCTGAGCTGTTCTCCCCAGTCACCGGGCGAGGCCGCTTCTAAATTGAGTGTGTCGGCCGATCCGGTAGCCGCCGCGCCGCCATTGATGACCCTTATGATCAAGGCATCGGAACCGCCATTCTGGAAAAACTGATTGACTGCATACGTCATCGGGCTTTGCCGCCAGAGACCGCCAAAATTTCGTTCAAACTCTGCAAAACTCTGTACGCGGACAGGCCCTTCTGTATCGAGTGGCCCGCGACGTGTTGCGCCGACAAAGGCAGTGATGGAAGTGGCGACACCCGTAATCGTGCGCACACCACTGGGAATTTCTTCGATATAAACACCGGGATAAGTTAACGCAATAGGCATATTAAGCGCTCCAATCAAAAGAAAGATAATCAGGGTGTCGCATCACGCGCGATGAAAATTTCAATCTCGGCCGGATCGGCGCTGGCATTGGAAAATTTCAAGGATTGCGGATCCAGACCCAGCAGCATGACAGCCCCACCCGAGTAAAACTGCGGACCCGCCAGAGCCAGTGCGGGACCATCGGTGGCACCATCACTCACTTTAAAAGTAATCTCGGTACCGTAGCCGTACTGACTCGATTTGATCAGCAACAAATGTATGCCGCTGGCAGGGCCCGGCTGCAGATCGACTGTTTTGTCCACTTCACCGCCCGCAATCGATACTTCAATACGATCTGTCGCCTCCGTCGTAATGGGACCCTCGCGCGCGGAGACTGTCGGACCGCCCGCCACCTGAATCGATATTGACCAACTCACATTTGCCATGCGTTCCTCCTGAAAAATTACGATCACTCGTCACTACGAGCAATCAATCGATAAAGCACAGTACCACCCACGAGCGGCACCTTCTCCACTACACCTGCCGCTATTAATCGCTCGAGAGCCTGATAAACACTTTCCATGCCCACTTTTTCATACCCCTGCTTCGGTAACCACCAATTGATGATTCCTTGCAGTGAATCAGCCGCATTCGGGTTATTCCGCAAATATTGCAAAACCGCATCCTGCAGATGATCCCTATCCGATACCGGTTTATTATTTTTCACATTGTCAAGATTCCCTGCTGCCAACTCAAAGGAAACTGATCACACTGTTATCAGCACTTCATCTACTGAAAATAATGCAGGAAGTATGCCAAGATTATGAACACATTAAGATTATGATTTATATATTGAATATGAATGTTGCGCAGTGACTGGGCGGGTCATATTGGTATCCATCCAGCCATGGATAAATGATCATTTAAGTCAATCAAAAGGCGCAGCAGGAAAAGAAAGTCAATGATTGACCCGCTTCCGGGTCATATTTGACCCGGATTATTATTTTTTACACGCTCACGCAAAATTGATGATTTTTCTGAATCCGATTTGCCCTAGAAAGTGAATACCGTGAAGTTGGATGACGACCGGTGAGTCGTTCAGAAAGATTATTAAGAAAGACAATGTGGTGGCTCAAGAAACACAGCATGAGGCAGGAATGAATGTGCCGCTCAACTTGATGAAAAGAAGTATCTCTCAAACACGGCAAAGCAATGCCGGGATTGCGGGGTTATGGCAAGACTTCAATCATCAGTGATAATAAAGACGCTTATCCAGGCTGTATTTTTTCAGTAACTTGCCAAACGCGCGCCGTTCTTTACCCGCTAATTTTGCGGCTTGAGTCACATTGCCTTGCGCCTTGGCCAGAGCTTCGGAAAGATAGCACTGCTCAAACTTGGCAATCGCATGACTTTTAGCCTCGTTAAAAGCCTTGCCGGTCAGGGTGGATTGCCGCCGATCTATACCGCTACGCCGTTCGGTCACATTGAATTGAGGTGCTTTAATACGAATAACCGCATTATCTTCAAGCAGATACTCGCGGCAAATCAAATTTTCCAGCTCACGGATATTGCCTGGCCAGTAATATTGATCAAACCAGGCAAGCGTATCAGCGTGCAGTGTCTTATCGCCATATCCAAAACGCTGCGCGCATACTTGCAGGAAGTGGTTTGCCAGCAGCGCCGCGTCACCCTGCCGTTCCCGCAGCGGCGGTAACTTCAGGTACATAATCTTGAGACGGAACAGTAAATCGAGCCGGAATGCCCCCTGCTCTGCCAATCTGGCCAGATTCACATTACTGGCGACAATGACACGTACATCTGCAGACAGTGTTTGCGCCCCCCCCAGAGGACGGTATTGCTGATCCTGCAGGAATCGCAATAATACAATCTGCGCTTTAGGGGACAAGGCATCCACTTCATCCAGAAAAAGCGTTCCATGCCGGGCATGTGTAATCAAACCGGGATCATCAGACTGGGCATCGGTGTAAGCGCCGCGTTTGTGACCAAACAGTTCATTTTCGACCAGGGCATCAGGAATGGCACCGCAATTCACCGGAATAAACGGACTCTCACGGCGGGCACTGCCATAATGAATAGCGCGCGCCACCAATTCCTTTCCCGTACCTGTTTCACCCTCGATCAAAACCGGCGCATCACAGCGTGTCATTTTTTCAACATACCGAAGCATTTCAAGAAAAGCGGGGGATTGCCCTATCATAGATGCTCCTTTCCTTTATAGATTAAGATTCAGCGTACCTGCGTTTTCAGAACCTCTTCTCTAGGTGATGCCATTATGCTCAATATCAACCGGATCATCTTAAAATCCGCAATGCCAAATATACAATCTGGAGAAAGTGCATGAGATTAACCTTCATACTTACACGGAAAAGAATAGAAATTCATTTATAATTCAATCCGGTTTGTAAAAAACCTTAATACTCAATATTTACACTGGACGCTGTCATTAAAACAGCATCCATCGCAGGAGATCATCATGTTTTGTTACATCAAGGAATGGCCCAATACAAATGCAAATGGCCACACCACGGAATTGATCACCTAATGGTTTCCCTTAGTGTAAAACAATAGTTTCCCCAATATACAGGGTTGCATTGAAAAGCTAGTATGCATCCATGTCAATCTTACTTGGAGTTACTACTGTCATGAAAACAAACATTGGAAAATATTTGACCGCTTTATCTATATCAACTCTCCTGATCGGCGGTGTATCCATGAATGCTTTTGCTGCTCAGAACAACCAGGAAGCTTATGACCATGAAGTACTCGCCAGACAATATGAAAACCTGGCCAAAGACATGCAGGCCAAAGTGCAGGAACAGGTAGAAGCAATCAAGCACAAACCCCGTTCAAGCTTCCTTGGTAGAAACGGACAAAATATTAAATCGCATGTTGCCTATAAAATTCAAAACTATGAAAAAGCTGCACAGGAAAACCTGGCAAAAGCCGCTTATCACAAAACAATGGCTGCTAATCTGATCGATCAAAAATCAATCGCGGAATCAGGCCATGCCGATGGTCAGATCATCAATAAAGCAAGAATAACAGAGTCAAACTATAACGGGTCTTTGTAAAAACTGACCTTAAAAAGTAACAAAAAGAAACTGGTAATATGATATAAAAATCTATCGCTTAAGATCTCTCCCTATTATCTTCAGCATAAAGAAAATAAATCAGCCGCTCACAAACCCACTTCGGTGGGTTTTTTTATTATGGAATGATCAATCCATCAGCATCAATGAACGCTCGGGTACAAGAGTCCTGCCTTAATCTCCGCTTCGCGCATCAGTCTACCGACACATTTGTGATTGCCCCTGACTACCACCCAACAATTTTGCAAAAAGCTTAATGAGGAAAATCAAATCACGATAAACTAAATCCGCTCTAACAGGACGAGAGGCTCTCAGTTCAGTGAAAAAATATCCGTCTAAATGGGACAACTCCAACTCCAATACAGACCAAGGCTCTCAATATACCAGTGAGATTTTTACCTTGGTATTGAAGAACCACAGTATTAATATCAGCATGGATGGCAAAGGCGCCTGGAGAGACAATGTGTTTGTCGAGCGTTTGTGGCGCAGCGTCAAATATGAGGAAGTTTATCTCAATGCCTATGAATCAACATCCGAAGCCAAACAATCACTGGCTAAGTATAGCCTACGTCACATAAAATGATTTGATTTTAAAGAGTTGCTCAACGGTTTG
>CAYXFV010000059.1:0-18109 GCA_964464365.1 uncultured Nitrosomonas sp. | reverse complement strand
GGCATATTATCGCCAACTGGAGGAGTCAGCTGATGCAGCCTGACTCAAACTAAAAAGTCTCCGGAAAACCCGGGCCGATTCAAACTCGCTAAAGCCTTGTTTAGCATTCTCAAAGTAATTCCCGGACATTCTCCGGTGGCCGACATATTTTTGCCTGATCACCGCGCACGACAATGGGTCGCTGCATCAGATCAGGGTTTTCGATCATCGCATTGATTAGAGCATCATCTGATATTGAATCCAGATCCAAATGGCGCGCGGCCAATTCATCTTCACGGAAAATATCACGTGGCGACAATCCAAGCTTTTGTATCAATTCATGCAATTCATCCGCAGTTAAAGGCGTCTCGTAGTAATTCACGGATTCATAATCCTGCCCGCTTTCATTGAGTATCGCCAATGTACTTCTGCACTTACTGCACGTCGGCTTCTGATAGATTGTTATCTTGTCACTCATGTTACGAATTTTGCTCCCAACATAGAAGAACGATCAGCATATTACCGGTTATCGGACACTGCATTCATCGGAAATCGCTTTATGTGCCGCCGATGATCCTTTCAATCCATAGGTATCCGTTGTCAGCGTACCGCGGGAAGAAGTCCCTTGAACCACCAAGGCATTGCCACGTTTTACCGCATCCGCCAGCCTGTTATCCGTATTCTGATCTGGCGCCCAGGCTGAATCATCCTGCGTAAAAAGTTTAAATGTCTGGTTATTGACTCTAACAGTCACTTCACTACCGGGCCGATAGGCATAACCGGCAATATAACTAAACACATTTCTGCTATTCTCAGCCGGACGATGTGTTATCAGTGTAAAAATATCGCCGCGCTTGCTGTAATTCCCTTCATCCTTCTTGGGCTGGCTGACCATATAGCAGACCTTGCCACTGTTCTCCATGAATACATAAGCTTTCCAGTCGTCAAACTCCCCCAATAATCTTGGCTCGGAAGCTTGAGCTGTGCCGGTAATACCACTCAACATAACCGCAGCACTGATCAGCAATAACTTACTCATTTGTCGATACTTCATATTGCAAACCTTGAGATTGATAAGATCATCGGACACATGAAAATGCCCACTTTTCCAGAAAATACAAACTTAATCCGATTAACGACCCGATGCGCTACGCACATCCTTCCATTTTATAAATGTAATAGCCGTTCTGGTTGATTGCATCGACAACTTCCTGCGGCATTCCCCGGCTGTCCGTATGACAAAACCTGCACTCTTTTGTCGTTACTGCGGCCTCACCTTCATTGATGGAAGAAAGCCATTCCTTAGCATATTCGATAGCCTTCTGGTCGTCTTTAACGGCAGTAAACACATCGAAATGCATAATATGTCCGTCTTTAGCTTTTACATAGGTATCATAAACATGAATTTGCATTATTGTCACATCCTTAATATAAATTTCAAATTGAACCATCATGGCGGCATGATTCGCACGATAACAATACCGCCCGTTTTTATTTATCAATACCGGAGTTACTATATCAATTAATCCGTCATACTGCTACGGTAATAAATAGGTCTGCAGGAATAAAAATACAAAAGAAAATACCCGATCTAATTATCTTTCCTGCGTGCTACAAGAACACCGTCACGTGTCGGATTGATGAATGCATCAAATTCGGGATCGTCAAAAATAAGCCTGTTATGTTCCACAATGGCTTCCGTCCAGCCCAGTTCGATATCGGTATATACTTCTGCGGCTACGCGGCCATGCCAAAGTACGTTATCCGCAATATAGAGCCCCCCCGGACGAATCCTTTCCTTAGCCAGACGCCACACTTCAGGATAGCCGCCTTTATCTACATCGTTATAACAGATATCAAAAACACCATCGGTCTGAGCAAAAACATCCTGTGCCATACCCACATTGAATACTACCCGTTCCCAAAGACCTGCTGAAGCAAGAAATTGCTCTGCACGTGTTTTATTTTCATGCTTGCCGTCACTGCAAATAACCTGACCACCATCACCAACCGCACGTGCAAACCAGTAGGCGGAATACCCATAACCGCTGCCAAACTCAAAAACGCGCTTCGCACCAATCATGGTCGCCTGCGTTTCGAGAAAAATACCGACCAGTCTGTTAACAATCGGAAAGTTTCTCTGCCTCGCCAATTCTTCCATTTCCAGCAAAACAGAATCATCTGTTTTTCCGACCAGACCCCGCATATAGGCCTCTATCGCAGGGTGTACCGGAATAATAACATCAGGATTTTCAGATGTTGGTTTTTTTAAATCAGACATTATCGCCTCCTCGTTCTGGAAATTTGTTCCTATTTTTTCAATGTTACACGCAACAGGACTCATAAGCGCGATTTTTGCCAGCTGACCGCAATTGCAGTAATCACCAGCAATAAAACCGGCATGCGCGCAAAAATCAAGAAAGTTTCGGTTAATCCCGAAAAAAACACAAAACTGACCATTGCAATCGCCGGCAGGTTCATCCCGTTTTGCGCTAAAGTTCTATACCATGCCCATAACAGATACATGAATGACACTATCCCTATCATACCTAAATGCATACCGATTTCTATCCAGTCATTATGATAATGGGATGTCTGCTGAAAGATGGGCAGATTCGCGTAAATTCCGTTTTTATAGTATATAACCGTCTGATCAAAATACTGTTCCGGTGCACCAGTACCATGTCCGAAAAAAGGTTTTTCTGCGATACCCAGCAAACCCACATCCCACAACGCAAGACGATAACCGACACTGTTGTTGTAGTGACCCAGCCGGATGTTCTCAAAATCAAGCCTGACCTGCACCCATCTCTCCGAAATTACAGGGCTGGTATAAGCAAAAACGATCGCTACCAGCGCCAGTAATCCCGCAATCTGCGCAACAACACGTAACGATACTCGAAAGTAAATCACCAATACAATCATCTGCGTAACCAGTGTCGCCAGCAGAAAACTGCGCGCACTTTGCTGGAATTGCAAGTACAACAACACCAGTGCCACAGAAAAAAACAGTATTTGTATGATTCTATTCCGGTTCATACAGGCACAGCAGCATAAAAAAACGCTGCCGATACCCAACAGCGCCGAAAAAGTCAGATAAGTCATATTGAACAGCGGTATACCCTGTTGCTGCTCAACCAGCCAGGCATGCAGTCCGGCAAACAGCACCAGGTAAAATCCCGCACCTGCCGCACCCATAACCCAGGGCAAGCGCTGCCGGTTGAGTAACCCCAGAAAAGGAATATAAATCAGCAGCAGCAGATATTTTGTCCATTTATGCCGCCCTTCCGCAAAGGTTTCCGCCCAGAGCAACCCCAACAGTAAGAAAAAACAAAAAATACCGATGGCCTGCACTAATGGTTCTTTCAGTAAAGACCATAATCTCCTGTGCCCATCGTCCAGCAACCATGCCAGCACCAGCAGAACAACAAGAAGTGTGTACAAGATGCTGAACCACAAACCGATGCAGAAAGCGACCAGAACAGATCTGATCAGCATTTCCTGCTGAAACGCATTTAATTGTATAAAACCTGACAAAGCGGCCGGATTAATAAAAAACGCCTGACACTTTCACGCAATCATTGGCGTTCAAATATAAAACAAGTCTCACCCCAGTTCCGGGCCGTTTTATGCTTGACCTGGAAACCCGCCACTTGCATTAACTGCACCGCTTCGTGTTGTTCTTCAGCCGTGCCCAGCTCGATAATCACCGAAACAAGCTGCGGATTCCGCAGTACATTTTCGGCACCCTGCAGAATGGAAATCTCGATGCCATCCACATCAATCTTCATATAATTGGGATAAGGAAATCCCCACTTACCGCACAAATCATCCAGTGTTACACCAAACATACCCTGAATATGCGTGGCAGGAATCTTCATATTTCGGATATCTTCCCGGCCAAACTGGGAGCGATTTCCACCCGGAATAAATTTCGGAATATACAATCTGGAAAATTCGGTCTTGCCTGAAACCGCAATGCAATATGAAGAAATGATTTCAGCCAGATTATTGATAAAGATATTCTTATTCAGGGAATAATAATTGTTGCTTTGCGGTTCGAACGCAAATACCCGCACGGATGCACCGTATTTTTTGGCCGGATACAGGGAATACTGACCGATATTCGCGCCAATATCAAAATAACAGGTATCCGGTTTGAATCGATCGAGCCAGTCCAGCGTATCCGGTTCCTTGATCGCGTAAGTCTTCGCGCGCCTGAGTACCCGCCAGTGATCGACGGCAATACGGATAGGCAAACCTCTCACCCTGGTTTGGATGAAACCGCCGATGAGCTGATAAAACGCGACAATACAGTTCTTAAAAAAATTCGCTATCATCAGCATTGCCTCACTGAGTTCATTCAATGAATTGTTTCTGTTTCCCTGACGGGTCTTCCAATAGCGACACATAATGCTCCAATACCCCGCCGTCCGGCACATCGAGCATCTCCTGCAGAAATTGCCGGTGATGCGCCGCCACATAAAAATCATCGCAACCGTGTGTCAAAAAATGATTGATTTTTTCATACACATCATCACGGCATCGGAGTTCTGTTTCAGGCATGTAATGCGCAACCGTCGAACGCCCTGCAATCAGATAATCTGCAGCCAGCACCGGTTTTTTCGCTCTGACAGCCTCGAAAATCACTGAAGTGGCAAGATCGATAATGACATCGGCCCACTGCATCAGATGCGCGGAATGCGCATTGTCATCGGCAATACGGACATTCGGAAGCTGTTTAATCAGTTTGTCTCTCGTTAACGACTGTTTCCATCCGCCGCGGGTATGCGGCTTGATCATGATTTCCGTACCCGGAAGCTCGGCAATCAGATGAATGACTTCGGCAACTTCCTCCCAGAACGTCGAAAAATTCGCCTTTCTCAAAAACATGACAATTTTAAGTGTACCTTCCGAACGTTCTATAGGAGATGGAGGGAGTATTTCATACAATTTATGCAACCATTCCTCGCAGAAACGTGGCGAACCCAATACGGCAATTTTTTCCTCATCGAGAAACGGACGGAAACGCTTTGCACACAACTCATTCGGCACAACCAGGCGGTCAAAAATATCCGCATTGGAAAACACGGCATCCGGGCCCATTTTTCGCTCACCACGGTGGATCAATTGATTGATATGCGGACTGTCTCCATGCGGCAATGAAACCACATGCATTTTTCTGGCATGCGCCATGTTTATCAATACTTTTATCCATTCAACGCTGATAACCGAGTTTTTTTCCACCCAGTCAAACGCGACGACACCGCCCTCGGCATTTCCAAAACAGCGCGTCAGCACTATCTCAGTCGTCTCTCGCCACAGTTGCTCACGCCGTGTCTGATCATAACGTTCCGAAGCGCGTTCCGCTAATGATCCAAGCACCGGTATACGCCTGACATTGCCGGTCAGCATGTATGCCTGCAAACGCCACATCAGGAAACGCCGCCATCCCAGGACTTCCCTGATATGCGCTACACGCACACCGGATAGCTGCTTTAAAAACTGAATACGATAATCACGGCGGAACTTGGCTGAACCGAGCAG
Source organism: uncultured Nitrosomonas sp. (assembly GCA_964464365.1). Taxonomy (GTDB): domain Bacteria; phylum Pseudomonadota; class Gammaproteobacteria; order Burkholderiales; family Nitrosomonadaceae; genus Nitrosomonas. The sequence goes on along the minus strand of CAYXFV010000059.1, from coordinate 12,583 downwards.
CACGACATCACACTGATGCCCTGTTATCGCCCATTTGTAGATCACCGGCGTGATGTGATCAATATCATTATAATGCCGAAGAAAAAAAAGGGTTTTCATCCCTTGAACATGAATGTAAATTTTTGATTAAAGAAGAATACAATCTCAACTGCACCGGCTCTCACAGTACGCACAATTTATCCGGACAATGACATAAAAAATGCATTCCGCCCATTCTACACGCGCACCGGTCACTTCGCCAGCCACAAACACAACGCAAAAATTCCCCGTGAAACTGTCGCAATCAAGCAACTTCGTTCATTATAATTCACGAATACTTGAGCGGCCCAGTCGAATAAATTTGCCCTGATGGATTGATAAATTGGATAATAATCTGTTACATAAAAAAAGAAAGAAGAAGATTGAAATTGCAGATTAATGACGTACGCAGATTTATTGAACCTGATCAGATCTTAATCTTAACCGAGCCTACGAATCCTATTGAAAATAGAAAAATCCGATGAAGACTATCGCTGTCATACCTGCCCGTATGGGATCAACGCGCTATCCCGGCAAACCGCTCGCGCCGCTCCTGGGGCGTCCCATGATAGAACATATCTATAAACGTGTTGCACTGAGCACAGTGCTCGACGCGACCTATATCGCAACCTGTGATGAAGAAATACGCAGCGTTGCGGAAGGGTTCGGTGCAACCGTCATCATGACTGCCGACACCCATGAACGCGCAAGCGATCGGGTCGCTGAGGCTGTCACCCATCTGGAAGCCGATCTGATTGTCATGGTGCAGGGCGATGAACCGATGACACATCCGGACATGATTGACGCTGCAGTCAAACCCTTTGAAGATGACCCCGAGATCGGCTGTGCCAATCTGGTACGTCGAATAGAACAGGAATCGGATTTTCGCGATCCCAACACAATCAAAGTTGTCATGGATCAATCCAATAACGCCATTTATATGTCGCGTCAGCCCATACCGACATTGGCTAAAACCGGTTTTTCACAGACCGCCGCATTTAAACAGGTGTGCATTATACCGTTCCGCCGTGATATGTTGTTTCGTTATACGCATCTGCCACCGACACCGCTGGAACAGCTGGAATCGGTGGATATGCTGCGACTGCTCGAACACGGTTACACAGTCAGAATGGTGCCGACCGAATTCAACACGCAGGCCGTCGATACCGAAGCTGATCTGGCACGTGTCGCCGAACTCATGAAAAACGATCCATTATTGTCCCGTTATTAACCCCGATATCCGGAAACCATGCAACTCAAAACAAAACTGGCACAATCTGAAATCACCATCGGTTCATGGATAACACTGGGGCATACCGCAATTGCCGAAATTATGGCTTCGGCCGGTTTCGACTGGCTGGTGCTCGACATGGAACACAGCGTTCTGGAACTCAGCGAAGTCCAGACGATTATCCAGGTACTGGACGGCAAGCAATGTCCGGTAATCGTGCGCTTAACATCCAATCATTCCGACCAGATCAAGCGTGTCATGGACGCCGGCGCAACAGGCGTCATGGTGCCGATGATCAAGTCGGCCGCAGATGCCCGCTCAGCCGTCGACGCGGTATATTATCCGCCGCGTGGACAGCGCGGCGTCGGACTTGCCCGTGCACAGGGATTTGGCGCAAGCTTTCAGGCTTACCAGCAATGGCTTGAACACAATGCCGTCATCGTCGTCATGATCGAACATATCGCGGCGGTCGATGACATCGATGCGATTCTTGCGGTGCCCGGAATCGATGCCTATATCATCGGGCCTTATGATCTTTCAGGCTCCATGGGTCGGCCCGGCGATCTGAATCACCCGGACGTGCAAACCGCCATCAGCTGCGTACTCGAAGCCGGAAAACGCGCCCGGAAGCCGGGCGGCATCCATGTCATCGAGCCCGATCCTGAAGCATTGCAGCAACGTATTCAGTCCGGTTTTAACTTTCTGGGCTACAGTCTGGACATCCGTATTCTGGATTCTGTTTGCCGCAACCACATGCAACGAATACGGGAGTTTTTCTAAGATTTATGCACAAATTTGTCATTTCCACATCATCATTTGATACCGTCAATAACCCTGTCATCCAGCGCCTGATTCAGGCAGGCCTGCAGCCGGTCACAAATCCCTATGGCCGCAAGCTGACCGAGGATGAAGCCGAAGATCTGTTGAAAGACGATGTAGTCGGCATGATTGCCGGCGTTGAACCGCTCACGGCGCGCGTGATTCAATCCGCAAGCCATCTCAAGGTCATTTCCCGCTGCGGCACAGGCATGGACAATGTCGATCAGGTTACCGCCCGGAAGCACGGCATCACTGTATACAATACCCCGGAAGCACCCGCACAGGCTGTCGCCGAGCTCACCCTGGGGCTGATGCTGGCCAGTCTGAGACGGATCTGCGAAACAGACCAGCAAATCCGCAAAGGCGAGTGGCCGCGCACGCAAGGCGGCTTGCTTGCCGCACAGACTGTCGGTCTGATTGGTCTCGGCCACATCGGCAAGCGTGTCGCAAAATTGTGCCAGACGTTTGAAGCCGATGTCATCGCCCATGATCCTTACATCGATCAGGCACCAGTAGGTGTCACCTTCATGCCGTTGGCTCAAGTGCTTGGAACCGCAGACATCATCAGTCTGCACATACCGCATAATCCCGATCTGCATCACCTGATCGATGCGCAGGCGATAGCCCGGATGAAACCCGGCGCTTTGCTCATCAACGCAGCCCGCGGCGGTCTGGTCGACGAGCAGGCACTCAAAGCTGCGCTTGACAGTGGTCAACTGAGCGCGGCCGCACTGGATGCGTTCGAACAGGAACCTTATCAGGGTCCACTGCTTCAATGCGGCAATCTCATCCTGTCTTCTCACGTAGGATCGCTGGCACGCGAATCACGTCAGCGCATGGAACGCGAAGCTGCGGAAAATTTACGCAATGGACTCATCAAAGCAGGCATCATTCATGACACACAGCAAAACGGCGCCTGATTTCTCACCTTCCGGACAAACCGTTATTGTATTCGGCGCAAGCGGCTTTCTCGGCAGTCATGTCGCCGATGCGCTTTCAGCATCGGGCTACAAGGTGCGTTTATTCGACCGCAGCCCCTCCCCGCATCTGCGCAGGAATCAGGAAATGATTATCGGCGACATCATGGATCTGCAACAGGTCATCGATGCCGTCAAAGGTGCCGATATTGTGTACAATTTTGCCGCCATCGCCGATATCGACGAAGCGCACAACAAACCGGTAGCAACTGCCGCGATTAACGTACTCGGCAATACGCACGTGCTTGAGGCCGCGCGCCTGGCCAATGCGCGGCGTTTTGTTTTTGCCAGCAGCGTGTATGTTTATTCGGAATCCGGCTCTTTTTACCGCGCCAGCAAACAGGCAGCCGAACGCTTCACCGAGACCTACCATGACTGTTACGGGATGGAATACAACATTCTGCGCTACGGCTCGCTGTACGGCCGCCGCAGCGACCGGCGCAACGGCATCTACCGCATGCTGCATGAAGCCATCATGCACCGTACCATCACCTACAAAGGCAGCGGCAATGCCATGCGTGAATATATTCATGTCGAAGACGCCGCGCGTATGAGTGTCCAGATACTTGCCCCGGAATATGCCAACCGGCATCTCATCCTCACCGGACAGGAGAAACTGCGCATCCGGGATGTCATGACGATGATTTCCGAAATCATACCGTGGCCGATAACACTCCACTTTGACGAAGCGAATGCCGTCCATCACTACGAAATCACACCCTATGCTTTCCAGCCACGCATCGGCCGCAAACTGGTGCTCAATGAACATGTCGACCTGGGCCAGGGATTGCTCGACTGCATCCGCGAAATCCATCAGGACCTGGAGCATGCGGACGAAAACGATGACGCCACACCTTCCTCATCGGACAACCGGGCATAATCGAATTTAACCGCATGTTTGATCTGACACCTTTTCAGGCCATTATTTTTGACTTTGACGGCGTTATCGCGGAATCCGGGGATATTAAAACACAGGCCTTTGCGGCGCTTTATCGTCCTCATGGCGCAAAAATCGTTGCTGAAGTCGTTCAATATCATACGCAACATGGCGGCCTGTCACGTTACAACAAATTCCGTTATTTCCAGCAGCAACTCCTGAACAAGCCGCCACTGACGCTTGAAGAAGAGCAGGCGCTTGACCGGCAGTTTTCTGAACTCGTCGTAGAAGCCGTAATCGCTGCTGAAGCCGTTCCCGGCGCTTATGCGCTCATCCGGCAGCAATTCGGAAGAATTCCGCTCTTCGTGGCTTCCGGTACGCCGGAAATTGAACTCAAAGTGATTGTTGAACGGCGTGGTCTGACGCCTTATTTCAAACAGGTACGCGGCGCACCCAAACTCAAAATGACACTGATTGCGGAAATTCTGGCTGATCATGCACTCAATCCAGAATATGTCCTGATGATTGGCGACGCTATGGCGGATTATGAAGGTGCCCAGGCCAACGGCACCGCATTCCTCGGTCGCGTCCGCCCCGACGATAGCAATCCGTTCCCGTCCGGAACCAATGTCGTTGCCGATTTCAGCGCATGGCTTGCGTAGCAGATATTTTCGTAGCGAATATTTTTTATGCATGACCGGATCCAGAGAATCGCTTTTGCGAACAGCACGGAACTGGCGCAGGGCTTCGCGGAATACGCGGCAGGCGTTTTATCGTGCGCGATCAATGAACAACACACCGCAAGCCTCGTTGTCCCTGGCGGGAGTACACCGCGCTTTTATCTGCCGGCACTCGCGACGCAACCCTTACTCTGGAATCGCATCACCGTCACGCTGAGCGACGAACGTTGGGTCGGCACCGACTCAGCGGATTCAAACGAACGTCTCGTCAGGAAAAGCCTGCTGGATCATTTACCGGAAGAGACCCATTTTGTCGGCCTCAAGACATGGCATAACACCCCCGAACAGGCGATTCCTGAAATTTCCCGGCGCCTTGCGGAAATACCACAACCTTTTACGCTCACGGTTCTCGGTTTGGGTGAAGACGGTCACATTGCATCCCTGTTTCCATACCTGAAATTGCATGAAAAACCGCGCGGTATATCCGAAGTATCTGAAGTATCCGAAACACCATGCCTCGCCGTGCGCCCCGCTGTCACACAGTCACAGCGCGTAAGCCTGTCGCTTGAAATACTCGCACGCAGCCAGAAAATCGCATTGGTTGTCACCGGTTACCGTAAACGGCGGTTGCTGGATCAACTCTCAGCGCATGCCGATCCGGCATTGCCTATTGTCTGGTTATTACAGCGTACGCGATCATCGGTTATCGTTTTTGAAACCGATTAGCATTCAATAAAATCTACGGTTATTGATTTACGTCAGACCACCGCGCTAAACGGTTGATTCTGACGCATTCCATACCGATCCGCACGTAGAATCATCCTGGATCATTTTACTACGTCGACACATTCACTCACAAAAAAGATATATGCTGAATCATGAAAAATCAGCTATAGTTCCACGCTGAATAGTTGCAATTGCATAGGTATGTGCAGTAGAAACAGGTCATGGCAAGTTTTCCCGGACGCTGTCATATTTGACTATTGATGCGTCTCCCGGACAACCGGGCTGTCATTGACGCAGCATAGATTGGAATGTGTCCGCCCTATCACTTTTTTATTTGAACGGTAATGATGCTATAGCGGCTACGAATATATGTCTAGAAATCAGCGGAAACAGCCATTTTTAGGCCTGCACTGGAAGGGGTTCTTATGGGTCAGTCTGCTGCTGATAGGACTCAGTTCCGTCTTCTACACATTAAATCATTATTATCTGACTTCGCAGTTCCGTGATCAGCGGCAAATGGAAGTCATGTATCTCGAACGCCAGGTGGATGTTTTACTGAATCACACCACAGACCGCCTGATACGCTTGAGCGGTGCATTGGCTTCCATCTTTGATGTTGATGATCCCCTCGATCCGCATATCATCAAAAAAAACAGCCATCTTAATCCGCCAAATGCAAATTACACTAAGCTTGGCTTTGAACTGGACATTCATGAAATAGGTTTCTTCACCGCTGATGCTAGTCTGGCCTGGTATTGGACTCAGTCGGGCAATATCAGCAATATCGCAACCGAAGCCTGGCTGCATCAAAAAGTGGCGGAAGTGCAAAATCAGGAAAAACCCGGTAGTTTTCTGATCTGTACGCCGCACTGCCTCCTTTATGCATTCGTTCCGATACTGGAACAGGGCCGCAATATCGGCGTCATGACCATCAGTCAATCGATTGCCGATTTCATTATTGAATTTAATGTGGTCACCAATACCGATTTTGTACTGGCCATGCCACTGCAACCGGGCATACAGGGCGATGTTCTCGACCCGTGGTCGACCCGCATCGCGGGCATTTCAAATGCAGATCAAATGATACCCATGTTGCACGATCTGATCGGGCGTTTCGACACCCCGCTCGCTTTTGAAGGCGGGCAGATCGTCAAATGGAATAATACCAGCTACGATATTTACTATATCCCATTATCCAGCTTTCTGAATATTCAAGACGGCGCCATTCTTTTTATATCCGATGTCACAGACCGTCTCGACCGCATTGACAACGCGGTCCAACAGGGGTTGATTATCACCGTCATTACCCTGTTCATCGCTGAACTGGGCCTCATTTATCTGGTTGGCATTCCGACCCAGCGCATTAAAGAGCTTGCGCACAGACTGCCACTGCTTGCCGCCGGGAATTACCACCAGGTGCACGACTACTTTGCCACGCACCAAAAGTCAAAACTGCTGCGTGACGAAATTGATATTTTATATGACAGCGCACTGACACTTTCCGAAAAGCTCGAGGCTAACAGTCAAGCCATCGCAAAAAATAACGTGGAACTTGAAATGGAAAGAGATTTCATTCAAGGGCTGCTCACCTCGGCACAAGTACTGGTCTTAACTCAAACACGTGACGGCATTATCCGCATGGCTAACGAGTTTGCATTGCAGCTCACCGGGTTCTCGGCAAATCGACTGGAGGGTACAAAATTCATCGACTTAATACTTGACCGGAAAATCAGCAAGACCGTATGCAAGCAGCTCAGAAACATGAACAAGAGTGGCCAGAGGCGGCTTGAGCATGAACATACGCTGATTACGAGCGAAAACGAAAAACATCAAATCGTATGGGTTCATACGTCACTGATGACTGAGCATGCGGATGGCTCGGCGATTTTATCCGTGGGACTGGATGTCACCAAGCGCGTCGAAGCGGAATCGAAAATGCGCTGGCTGGCGGATCATGACCAATTAACGGGCCTCGTTAACCGGCGGCGTTTTCAGGAAGAAATTTCCCGCGCCATACTTGAAAGCAAACGCAATCATCAAACCTCAGCATTGCTGCTTTTTGATCTGGACCATTTCAAAGAAATTAATGATACCAGTGGACACGCTGCAGGCGACGCGCTGCTGCGCCTGATAACCCATGAAATCCAGAAACGCACACGCGAATCGGACATCGTTGCACGTCTGGGCGGTGATGAATTCGGTATATTAATGCCGCACACCCATGGAGACGGCGCAAGAATATTTGCCCAGGAATTGATTGAACTCATCAGAAACATGATTTTTCCCTATGGAGAAAAACGGTATCGACTGGGTGTCAGCATCGGTGTCGCACTGCTGCCGCATCACGGCAAAAACGTACATGAATTAATGGCCAATGCCGATATGTCGATGTTTGAAGCAAAACGCGCCGGGCGGTCACAGGTGCAGCTTTTTACGTATGACCAGGGGCATGTGGATCAGCTGTCACAGAATATTTACTGGAAGGATATTCTGCTGCATGCATTAAACAACGAAGGCCATTTATTCTTCTATATGCAGCCCATTATGGATATTCCAACCGGCCAGATTATTTACCATGAAGCATTATTACGGCTTCGCATGAAAGATGGCCGCATCGTTGCTCCCTGTGAATTTCTGGACAGCGGTCAACGTTCGGGATTATCCTACGAAATTGATCTGTACGTCATCCAGTTGGCTCTGAAAACATTGATGGGCGATGTAACAAAACGCCTTTCAATCAATCTTTCAACTTCTGTGTTTGTCAATGACAATTGGGTGCAACTACTGGCACGGGCAATCTCCGATCACCACCTCGACCCCAACCGACTGATCTTCGAAATCACCGAGACGGCCATTATTGCCGACATGGAAAAAGCTGCAAATATCGCTGACATCATCATCAAACATGGATTCAAATTCGCTGTCGACGATTTCGGCGCGGGGTTCAGCTCGCTGTATTACCTGAAACAACTTCCGGTGACCTATGTAAAGCTTGATCGATCACTCGTCAAGCATATCGCCGTCAATAAAGATGAACGGGATTTTGTCAATGCCATTACGACCATGGTGCATGCATTCGGTAAAAAAGTTATTGGAGAAGGCGTCGAAGATAATGCAACGCTACTCATTTTAAAAGATTTGAATGTGGATTTTGCGCAAGGATTCTTTATCGGATATCCCCATGTCGATAGTTAAATTGAATGTTCATCCATCACTACACATAGGCCCGCTTAGCAACGAATACATGATTTTTATAACCAAACATCTGTTAATACAGGCTCTAGTGCATTTATAGTATCCCGAGGAATAACGCTTCCTTCCCCACTTGATACTGCATACGGAGACATGGCCGAGACCAATTGATCAACTTCATCATTCGACAATAATGAAGAACCGGCATAAATCTGATCCAATTGGTATGAGTTGTTAATATACCAGTTGCTGATTGTTACCTGATCATTTGTCCCAACTACATTTATTCTCAGATCATTTGAACTGCGGCTAAACCAGAGGTTTTCATAAGATATGATATGTTGCAAATTGAAGAACATTGACGCTTGACACATTTGTATCATAATTGCTTACTGAATATTTCATGAACGCCTGATTAAATCAGGCGTTTTGTACTTTATGATACAGCAAGTGTTACAAAATGAAATCTTCTGCGATCATTGACGGAGCACCGTTTAGCTTAATTTCAAAATCTGCCGTTAAGGCATTGCTTACACTACCTTGTATAATACCAGTTACAGAATCATACCTGAGCTGACCTGCAGCCGAAAACATCGCATTACCAATAAAGGTGAAAGCTTGATCCCCTGGTATATCAACATTCGCATCAATTGCTGATACATCAATCAGATCTGTTTGCGCATGGCTAAAATCGGTAATCACATCCCGATTTGTGCCGACGACAGAATCTGTTAAAGCAGCAAAATAAAACAGGTCTGCCCCCGCTTGTCCTGAAAGTATGTCAAATCCAGTTCCACCGCTCAGCGTATCATTACCTGCACCACCATACAGCGTATCCTGACCATCACCACCTAATAAGATGTCGTTGCCATCCCCACCGTGCAGCACGTCATTGCCGTCTCCACCTAATAATGTATCGTTTCCACCCACACCGGAAATCGTATCGTTCCCACCCAGGCCACTCATTGTGTCATCCGATGCGAATCCAGTCATTGTGTCAGCACCCGCAGTTCCAGTCAGTATCATTGCAGCCAGTGCTGCACTGCTCCAAATCGTACCGTCCGCAAATTCAACGGCATTAAGCGTGTATTGATTGCTGCTAATGAAATGGTTTTGTACCGTCACAACTTCGCCGGTACTTTGTACGGTCAACTTCAAACTATCACCTGAACGACTGACTAATACCCCACTTGGATTGATCCCTGACGCAAAGCGTAAAACGTCATGATGATCTGCACTGGTGTCATAGTTACTGATCGTGGTATTGCCGTCCCCGGCGGCAAACAAATAAATGTCGTTCCCGCATCGCCCGACAAGTAATCATTCGCACCTAATCCACCGTCCAGTATGTCATTACCTGCACCACCATACAGCGTATCCTGACCATCACCACCTAATAAGATGTCGTTGCCATCTCCACCGTGCAACGTGTCATTGCCATCTCCACCATCCAGAGTATCATTTCCTTCCCCACCGTTGAGTGAGTCATTACCAGTATTTCCGCTCAGGGTATCGTTTCCTCCGACACCCAATAAAATATCATCACCACCTAAGCCATCAACCGTGTCGTCGGATGCAAAACCGATGATATTGTCATTGCCTGCGGTGCTTTGCATGACCATCTGTTTGATCATGACACCATTCCACAGGGTGCCGTCGTTGAATTCAACGATATCTAATGCATAAATACCGTTGTCATCTTCATAAAAATGATTGGTAACGTTGATTACTTTCCCGGTATTTTTTATCGTCAACAGCAAATTATTGGAATCGCGTCGAACAGAAACATCTGTCGGATCGATGCCCGCCATGAAACGTAGTACATCCTGGCTATCTGAAAGCGTATCGCTGTTGTCGATAGAAATATTTCCATCTCCAGAAGCATACAGATACGTATCGCTACCGATATCACCCCTTAAGTAATCATTTTCTCCACCGCCACCCCACAAAATATCATCGCCATTACCACCCATCAGGAAGTCACGACCGCCTCCGCCATAAAGTACGTCATTTCCAGCATAGCCAGACAACGTATCATTGCCCGTGCCGCCATTCAGAACATCGTTGCCCGCTAATCCATTGATACTTTTATTGCTTGTACTACTAAAGACGATGTCATCGGGAGAAACACCACGATCAATAATACTCACACCTAAATCTTGCAGGATGCTCTGTGTTTGTGTACCGGCAACATTTTGATCAATCCAGCTGCGCAATATCTCAAGGCCCGTCCAACCATTGCCTTGCAATATATTACCGGCGTATTTGTTCAATTCAATCAGGTCGGCTAATGCAGCGATGGGATTTGCGCTCTTTTGATTTTCAAGGTGTGTATTGAATGTGGAGAAACTTACGGAGACTTGCCCGGATTCATTTGCCTCCAACATAATTTCGTTTAAATACGGCGCAAGTCGCGTCTGCAACACTAAATTGCCATAGACGGATTCTTTGAGCGTCTCATAGCTTTGCTGCATAAATTCGATTTGCTGCGTTGAAAGCGATACAAATACCCTTTCTGAATTTGCGATTCCCGGTATCGAACTCACCATCGTCTGAGATCCATTGCCCAGCGTTACCCGGTCTGTACCGACCGTTACCAACGGAGTGCCGTTGAAACGCTCCAGCACGCTAATCATTTCAACAAGCGCTTGCTGTTGCAGCTGCACGACTGCGTAAGCTGCATGCGTGGCAGGATTCAACGCATCTAAAACAGCACTATCTGTCGTATTCCAATAACCCATATGCGTATCATGTTGCGACCAGGATTGATTGGGTTTCAGATAAATTAGAAAATAACCGCGATCTGCGGCTTGTTCAACGCTGTTTTTCATCGTCGAGGTATTTGCCCAGGCGGTGATCAGGTCATTCAGTAGTGTTTTTTGGTCTGCATAATTGGTTTGTTCCACATAGCTGGTCAGAACACTCGCCACCGCAGGCGATAAGCTCGCCGCTTCGCGCAAATCCCGTACCCATCCCGAGCCTTTGTTATCCGGTAAATCAAGCGCTTGTTCCGTAGGCGGGATAGTATCAACAAATTCCCGATAGAACGGATTGTTCGCCAGATCCAAATTACCAGTTTGCCCGGTGCCATCTACTGTCAAATGCGCAGCTTTTGCTGTTTGGACATTGCCATTACCAAGGTTCACGTTTTGACTGGTGGCATTGAGTTCTATGCTGACAATACCCAATTGTGATAGTGAAAACAATTCATTAGACGTCGAAATGCCATTCTGATTGAAATCGCGCCAAACTTGCACATGGGCAAATTCATCGTCGTTCTGATCAAATAATCCATCTGTATTGGAATCCAGGTCGGATAGCGCATCAAAACCGTCGGTAGCCAATCCGCCATCTGACTTAAGCGTATCAACACCAAATAACTCGCGGCCTGAATCGATCGTGCCATTGCCATTACGATCCAACACCAGAAAACCATCATCGCTTTTAACCCAACCCGTACCAGTTCTAATGCCGTCGGCATTGTGATCGAACACTACCACCGTACCGCCAATACCGATGGTTTCGATACCATCGTTATCCAAATCGAGTACCAATGGGTCTGTACGGGGCGGCGTCCAGTTTTTAAATTGGAGGAAGAAGCTGTTGACTTCATTAGGCGTATTAACTAGGTCATAGAATTTAGATCCGATCGTGGATCCCCATTCGTTGAGTATAGGCATTCCCATACCTAGAATACTAAATAAAACAGCTGCAATCTTAGTAGAAGTGGACCCCAATTTTTGGACAGGAGCCTTAGGAGTTATTTTCCCGATATATCAACCTGTCTCAAGCAACCTGATGGACTCATAATAGACCTGATCGGGTATTGCCATCAAGGTCTGATGTTTTCGGTTTTCATTGTAAAACTGAAAATACTTAGCCAGCGATTGTTTGGCCTCGGACGCTGACTCATAGGCATTGAGATAAACTTCCTCATATTTGACGCTGCGCCACAAGCGCTCGACAAACACATTGTCTCTCCAGGCGCCTTTGCCATCCATGCTGATATTATTCCAACTCTATTTAGAAACAACATTAATAATCCAATCCCATCCGGTAATGC
>CAYXFV010000058.1:0-18574 GCA_964464365.1 uncultured Nitrosomonas sp. | reverse complement strand
CCAAGATCAATTGTTTAGCCGAAGATTGAGGGCTTATCCCGAACTCAGGTTATTTTAACGTACAGGGAATCCCACGATTCCAACTAAAAGAAAAACGATCTAATAGTGATCGTACAAAGCGATTCGACGCGATGGGTATGAATTCGAGCATTCCATTCTTAAGTGGTCTGTCGAGCGAGGTGCTTTACGGAAGGGTATTTGACAGGAACCTGGGGATTGATTGAACCGGCACGTGGCTGTTTATCGTGCCGATGCGTGAAACGAAGATCAGTAAAACAATGACAACGATGAACTCAGCAAAAATGCTGTCAACCGGGAAGCCGGTTGACAGTGCTATTCTGTTATCAATTCAGGAAAGCTTCTTTGACCTTTTCTTCCATCGGTGGGCGCATGCCGGCTTTGCGGCCTTCAGCCAAAGCTTCTTCGGGATCGGTGCCTTTGCTGATGAGATAACTTGCCCAGATCGCCCCTGCGCGATTACCGGATCCACAGTGGACTAAAACCGGTTTGGGTAATTGTTCGATGGCTTTGGTGAATGCCTCCAGGTGGTCTTGGCTGATATCGGCAACAGTCATCGGAATATTGACGTAAATCATCCCGGCAGCTTCCACCAGTGCTTTTTCTTCGCGCGTGCCTTCATTAACGGTACGCATGTCAATAACGGTTTTGAAACCATGTGCGACCAGCATTGGCGCGCCGCCATCGCCGATCAGCCCGGATGTGGCAATTTGAGGTGCGGCGCGATTATAGTTTTGAACCATACTGACCTGATGCCCGAATGGAATTCGATCCGCAAGTGACAAACCGGAATACAGTGTAAGTAACATGGCGAGTGTTGTGGCAAAGCATTTCATAATGACCTCATTCTTGAAATAGTATAGAGATAATGGATATCGATAGCATGTGTATAAAAATAATAAAGCAAAATCTTTCATATTTGTAGCGTTTTGACCCGCGCACACGAAAGTATCCGGCCATTGGGATCATGCCTTTCTTTTCAGCGTCTCATGATTTTCATGATAATGATTATTGTTGTCACAGGTTTAAAAGAGTTGATCTTTTAGGTTCTGAGAGGTGCCGCCAAAATCCTGGGTCGTATATTCATTTAACATGGGCGGCAGTTGTTCACGAAAAAAATACTCCGTTATGCCATTTGACGTTACTCTCAGACCGGTACTCGGGTCAATTCTTTCGACCAGAATACCTTCTGGCGGGGTATATTTTGCAATAGGTACGTCTTTTAAAGCGGTGCTCATATATTGCATCCAGATCGGCAGGGCAACACGCCCTCCGGTTTCGTTTGTGCCTAATGATTGCGGTTCATCATAGCCAATCCAGGTCACTGCGACCAGATCTTTCTGAAAACCGCAAAACCATGCATCGATAAAATTGCTGGTTGTGCCTGTTTTCCCGGCGAGATCGCTTCTCCCTAGCTGTTTTGCGCGCACAGCAGTGCCGTAATTGATCACGTCCTGCATCATGCTCGTCATAATGAATGCATTGCGTGGATCGATGACGCGGGTTGCGCCGTTGGATGGTGTTTGGGGTTGAGTGACTTCGAGAATATTGCCCTGTTCGTCCTCAATGCGTTTGATAAAGTACGGCTGGATACGATAGCCCTCGTTGGCAAAAACAGCATAACCTGACGCCATTTGCAATGGTGTTACCGAGCCGGATCCCAGCGCCATGGGAAGATAGGGCGGGTGTTTATCCGCATCGAATCCGAACCGGGTAATATAGTCGCGCGCATAGGGTATGTTGATGGCCTGCAGAATCCTGATCGATGCCAGATTTTTGGATTTGGCCAGTGCTTCACGCATGCGCATCGGTCCGCCATACTTGCCGTCAAAGTTTCTGGGTTCCCATGATTTGCTGCCGGTCTGGGTTGCACTGAAAGAAAGCGGGGCGTCATTGACGATTGTTGCGGCTGTGAATCCTTTTTCGAGTGATGCCGAGTAAATAAACGGCTTGAAACTGGAACCCGGCTGACGCCAGGCTTGCGTGACATGGTTGAACTGGTTGAGATGGAAATCAAAACCGCCCACTAACGCCCGCACGGCGCCGTCATTCGGATCAAGAGAAACCAGAGCGGCTTCGACTTTCGGCAGTTGTGTGACATGCCATTTTTTTTCAGCGTTCTGCTGAATATGGATGATCGCGCCGGGGCTGATGTATCGTTTATCGGTATGTTTTTTCTCGCTGAGAAACTTCTCTACGAATTTCAATCCATCGGTCTTGATATGGATAGGCTGGCCGCCTTTCGCATAGGCTTGTATTTCCCTGTTTTTTACGGAAAGAACGATAGCCGGGATGATATCTCCGCTGTCACTGACGTCATCGAGCGCTTCATCGAGTGCTTTTTCCGTATCCGTACCTTGTTTTATCGGATTGATATAACCAACCGGCCCACGGTAGCCTCTGCGCTTGTCATAATCCAGTACATGGGTGCGTACTGACTGGTGCGCGGCTGTCTGATCGCGTTGTCTGATAGTGGTGTAGACTCGGATACCCCGGCTGTAGGTTTCTTCCTGCAGCCGGTCATAAATAACCTGTCTTGCCATTTCAGCGACATAATCCGCCGACATCGCAAATTCCCGTGCCTGCTTTACGACCGGAACAGGTTGTTGTTCTAATTGCTGATATTCCTGCTCGGAAATATGATTGAGTTTCAGCAATCTTCCCAGAACATAAACCTGCCTTGTTTTTGCACGTTTGGGATTAATTACGGGATTAAAACTCGATGGTGCTTTGGGGAGACCGGCGAGCATTGCGGCCTCTGCCATGGTGATGTTCTGCAGCGATTTACCGAAGTATGTCTGGGCAGCCGCTGCGAAACCATAGCTGCGCTGGCCGAGGTAGATCTGATTGACATAGAGTTCGAGTATCTTGTCCTTGGATAGATTGCGCTCGATTTTAAATGCGAGCAAAGCTTCGCTGAATTTTCTTGTCAGGGTTTTTTCGCGTGTCAGGAAGAAGTTTCTGGCGACCTGCATGGTAATGGTGCTTGCGCCCTGACGTACGCCGCCGGCAACAAAATTAGAATAGGCGGCACGCAGTACGCCTAAATAATCAACGCCGCTGTGCTCATAAAAACGGTCGTCTTCAGCAGCCAGTATCGCCTGCTTAAGATGCTCCGGTACTTCCCGGATAGTAACCAGATCGCGTCGTTCAGCGCCGAATTCACCAATCATTAATCCTTCATCACTATATATGCGTAAAGGTATTTTGGGGCGATAGTCCGTAAGCACCTGGAGTGACGGTAACGAAGAGTAGGTTACTAATGCGGCAAAAACGAGCATGAGCAGACCGATGACACCTATACCAATCGTAAAAACAAAAAAATAATAAATCCAGCGAGTGATCATGAAAATCGGTTAAAAAGTTAATGAGATTTTAATTAAGAAAGCATTTTGAGGGGTATATATCCCTTTTTTCCGTAAATCATATTTTTTACAGTCTGTCAGAATGGTCGCCAGATTGTTGGTTGCGAGCAGAAGCGGTTAAACATGCGGAAATGTATTGCATACATTTTAAGCTGTTTTGTTAATTAACATTTTTGTGAGTATCGCCTCAAATAAAACAATGTTCAAGGGAAAATTTGATATCAATCTTGACTTCATGAAAATAAAATCGCCATCGCTGATAGGTGTTGATATCAGTTCTTCTTCAGTGAAAATGGTTGAATTATCCAAGGTTGGCAAGGGAAAAGAAAGCTTTCGCGTTGAGCGCTATGTGATTGAGCCACTGGCAAGCGATGCCATGCAGGATGGCAGTATCGTTGATCTGGCGTCCGTAGGCGAAAGCATAAAACATGGTTGGAAACGATTAGGCTCCAGATGTAAGAATGTGGCATTGGCGCTGCCTGCGTCAGATGTGATTACCAAGAAAATTATCGTACCGGCAGGACAGCGCGAGGATGATCTTGAGTTTCAGGTGGAGAATGAAGCCAGTCAATATATTCCTTTTTCGCTTGATGAAGTGTGTCTGGATTTTCAGGTGCTTCATCCGCTAACCCGGAGTCCTGATGAAGTAGAGGTATTGATCGCAGCATCACGTAAGGAAAAGGTGGAAGATCGCGTAGCGGCTGCTTTAATGGCGGGATTGAAGGCTGTCGTGATGGATGTTGAATCCTATGCTGCGCAGGCCGCTTTTGAATGGATAAGAGAGCAGTTGCCTGACAGCGGCGATAATCAGATTGTGGCGCTTATCGACATTGGCGCAACGGTGATGAAAGCCAATGTGTTTCATAACGGTGAATCTGTGTATATGCGTGATCAGCATTTTGGCGGTGATCAGCTGACTCAGGAGATACATAACCAGTTTAATCTGTCTCTGGAAGATTCAGAAAGAGCCAAGCGAAGCGGTAATCTGCCGGAGAACTATGAGGCGGATGTCTTAAATCCATTCTGTGAAACACTGGCAATTGAAGTTATGCGTGCCATTCAGTTTTTCTACACTTCTACGCAATATACTGAAATTAATCATATTATTATTGCAGGTGGATGCGCCGCAATCCCCCGGCTTGATGAAATTATCGCTGCACGTACTCGGGTGAGCACGCTAGTGGTTAATCCGTTTTCAAGTATGGATTTATCAAGCCGTATTACACCGAGGCAAATCAATGCAGATGCGCCTTCCCTTTTAATTGCCTGTGGTCTGGCTATGCGAAGCTTTGATCCATCATGATTCGAATAAATTTACTTCCACATCGGGAATTAAAACGTAAAACCCGACAACAGCAGGCTGCAATTTCAGCGGGTGCTGTTTTCACGGTCGGTATGCTGATTATCTGGGCGGGATACGATGCTATCACCGGAAAGATTGATGCGCAGAATGGCCGTAATCAATACCTGAGTAATCATATTGCCATTCTGGATCGGCAGATCGGTGAGATTCGGGATGTCAGGAGCAAAATTCAGGAATTGCTGTCACGTAAAGGCGTCGTTGAAGCATTGCAGGGAAACCGCACTGAAGTGGTGCATTTACTCGATCAACTTGTCAGGCAATTGCCGGATGGCGTTTATCTTAAAAGCATTAAGCAACACGGCCAGAATATTCATTTAAGTGGTTACGCGCAATCGAATGCGTGGGTGTCGACATTGATGAAAAATCTGGAATCGTCACAGTGGCTGGAGACGCCTGTGCTCATCGAGATTAAAGCGGTGAATGTGAATAATACGCGCCAGAATGAGTTTAATTTGAATGTCAGACTGAAATCATCGAAAAGCAGCGATGATATTGAAGAATCCCAAGTCCTTTAAGAGTTGTTCGCTATGAATTTAATCGAGGAATTACAGTATCTGGATCCCAATGATCCGGGAAAATGGCCCACACAGATTGTGGCGTTAGCGTTGTTGATATTATTCGTTGCGATTATCGCAGGGGGTTACTATTTTGTCTGGAGTGACCAGCTGGATCGTCTTGAGCAGGTTCAGGCTGAAGAGCAGACGCTGAAGGATACTTATCTGGTTAAAAAGAGAAACGTTGTGAATCTGCCGATCCTGAAGCAGCAATTACAGGATATCGGGGAATCGCTCAGCGTGTTACTCAGGCAGTTACCGAATAAATCGGAAATGGAAGCTTTGCTGGTCGATATTAATCAGGCAGGCTTGGGACGTGGACTGCAATTCGAACTTTTTAAGCCCGCCGAGAATGAAACAATCAATGAATTTTATGCCGAGCTGCCCGTAACAGTCAGGGTAACCGGCAAGTATCATGATATCGGCGCCTTTGCCAGCGATATTGCGAAACTGCCGCGTATCGTGACGCTGAACAATATCAGCATTGTGCCGGGGAATGATAATTTACTGGTTCTTGATGCTGTTGCGAAAACATTTCGTTACCTGGATGAGAATGAAATAGCAAATCACGGGGAGCAAGTGCGATGAAGCGGGTGAATTGCCTGTTTATGGCGTTATTGGTCACGGCATTATTAATGGCTTGTGAAAGTGACAGCAGTTATAGCGATCTGGAAGCGTTTGTCAATACAGCCGGTAATGGATTGCAGGGACAGGTTGATCCGCTTCCCGAAGTAAAAACATACGAATCATTTACCTATGCCGCATTTGATATTCCGAATCCGTTCGCGCCCAGAAAAAATGAGCTGGCGCCTAATATCGGCAGCGGCATTCAGCCTGATTTACATCGGCGCAAGGAATTTCTGGAAAGCTATCCACTGGAAAGCCTTGAGATGGTGGGCACCTTAGAGCAGAACGCGGCCTTTTTTGCAGTGATTAAATCTCCGGAAGGTACGTTGTACCGGGTTGCTGTGGGTAATTATCTGGGCCAGGATTTCGGCCAGATTCGTCAAATTTCAGAATCAGAAATCAAATTGCGGGAAATAGTTCAAGATGGCGCCAATGAATGGACGGAACGAATCAGTACACTGATGCTAAAAGATTAGGAGTTAAACAATGAAATTACCGTTATTCAAAAATTTTGTCTTATGGGCATGGTGTGCTGTACTGTCGTTATCAACAATCGGCATCGTTTATGCAGCATTTGATTTCGAATCGGAAGGAAAACAGCTCAATAATCTGGAGGCAATTGACATATCGACAATGCAGAATGGCCAGGTTGTTGCCAGGCTGACGCTGGAAGAAATGCCGGGAACAACACCGATCGGTGTCGTATTGAGTAATCCCAACAGAATATATTTCGATTTTTATGATGTGGCCAATGGACTGGGGCGAAATTTCCAGGAAATTGATGAAGGTGATCTGCACAGCATCAATATTGTACAAGTGGGTGACCGGACGCGCCTGGTGTTGAATCTTTCCAGATTGATGCATCACGACGTTCAAGTTCAGGGCAAATCCCTTTTAATTACATTGAATACCGTTTCCGATCGCCATCGCAGGGAAAATGCATCGGCTAAATTCACGCAAGGTGTTGCGGAAAAAGAACTGAACAGTATGCTCGATGTGGATTTTAGACGCGGCGAGACGGGTGAAGGGCGGATTATTGTTGATTTGATGCATCCTGGAACAGGGATCGATGTCCGTAAAATGGGTGAAAATCTGGTTGTGGAATTCGTCGATACCTATTTGCCGCGTAATCTGGAAAGGCGATTGGATGTGATTGATTTCGGCACGCCTGTAAAAATTATTGGCGCTACCGCGCAAGGTGATAACGTGCGTATGGTGGTTGAATCTGTCGGGCGCTGGGAGCATGCGGCGCATCAGATGGAGAATCAGTTTGTGCTGGAAGTCCGGCCATTGACCGGAGAGGAAGATGAGGCCGCGCGGCGCAGACTCGAAAATGGCGGCTATGTCGGTGAGAAGTTGTCGCTCAATTTCCAGAATGTAGAAGTGCGTGCTGTGTTGCAGGTAATCGCGGATTTTACCAATCTGAACATCATCGCCAGCGATTCCGTCGGCGGTAATCTGACATTGCGCTTGCGAGATGTGCCCTGGGATCAGGCGCTCGATATCGTGCTGCAATCCAATGGTCTGGCTAAACGGCAAACCGGTAACGTTATTTTTGTCGCGCCGAGCAAAGAACTGGCGGATAGAGAATTGCTGGATCTCGAAGCAAGGCAGCAGATTACGGAACTGGAGCCATTAACGACCGAAACATTCCAGCTCAATCATCGCCGGGTCAATTCAATATCATTTGAAGGCATGTTGAGTAATCGGGGTACACTCAATCTCGACGAAATCAGTAACACGCTGACGGTTACCGATATTCCGACCAAAATCTCTGAAATCAGAAAACGTGTCAAACGGCTGGATGTCTTTGAAAGACAGGTGATGATTGAAGCGCGGATCGTTGAGGCGACGGAAACGTTCAGCCGTAATCTGGGCGCGCGTTTTGGCGTTAAAGATGTATCCAGCGTAGGCGGAGGCCATCGTCTGGGTGTATCGGGCAGTGTCGTCGATTCAAGTAATATGGTCATTGGCACACAAGTGCCTGCGGGTGACAACCTGAATGTAAACCTCCCGGCGGCGGCAGCAGCGGCGGTTGGCGGACCGGCGACATTGGGTTTAAGCCTGTTGAAGATCAATGATGGCCGCTTGATTAATCTGGAACTGTCTGCCTTGGAAACGGATACCAAAGGCAGAGTCATCGCGAGTCCGCGTGTCGTGACCGCGCATGGTGTGGAGGCGATTATCGAACAGGGTGACCGCGTGCCATTCCAGCAGGCAACAAGCAGCGGCGCGACGAGTGTCCGGTTTGTCGATGCCACATTGAGTCTGAAAGTCAGGCCATTAATTACCTATGACAATCAAATCGATATGGAACTCAGCGTGAATCAGGATAAGATTGGCCAAAGTGTGAATGCCTTCCTGCCGCCGGCAATCAATACCAAACAGGTAACTACTAAAGTATTGGTGGAGAATGGCGGAACAGTTGTGATCGGCGGTATTTTTGAGCGTAACGAAGCCAATGTGGTCAATAAGGTGCCATTACTCGGCGATATACCCTATGTCGGCCATGTTTTCAGAAATACCGCGAGACGTGACGATAAGCGTGAATTGCTGGTCTTTGTGACACCGCGTATCCTGAACGAAAACCTGAATTTACAGTAACCGCTTTGATTGTCTGAACATCTAAATCCCGGCCTGAAATCCGGTTTGTCGCCACGCTTCATAAGCGATAATGGCGACAGTATTGGATAAATTCAGGCTGCGGCTGGCTGGAACCATAGGCACGCGGATATGCCGTTGTGCTTCGATACTGTCCAGCACGTCCTGCGGCAATCCTCTGGTCTCCGATCCGAACACGAAAGCATCGCTATCCTTAAAATGAATACTGCTATAGCGTGTTTTTCCCTTTGTCGTGACGGCAAACAAACGATGTCCTTCGAGTTCCTGCATGCAGCTGGACCAGTTTTCATGGATTTTAATCGCGGCGAATGCATGATAATCAAGACCGGCTCTTAACAACTGCCTGTCATTCAGAATAAATCCGAATGGTTTTACCAGATGCAACTGGGTGCCGGTATTGGCGCTCAGACGGATAATGTTGCCCGTGTTTTGAGGGATTTCAGGTTGATAAAGAATAATATGAAACATCATAATAAGATACTTGCGGGTTGCGGTGGTATTAAAAATCCGGCGTCCATGTCGGGTGCAGCCGGTCGATTTGAGCGCGCGCAATCACCCAGTTGGACACTGTTGCTGCGCCTTTAATGCGCAGTTGATGCGCCAGGGCATTCAACGTGGCGCCGGTTGTCATCACATCATCGATGATGGCGACGTGCCGCCCTGACAAATCTAACGTACAACTGAACGCATTACGCACGTTTTTTCGACGCAGTTTCCAGGGTAACTCGGCTTGCGGTGGCGTATTCTGGATGCGTTTACATCCTTCGGGAATCATTTCTGTTTTCAATGCGCGGGCGACATCACGCGCAATTTCGATCGCCTGATTGAAGCCTCTTTCCCGCAGTCGTTTGGGGTGTAAGGGCATGGGTATGATCAGATCAGGCTGATGCGTGATTGCGACACATCGTAGTTTTTCGATGAGCAATTTGGCCAGAATAGGCGCGATGGCCAGCCGCGCCTGATATTTCAAAGCATGTATCAGCGCATCAACCGGGAATGTATAGGTTAACGCGGCAATTGTCGTGTCGTAGGCTGGCGGTTCTGACAGACATGAACCGCAGTTTTGTGGCGGGTGTGTCAGCGGCTGGTCGGATGCGAATGCGCGTAGACAGACCGGGCAATGACGGGCAGGGATTGCCGGTAAATGCCTGAAACAGGCGTCACAAAAATCCTGCGTGGCCTGTGTCTGTGTGACAATTGCATCGCATAAAATACAGTTTTTATAGAAAAAAGCATTCACTGGTTGAGACGTGGCTAAAAATTTTTCCCGGTTAAAATTGACAACGACACTTGAATCCGTAATCATCACCTACAATTAAAACGTTGAAAACCAAACAGGCTGTCAAATCAATTCATAGGAAGTCATATGCGCTGTAATTCACTGACCGCAGATCAAACGGATCATTTAAAAAATGCCGATAGTATAGCCCAGCCGGTAGATAAGCCTGTCAAATGGCGTGTACCCGAGATACAGTCATTGCTCGATATGCCGTTTAATGATCTCATTTTTCAGGCGCAGCAGGTGCATCGGCAATTTCACAATGCTAATGCTGTGCAGTTGTCCACACTGATTTCGGTTAAAACGGGCGGCTGTCCGGAAGATTGCGGGTATTGCCCGCAGGCGGCGCGTTATCATACCAATGTCGAGAGTCAGGAAATGCTGCCGATTGACGATGTCGTCGCCGCAGCAGCAGCCGCAAAAGCGCAGGGTGCTACGCGATTTTGCATGGGCGCGGCATGGCGTGGCCCTAAGCAGCGGGATATCGAAAAAGTAACCGCGATGATCAGCGCCGTTAAAAACCTGGGGATGGAAACCTGTGCGACACTGGGGATGCTAAAGCCGGGGCAGGCGAAACAATTGGGCGATGCCGGGCTGGATTACTATAACCATAACCTGGATACTTCACCCGACTATTACAGTGAAATCATCACAACACGGCAGTATCAGGATCGACTGAATACCCTGCAGGAAGTACGCAGTGCCGGCATCAATGTCTGTTGCGGCGGGATCGTCGGCATGGGGGAAACACGCGAAGCGCGCGCGGGATTGATTGCGCAGCTGGCTAATCTGGATCCTTATCCCGAGTCGGTGCCTATTAATTATCTGGTGCAGGTGGAAGGAACTCCGCTTTACGGCACCGCAAAACTCGACCCGTTTGAATTTGTGCGCACCATAGCCGCAGCGCGGATAACCATGCCGAAAGCCATGGTACGTTTATCCGCAGGTCGGCGTGAAATGTCTGAAGCGGTACAGGCTTTATGTTTTCTGGCGGGCGCCAATTCCATCTTTTACGGTGACAAGTTACTGACTACCGGTAATCCGGAAGTGCAGCTGGATCAGGTCTTACTGGATAAGCTGGGCATGCAGTCACTGCTGTAAATACCCGAGCTGGTTTGCATTTAAGCAGAAATGCATGTTTTCTGATCTGACTGAGCGCCTGCATATTCGGGAGCAGCAGGGCCTGAAGCGTCATCGCGCTGTTATGGCGGGTCCTCAGTCGACGCATATCGTTATTGATGATCGTTCTTATCTCTCGTTTTGCAGCAATGATTACTTGGGGCTGGCCAATCATCCCGAATTGATTCAGGCCGCCTGCCAGGGTGCGCAGCACTATGGCGTCGGCGCGGGAGCATCGCATCTTATTAACGGACACAGTGCGGCACATCACGCTCTGGAGCGGGCGCTGGCGAAATTTACCGGTTTTCCGGCAGCGCTGCTTTTTTCAACAGGCTATATGGCCAACATGGGCGTTATCACCGCGCTGGCCGGAAGAAACGATGTCATTTTTGCGGATAAACTGAATCACGCGTCATTGAATGAAGCGGCGCTGCTTTCAAGGGCGCAGTTGACGCGTTATCCGCATTTCGATATGACGCTGCTGGAGCAGCGTCTGGCCGCATCCGGTTCCGGGCGCAAACTGATTATTACCGACGCAGTATTCAGTATGGACGGCGATATTGCGCCAGTCCGGCAATTGATCAGACTATGCGAACAATACGATGCCATGCTGCTGCTTGACGATGCGCATGGATTCGGCGTACTGGGCGACAAGGGGCGCGGCATATTGTTTTCTTCGGCAGCGGAGGAAACGCGACATTCCCCGCGAGTCATTTATATGGCGACACTGGGTAAAGCCGCAGGTGTTTTCGGCGCATTTGTCGCCGCAGCGGACGACGTTATCGAAACACTGGTGCAAACCGCAAAAAGCTATATTTACACCACAGCCAGCCCGCCATTACTGGCGCACACGTTGCTGAAAAGCTTGGAGCGCATTGAAAACGATGACTGGCGGCGGGGGAAATTGCACCGGCTTATTGCATTACTGAAAACAAAGCTGCAACCGTTGAAATGGCGGTTAATGCCGTCGGATACACCCATACAGCCTTTACTGATCGGGGAAACGCGGGCGGCGTTGCATGTCAGCAGCGAACTGAAAGAAAAGGGTATTCTGGTGCCAGCGATTCGCCAGCCGACCGTACCGAAGGGTACTGCGCGGCTACGCATTTCACTGTCTGCGGCGCATGAGGAAGCGGATATACTGCGTTTGACCGATGTGTTGCATCACATCGCGGCTGGCGGATGATGTCGTATGGCTAAGCAGGCGATCCATTGTGAAACGCTGGGCAGCGGCCCAGACCTGGTTTTGCTGCATGGCTGGGCAATGCATGGTGGTGTGTGGAAAGGGGTTCGTGATCAACTGGCCATGCGTTATTGCGTGCATGTGTTTGATCTGCCCGGACACGGGTTCAGTCTGGCGCATGAGCCCGGTGATTTCAACCATGTGGTTGACATCATCCATGAACACCTGCCTGATAATTGCACGGTCTGTGGCTGGTCGCTCGGTGGTCAGATCGCCATGCAGCTTGCCGTGAATGATCCGGGGCGTGTCAGGAAACTGATACTGGTGGCCACCACTCCATGTTTTGTACAACGGCAGGACTGGCCCTGGGGAATGGAAAGCCGCTTCCTGCAACTGTTTCTGGAGAATCTGCATCTGAATTACAAAACAACCATTAATCGTTTTCTGACCTTGCAAATCAATGGAGAACGGCATTTGACGCATACTCTGGCGCAATTGCGCGAATATTTTTTTGAACGTGAGCGGCCTGATTATGCGGCATTGCAGAAAGGACTTGTAGCTTTGCAAACCAATGACATGCGCCATAAACTGTGCGGTATTGAACAACCCGTATTGTTATTGCATGGCGATCATGATGTGATTACGCCGCCATCTGCTGCGCAGTGGATGGCTCAGCAATTGAAAAATGCCAGACTCATACTGTTTCCACACTGCGGCCATGCGCCTTTTTTATCCGACCCTGAACAATTTATAGCCTGTATCGATGTCTTCTGATTTTATTCTGGATAAGCGCCAGGTGCGTCATGCATTTGAAAGAGCAGCAGCTGGTTATGACCAATCCGCCGTGTTGCAGCGTGAAGTCAGCAACCGTATGTTTGAGCGCCTGGAATTGATCAAGTACATGCCGGGCAGAATACTCGACGCTGGCAGCGGTACCGGTTACGGCAGCCGCAAACTCGTCGAACGTTACCCTGACAGCCTGTTGCTGGCTGTTGATATTGCATTGGGGATGTTGCAGCAGTCGCGGTTTCAGGCGGAACAGCAGGGCAGCGGCCTGCGGTTCTGGCCATTCCGGAAGAAAAGCAGCGTGCGGTATGCCTGCGTCGATATTGAGCAATTACCGTTCAAGGATGAGAGCATCGATATGGTCTGGTCCAATCTGACATTGCAGTGGTGTAATGACCTGGAGCGTACTTTCCGGGAAATGAACCGTGTTCTGACGACGGACGGTCTTTTCATGTTCAGCACATTGGGTCCCGATACCTTGAAGGAGCTCAGGCACGCTTTTGCACAGGTGGATCAGTATGCGCATGTTAACCGGTTTATCGACATGCACGATATCGGCGACCTGCTTGTGCATAGCCGTTTTGCGACGCCGGTTATGGATATGGAATATATCACGCTGACTTATGACGATATGCGCAGCGTCATGTGCGATCTGAAAGCCATCGGTGCGCACACTGTCGCGCAGGGCAGGCATTCAGGGTTGACCGGGAAGACAAAATGGCAGAAGGTTATCGCGCACTATGACACCATGCGTACAAACGGAAAACTGCCCGCAACTTTCGAGGTGGTCTATGGCCATGCCTGGAAACTGCCGCCTAAGCAGACGGTGGTGACACCTGAAATCCGCAGGCAAATCCTGATGGAATAACGCTGCGATGTCCGCAGGTTTTTTTGTAACGGGTACGGATACCGGTATCGGTAAAACATACGTCAGTTGCCTGCTGCTTCAGACGCTGGCTACCCGGCATCAATCAGTCGTGGGTATGAAACCGATTGCGGCCGGCAATGAACAGGGTCAATGGCAGGATGTGGAATTACTGCGTGCCGCAGGTAATATTGCCGTTTTGCAGGATGATCTGAATCCGTATGCGTTGCAGGCACCCATAGCGCCGCATATTGCCGCCGGACAGGAGGGCATTGCGATAGAAATAGCACACATCAGGCATTGTTACGACAGGCTGGCAAAAAGTGCCGATGTGGTTGTCGTCGAAGGGGTGGGCGGATTTCTGGTGCCGATCAATGCGCATGAAACAACCGCCGATCTGGCGCGGGCGCTCAATCTGCCGGTGATACTGGTTGTAGGTATGCGATTGGGGTGTATCAATCATGCCCTGCTGACGGTGCAGGCGATTCAACATGCCGGATTACGTCTTGCCGGTTGGGTGGCTAATGGCATTGACCCCGGCATGCTCATGCCGGAAGAAAATATCGCCGCCTTGCAGCAAAGAATCGATGCACCGCTGCTCGGCAAAGTGCCGTTTGCTGAAACACCGGACATGGCACAGTCGGCGGATTGTTTTGATATCGGGAGACTGAATCAGATGATCGGGCAGGGGGAGGGAGACTGAGACGCTTGTTCGTGATGCAATGACAGGTTGCGGATGGCTTCTGCATTAGTCCAGGAAAAAACCTTCTCGGCGGCCTGCTGCCACGGGAGCCAGAGGTATGTGAGATGCTCTTCTGGCGCAAGTGTGACAGGCCGTAGTTCAGGCAGACACAGGCTGAAAACATGCTCCGTATTGTGTGTGACGCCTGGCGCGTAACGCCAGCGCCATTCTTCAAAAATCTCGTACCGATTTTCCGTTGCCCAATCCGAAAGTGATGACAGCGGATAAATCGTCGGGTCCAGCCCGGTTTCTTCGCTGATTTCGCGGATTGCGGTTTCTTGCAGTGTTTCTCCCGCATCCTGGCTACCGGTGATCGATTGCCAGTAACCGGGATGGTCTGCGCGTTCGAGCAGCAGGATCTGCAAGTCCGGTGTGTGTATGACGACCAGAACGGATACAGGTACTTTATACATCGTGGCAATCCGGTTCATCAAAGCTTAACCCTGGGGTTGCTCCGTTTTGCGCAGCCGGATATTCAACTCTTTGAGCTGTTTTTCCTCAACCATGCTTGGGGCATGGGTCAGCAGACACTGCGCGCGCTGTGTTTTAGGAAACGCGATGACATCACGGATCGATTCGGAACCGGTCATCAATGTAACGATGCGATCCAGTCCAAAGGCAATGCCGCCATGCGGCGGAGCACCGTATTGCAGCGCCTCGAGCAGAAAGCTGAATTTCTCCCGGGCTTCTTCGTCGGAGATATTGAGCGCGTTGAAAACTTTCGACTGTACATCCTGACGATGGATACGCACTGAGCCGCCGCCGATTTCGGAACCATTGAGCACCATATCATAGGCTTTTGACAATGCCGCGCCGGGATTGGTAACCAGCAGATCCTCGTGACCGTCGGACGGGGAGGTGAACGGATGGTGCAGTGCCTGCCAGCGGTTTTCTTCCTCGTCCCATTCGAACATCGGGAAATCGACAACCCAGGCAGGCCGCCAGTCGGCAGTGGCGTGGCCGTGCTGATGGCCGACTTTGATGCGTAATGCGCCAAGTGCTTCATTGACAATTTTGGCTTTGTCCGCGCCAAAGAAAATCAGGTCGCCGTCTTGTGCGCCGGTACGTTCGAGTATGGTCTGTATGATATCTTCCGGTAAAAATTTCAGAATCGGTGATTGTAATCCCGCCTGACCGGTGGCAAGGCTATTGACTTTGATATAGGCCAGCCCTTTTGCGCCGTATATGCTGACAAACTGCGTGTAATCGTCGATTTCCTTGCGCGTCAGTTGGCCGCCGTTGGGGACGCGCATGGCGGCAACCCGGCCATTCGGTTTTTCCGCAGCTTCACGGAAGACCTTGAACGGCACGTCCTTCATAATGTCGGTCAGTTCCGTCAATTCCAGTGAAACCCGTAAATCCGGTTTGTCGCTGCCGTATCTGTGCATCGCTTCCGCATACGTCAGGCGCGGGAACGGAGCGGGTAATGTAATATTGCTGACCGATTGAAACAGCTGGCGGATCATTTCTTCCATCAGCGTCATGATTTCTTCTGCGGTAAGAAAAGAAGTTTCTATATCGATCTGGGTGAATTCCGGCTGCCGGTCGGCGCGCAGGTCTTCGTCGCGGAAGCAGCGCGCGATCTGGTAATAACGATCAAACCCGGAAACCATCAGTAATTGCTTGAACAACTGCGGTGATTGCGGCAATGCGAAGAAGTGGTTTGCGTTAACGCGTGACGGCACCAGGTAATCACGCGCACCTTCTGGCGTTGATTTTGTCAGTATCGGTGTCTCGATATCGAGAAAACCCTGCTGGTCGAGAAAAACGCGCACGGCCATGGTCACTTTGTGCCGCAGGCGCAGATTGGACTGCATGACCGGGCGGCGCAGATCGAGATAGCGGTGCTCCAGCCGGACAAACTCGCTGATATGGTCATCATCCATCAGGAATGGCGGTGTCAGCGAGGTGTTCAGGATTTCCATGCTGGCTACCAGTACTTCTATTTCGCCGCTGTTCAGTGACGGATTGATGGTGCCTTCCGGCCGTTTCCTGACTTTACCGGTGACCTTTAATACATATTCGTTGCGGATTTTTTCCGCGAGCTGAAAGGTTTCGATATTGTCGGGATCGCAGACGATCTGCACCAGGCCTTCGCGGTCGCGCAAGTCGATGAAAATTACGCCGCCGTGGTCGCGGCGCCGGTGTACCCAGCCAAACAGGGTGACGACTTCAGTAAGGTATTGAGTATTAATGGCTCCGCAGTAATTTGTACGCATAATGGGTATTTAGGTATTTGGCCGGAAAGTAACAGTATTATCGGATTGAGAAAATTTTAGCATCGTGAATGGTTGGTCTGATCAATCAGCCGCAGTCGTTGTGCTGGTTGTTGTTGCGCTGGTTTTGGTTTCACTGGGTTTTGCCGCAGCAGCATCGGTTTTTGAATCCGTTTGGGAACCGGCTTTGGACTCCGGTGACGACTGTACCTTGCTTTTTTCGGATTGCGCTGCTGTCGATGTTGATGCAGGCTTGTTCTTGAAATCCGTCACGTACCAGCCGCTGCCCTTCAGTTGAAATCCGGCGGCTGAAATCAGTTTGGTATAATCCGCGCCACCGCATTCGGGACAGATTTCGATGGGCGCATCGCTCATCTTCTGGATATGCTCTTTTTTAACGCCACATGAATTGCAAAGATATTCATAAATAGGCATAAAAACCTCCAACAATTCAAAAAATAAATAAACCCGTTATTATACCTTAACCGGAATATTGCACCAGTAGGCTGTCAGTTCAAATTACCTTTGGATTGCGGTATTCGGATGATCCGTTGAAATGCGTCGTTGATGCATTCTTCCGGAATAGTGCGCGGTGTCGTACCAGAATACACCGGTGTAATACAGCACTTCGGGTATATTACGGTGTATTTTGGAAGCATGTCTGTTGAGAGATGCCTTTGAGGAATGCTTTTGAGAGATACCTTTTGCGGGGTATGCCGCTCCTGTTCTTTTTATCCTGGAAAATCAGATGACTTTGCTGTAATTATCAATGATTTCCTTGTAGATGAAACTGCGCAGCATCACAATTTGATCAGGTGTTAACTGGAGAAATTCAAGACCATAGGAGAGTCCCCCGTCCTCATTTTTGCCGGTGTTAAATGAACGGATTTTCGAGTGCAGCGATAATGGAATGACCTTTTCCTGAAATGCAATATCAAAAGCGACATCGGCAGGACTGCCATTTTCTCCGATCGTACCGACATTCTCTCCGAGATCGCTACTACGAATATTTAATCC
Source organism: uncultured Nitrosomonas sp. (assembly GCA_964464365.1). GTDB lineage: Bacteria > Pseudomonadota > Gammaproteobacteria > Burkholderiales > Nitrosomonadaceae > Nitrosomonas. Next base: position 818 of record CAYXFV010000058.1, on the reverse strand, counting down.
GGCGCCTGTAGTGCTGAGATTAATGAGAGTCCCTGTGTAGGATTGATTATTGAGCGTGATTTTTGCTTCTACATTGCATTCGATACGTAACGATTTGCGTACGGTTTGTCTTAGAACATGTTTGGGAAGTGACAGGTGTACGTATTTAAAGGGTAGTTTTACAATATGTTCAATAAAAACGGTAAAACTGAATATGTATTGGCTATTGAAATAACGAATCAGCGTTTGATCGCCTTCGAGCAGCGGGTATCCAACCAGTTGATCTACGTTAGACAGATAAATGATGAGTGTTTTGTTCGGAACATAGCCCATCACGACCGCGGTGAAATAATCATTATTGTCCGAGTTTTGCGACGCCTTGGCATCGGAATGCAGTTTGATTTGTAATTTATCGCCGACTCTGAAGTTAATGTGCTTAAAATCAAACTGTATCGAACTTAATCCAGATTGTTCCGGCTGATTTTCATCGTTGCGATAAATGGATAACTCCGATAGTTTTTCTAATTCGTCATTGGATTTAATGATGGCGCCGCGTTTAAATAGCAGCTTATGGTCCTGGTCATATAAATTCCATGGCAGCGGTTGCTCAATTCTCAGATCATTTGATTGAATCGGAATAAGGTTCATTTTTTTATTAGCTGTGGCTTGGAAAGTAGGTAATACCTGACTTTATCGGCTGCCATCCGAATTTTATTTAGAAAAATTCGATGTCCGGCGTTTTTTGCTCGTTAGTGAGTAGTTTGGCGGTGAATGTAATGAATCCCAAGTGCGCCTGTGAAGGCGCATAAACAGCACGGAGAAAGTCCGTGTCGGAGCAA
>CAYXFV010000057.1:0-19407 GCA_964464365.1 uncultured Nitrosomonas sp. | reverse complement strand
AAATGGAATAATCGCATCGAAAAGCAGGCAAGATCGGCTGCTTTTCTCTCAATAAGAAAATATGCAAATTGTGACAAAATGGTTCCCTTTTGTCACAATCCAAGGTACTGATAAATCATGGATTTCTCAGCTATTTGATTGTAATTCTGAGTGTTCTGTTCGTAGTTCTTGGCGGTGTTGCATTTGCGCAGGATGCGTTGCTATCGGCCAAGGAAGACTATGTCACCTGCTGGAAACAGCCGTGTGTGCTCGTTGCCGGGAGCGAGTGGTCAGAAAATAATCCGAACGGAGTAGGGATTTCTGTCCGTATGGGGACCCAGTCGGGTGTTACGGATGACCAGATCAAGACGGTACTTACACGCGATTTTGCCGCGCATGGTATGACGCATATCAAGTTTTTCTTTGAGCAAAACGACGCACCTGCCGCCGGCATCGCGTTTCATGTTCGTGGTGGTACGGAAGGGTTATTTTTTATTGATAACGTGCGCGAACAGGTTGCTGGTATCGCCAGACGGGCAGCCAATACGAATCCGGTTTTCCAGTAGCTCATGACATAAACTTCAAGGCTGCATCCGTTGAAATTATCCGCTGTGTTGCTTTATCTTCGAAATCATCATGGATATCGCGCACAGAAGATTGTGTGTTTTTGCTTTGAGTCGTGCGATCCGCAAAGGTCATTTCCTCGATATAGCCACGCTGTTTCATTTCATCGAGGATCTGTTCCTTGTGTTGCGGGCTGGTATTGTCATCATCCAGTTCCGCGACAGCCGCTTTGGCACTATTCAGGTGGAATTGTTTCTGCGCCCATTCCGCGTAGTCGCCGTATTTCGGATCGTTTTTGTATTTGTCCTTGATCGTGCCGTCCGGGTTGAGCATTTCGTCGATGAGGTGCTGTTCCAGCCGCTTGCGGTAGGCCGTAATGCTTTCATCGGCTTCCTGCTGCGGAATATCGTCTGCGCCCAGAATGTCGAGCGCGAGCTTTTCCCGCCATGCATCACCATCACGTTTTTCGAACGATGCGACGAGCCGTTTGACATCGGCTTCCATCCGTTCGATGGAAGCGCGCATTTGCCCGACTAACTCGACAAACTGCGCGGTCCGGCGTTCTCTGGTTTTATGTTCTTCGGCCTGTCTGGACTGGCTTCTGCTGGCTACAGGGCCAAGCTCGATCATACCGGCGATGGAACCGCTAAGCTGGCCGTACAGAATGAAGTGTTCATTTTCGATGGATGCTTTATGCCGCAGACGGTTGAAATCTGCGTCGGACAGACAGGTATCGCAATGAAGGCAGGCATTCTGGACTGGGATACTTATCACCGAACAATTTTGAGAGGAAACTGAATGAGAATAATCAAATCGCGATAAACTGCAGTCCGCTTTCACAAGTCGAGACTTTCTCGACTCCATGAAAAACTGTCCGTCAAAATGGGACAACTCCAACTCCAACTCCAAACTGATGGAAGTAGCACAGAAAAAATGGTTCCGGCTGAGGGGTTACAAATTGTTAGCGGATGTCATCGAAGGTACAAAATTCGTTGACGGCGTTAAACAAAATGGGGATCAAAAACAGCAGGCCGCTTGATTCTCCATACACCAGATTTGACTATAGCTCATTTCAAAATCGCCGGTATCCGGCTTTCACTATAGCGCAACTTACGCATCGCCACGGAAAACGCCTTTATTTCAGTTTAATGGCATTTTCTGTACATCGTCCGCACCCATTTCCGGGAAGAATTATATGTAAAAATCCGTGTAATTCTCACGCCATCTTCTCATTCCGGATGATTTCAGTTAGAATCGAATCAAATTGAGATATCACCTATATCCACATGATAAATTTGGATAAAATTCGATAATACCCACAATTCCATGACAACTATACTAACCAGAATAGGAATAGCCCCATGTCAGAATATTTTACCAAAGCAACAGCACGTAATATTTTTTATGGCGGTTCAATTTTTTTTCTAATCGCTTTAGCCGTGCTAACACTTCATAGTCATCATTACATGAAGCATGTGGCAACCGATGAGTCCACACTCACGGAATCCGTGATACGCGGAAAGCACGTGTGGGAGCGTCATTCCTGCATCAATTGCCATTCTTTACTGGGTGAAGGTGCTTATTTTGCGCCGGAACTGGGTAATGTCTGGATTCGCTATGGCGGCAATCAGAGTCCTGAAGGCGCCAGAATCGGATTAAAAGCCTGGATGCGCGCCCAACCAACAGGAGCGCCGGGACGGCGGCAAATGCCTCAATTCAATCTGACAGAAGAAGAATTAGATCAGTTAATCGATTTCCTCGAATGGACCAGCCGCATCGACACACTGGGGTGGCCGCCCAATGTTGCCGGCTAGTGATTCAGTCTCCCCGAATCATTCGCAGAAATTGATTTAAAACACTGGAAAGTTTTGCCCTGAACCCAACTTCGGCTCCAGCCATCGCCAAATAGAAACTGGGTAAAGTTGAATAAGAGCAGCAATTTTCCGGTATGCAATTACACATATATCAGATCCTTTTAAACATAAAAATTGCAGGTACCGTTCAATTCGAACCGCCTGCCAGGGAGATATCACATGATGAAATATCATACTCAGGCACTCGCTTATCCGTATTTTGTCGCCGCGCTCGCCTTATTTCTGGTGCAGGTGCTGGCCGGAGTACTGGCTGGCACCGTCTATGTTTTTCCTAATTTCCTCGCGGAAACAGTGCCTTTTCATATCATTCGCATGATCCACACCAATGCGCTGCTGGTATGGCTGCTGCTGGGTTATTTCGGCGCCAGCTATTTCCTGATTCCGGAAGAAAGCGAGCAGGAAATTCATAGCCCCAAACTCGCCTGGCTACAGTTAGGCATCTTTGTGTTTGCCGCGCTGGCTGCGGTTGTCAGTTATTTATCGGGGATTCATGAAGGCCGCGAATTTCTGGAGCAACCCTTGTGGGTCAAGGTGTTAATGCTTATCGCCTTATTGATATTTATTTATAACATTACCATGACCGTTCTTAAAGGACGTAAAACCGTTGTTTCCATCGTTTTATTATTGGGATTATGGGGTGCAACGTTCTTCTTCCTGTTTGCTTTTTACAATCCCGACAATCTGGCCGTCGATAAACTGTACTGGTGGTGGGTTGTGCATGTCTGGGTTGAAGGTGTCTGGGAACTCATCATGGCCGCCATGCTGGCATTCCTGTTGATCAAGTTAACGGGTATTGATCGCGAAGTCATCGAAAAATGGCTCTATATCATTGTCGGCTTTTCCCTGTTCAGCGGTTTACTGGGAACCGGCCATCACTACTACTGGATCGGCGCGCCGGAATACTGGCACTGGATCGGCCTCGTATTTTCGTTTCTAGAAGTCGTGCCTTTCTTTGCCATGATCTTATGGGCTTTTTACCTGGTCAATAAAAGTGGCCGCGATCACCCCAATAAAGCCGCTATTTTATGGAGCCTGGGTTGCCCTGTCATCGCTTTTATCGGTGCCGGATTGCTCGGATTAATGCATAGCTTCCCATCGATAAACTTTTACACCCACGGTACGCAATTGACCGCCGCGCATGGGCATCTGGCTTTTTATGGCGCTTACGTCATGTTGAATCTGGCTTTCTTTACCTATGCCCTGCCCGCTTTGCGGAAAGTGCAGCCGTTTAATCAGACCTTGAATATCTGGAGCTTCTGGCTGATGACAATCGCAATGTTATGCATTACCTTTGCATTGGTATTTGCGGGTATTCTGCAAACGCATCTTCAGCGCGTGCTGGAAATGGGCTTCATGCATGTGCAATCACAGCTTGAACTGTTCTACTGGTTGCGGTTAGGTTTTGGCGCAGTCTTTATCGTCGGCGCGTTACTCTATATCTACGCCGCATTAGGCCCCACCAAGGCGCAAACTGTCGCGCCGAAATTCTCGCAATGATGGTGTGCTGACGATATGTCTATTTCAGCTTCGACGCAGATGAAATCTATTCCGCGCATAGAAGATATTCCCTATTATCAACCGGTCGGCAATGAGTGTGCGTTATTTGAGGCGGCTTATCGCCAGCGCCTGCCGCTCTTGATCAAAGGCCCGACCGGTTGCGGGAAGACCCGCTTTATCGCGCACATGGCCGCCCGTCTGGGGCGGCCACTGCACACCGTCTCCTGTCATGATGACCTCACCGCATCCGACCTCACCGGACGCTACCTGCTCAAAGGCGGTGAAACCGTCTGGATGGACGGCCCATTGACACGCGCTGTCCGCGAGGGCGGTATCTGTTATCTCGATGAAATCGTGGAAGCACGTAAGGATGTGACTGTGGTGATGCATCCCTTAACCGATGATCGTCATATTCTGCCGCTGGAACGCACGGGAGAAGTTCTCCACGCACCGAAGGAATTCATGCTGGTGGTATCGTACAACCCGGGTTATCAGAATATTCTCAAATCGCTAAAACCCAGTACGCGCCAGCGCTTTGTTTCTATCAGCTTCGACTTTCCACCGCCTGACATCGAAACGCAAATCGTCACCACCGAAAGCGGGCTGCCTGAGCAGGATTGCGCCCGCCTCGTCCAGCTTGCGCAGCAATTACGCAGACTGAAAGACGTGGATCTGGAAGAAGTCGTATCAACCCGCCTGCTGATTTATTGCGCCACCTTGATGAAAAGCGGACTGGATCCCTTCCAGGCGACTGAAGCTGCGCTGGTGGAATCCTTATGCGATGACCCCGATGTCAAAGCCGGTCTGTCAGAACTCATACAGGCCGTCTATGGCTGAGTCATGAGTCTTTGGGCGTTTATTGAACTTGAAGAACAGGTCGGCCGGTACTGGCATCGCCTCATCGGTAAATCCAGCAGTTATCCCCATTATCAGGATGCCGCCGTATCTCTGGATTCTGTTCGCACATCGCTGCATGTTTTTTTCCGCAGCCTGGGCGGAACACCCGGAGTAACACTGGCCGCGGGAACCTCCCGGTTATCGAATCATCGGCTTACATTGCAGCAGCGCCTGGGCTTAACGCAGGAATCGCTCGCGCATGTGGGCCGCAATACGGAGCATATCCTGCTGCCCGAGGTGCTGGCGTATTTCCCTGCGCAATCTTTAAACCGGCAGCTTTATGTCTGGCTCACCGCATTTTTTGCCATCGCCGAAACAACGCCCAACGCACTTGCGGCTATCCCTCGCGATCCGCTGCAAGCCGATCTCGCTTTTTTGCACACGGCCTATTGGATCAGCAGAAAAATATGCAGCGATTACCCTGGGCTGGCAAAAAATTATCACCAGCTCTGCAAGATCATCAGCACGCAACGGCCACAGCAGTCACAACGCTCACTCCCGCATCAGGAACAGGCTATTGAGACGGTGATTCGAATATTACTGGGAGAACCCTGCCCGGCGGATCATCTGAGTGCAGCCTTTTTACAGGCCATCCAGCAGCCGCAGCCCGATTTCAGTCAGTGGCGGGCTGCCAGGAATTATCAAACTTTCCTGCCGGTTCCGCTATGGGGAGAAACCCATGCCGTGCAGACCGCCACCCACGCAAAGCCGCATACCCTGGATGACAGCGACGGCAACAGCCATGAAGGACAGAACCGCCACAAGAAAAGAAGTCGCCGGGAAGCACAGGATCAAAGTATCCGTAACGATCCGTTGTTATTGAATCGTTTTGAAAAACTCTTCAGCTGGTCTGAAATGGTGAATGTCAACCGCGCGGTGCAGGACGACGATGAGAATAACACAAAAGATGCCGCCGATGCGCTGGAGGAAATCACATTAAGCCCGCACCAACAGCGGGCGAGCGCAAAACTTAAATTCGACCTGGATCTTGCCCCGGATGATGTCGATCCAACCATCCTGATCGGCGAGCATGTCTATCCGGAATGGGATTACCGGCGCCAGAATTACCATGCCAATCAATGCCGCGTTATTTTTCAGAATGCGCTCGAAGGGAACGAGTCATGGGAACCGGATTTACGCGCCAGACGCCATTTCCGCAAAATTCACCGGCAATTTGAAGCGCTGCGGCCAAAACGGGAAATGCTGCACCATCAGCTGGACGGCAGCGAACTCGATATGGATGCACTGGTCCGCTCACAATGCGATTTTCTCGCCACAGGCGATGGCTCCGATCAGATTCACCTGAAAATACATCAGCAAACGCGCGATTTAGCGATTGCCATTCTGGTCGATGTTTCGCTGTCAACCGATAGCTGGGTGAATAACCGGCGTATTTTGGATATCGAAAAAGAAGCGCTCATTACGCTGGCAACCGGCCTGGCAACATGCCGCGACGCATTTGCCATTTATACTTTTACCTCGCGCAAAAGAGACTACGTCCGTGTCACTGCGATCAAGAATTTCAATGATCCATTCGATCATCGGACGCTGAATCGCATCGCCGCGCTGCGTGCCGGTTATTATACCCGCATGGGCGCTGCCCTGCGCCACACGCAACAGCTTCTGCAGCAGCGCCCCGAGCGGCATCGCTTGATTCTGTTACTCAGCGACGGCAAACCGAACGACCTGGATTATTACGAAGGCCGCTACGGTATCGAAGACACACGGCAGGCCATTGTCGAAATCCGTAAATCGGGCCTGGCCGTATTCGGCATCACGATAGACCGCAAAGCGCAGGATTATTTTCCCTATCTATTCGGCAAAGGCGGTTATGCAATCGCAGCCCGCCCTGACCGTCTGTCGCACATTGTGCCGGTTATCTATCGGCACCTTACTGGATGATCCGTTCGCAGGCGATGATCTAAAAATATAAAAAAACGCGTATCCACTCTCACTCCTCTAAACTCTAAAATTTAAGCGACACAGTTTATGAGACAGTCTCTTTCCAACTGATGATTCCGCCAAAAAAGTCATTTTTCTGGCCATTCAGGAAGCTTCCAAAAACTGGACCATGCCGATAAAAAACTGGAAAGCCGCTTTGAATCGTTTTATGATCGAATTCGAGGATCGACTGATTGAATATGTTTAACCCAGGCAGTTACACAGTTTAATTTACAGTCCCGAGATGAATCAATCTGCCAGAACACTCAGATAAAAACCCCCACTCTTCTTTTCTTCTTTAAAAGGAGATGAACGATCAACATAAGATTTTGATAACGACCGGGAAGATACCATGATCATAAAAACTTTTCAAATACATGGCCTTGTCATATTTTATCACAATCTGACTTACCTTCGTGATGCCATATTCTGTTCCATAGTCAACACTATTCGACACCACGACCGCTTTAACTCCCATGAATAAGGGGTTCGCAGAGCTGGGGTCACGAATCAAGAAAAATAAGTATACTGCAGACTATGCTCAGACCACTCCGTTTAGTATGCCGATGGGTGTTAAATATTCTGACATGTACGTAGCATTTGTTTATTCCGCAAGCAAGTAACCTGGATAAGTTCACGTCATCCAGGAATATTTGATTCGTTGCAACGAAAAGACGCTTTTTATTGCATGTCGCATGACATAGCAGATGTCATTCATTGAAGTTGAGCTAACATGATCTAAAAGCATAATCCGCTTTCAAATATCCTAACCAACAATAAAAACGGCGGTTAATCAAACCTTTTCTGAATGCTGCAAAGCCAGCCTGAAAAACGCTTATCCACAGATGGAATCAAGGAAGCACGATGGAAAAACACCCGCCGCCATCAATACCGTCATTACTTATCGTGATATAGCCTTTTTTTCCATTGTTCTGGTGCATTTCAGCCGCTACTCTGGAAAAATATAACCCGAGCCCCGTGTTGCTGGATTTAAAGCTAAACCGTTTTTGAACATCATGCGCTGACATGAGAAACATCTCGGCGGGATAGCCAAGGCCATCATCTTTAATCTGCAAAACAAAGTTTTGATTTTCCTGCCAGGCGGCGATTGCTACCTTCGATTTTGCATAGACATATAAATTATTCATGATATTGGCCAGTACACCGTGTATCAGGTCACTGTCGAGATACCAGTGCAAATCATCATCACACTGCACGGAAACTGAAATATTATTTTTTGTGAACAGAGGCATATAAGGATCCAGCGCATCGGCAAGAAAATCCCGGATTCCTGTCTCACGGATATGCGCGAAATATTGCGCCTGATTGATACGATACAAAACCAGCAGCTGAATTAAGTGGTTATTGATACGTTTGCCCTGGTATTGCAACTGTTCCAGCTCGCACCTGTTTTTGCTGTCTTCAACTGTTGCGCTGATTTCATCGATCTTGTTGATCAGAATACTGAGCGAATTTTTCATATCATGGATACAACCGGCCAATACGGTTGAGAAATCCATGGATTTTATTGGAGATTGATCCAGGGAATGATTATGTTGTTTCATTACTCAGTTCTTCAGTCAACTTTAATAATTGGAAATATTTCTGATTGTTGGGATCAACTTTATGACCTTGCTCTATCAGTTTCTGACACAACGAAAAATATTTACCCATCTCGCGTGTTCTTTTCATTTGTCTGATCATTGAATACGCGGCATTGAAATTGATTGTTGCATTATTGGGCATGCCTTTTGCAGCCTGAATAAAGAAGTTAATCGATTGCTCCAGTTTGCCATCCTGAACCATTTTGACACCCTCATTATTGATTTTGACAATCTCCTGCCGTGTGCTTTGTATGATTTCATTGGCTTCGTCAAGCTTTCCTGCTTTTTCGTAAAGCTGTCTGACCCGGTCGAGCAAATTCTCATTCTCGGAATGGTCATTGACAAGCTGTTTGACAATTTTGTTGGTCAGTTCATGGTTATCGAGCGTCAAACATGTTTGCGCAATTTCCAGTGCGGTTTCCGGATGTAAAGCGCCGGCGCGTTTGTTCAAGTTTTTGAACACAATGTCCAGGTTCTTTCCGCACTCATCTAAATCGTTGGTCTCCCGGTACAGAATCGATTTAGATAGCGCGATATATAACTGCGCATCAGGGCTATTTTTGAAATCCTGTTTGATATTTTCTATCGACTCAAATGCCTCTTTAATCTTGTCTTGATTGATCAGTGACCGGGTTAAACCGGCAACATCAGCCAGATTACCAAAACAAGAATTCCGACCCGTCAGAATGGCATTTCCGTAAGCCTCCTCGGCGATATCGTAGGCACCGTTCCGGAATGCGATTGCACCCAGTTTTCTTTGCCGCACCGGTGATTTGGGCGATAGATCGATTGCGCGTTCAAGCATATGCTGACTGCGTTCCAGTTGCCCCTGAACTTCCAGCGTATCCGCCAACCAATCCAGTGCATGAACGTAAGCCGGGTTTTCATTAATCAATAACTCAAATTGCACTTCGGCTTCAGCATAGTTTTGTTTCTGAAAATAGACTTTCCCCAAGGCCAGCCGGACCCAGGGGATATCTCTATCTTTCAGTAGATCGATATAATGCCGTTCCGCTTCATCAAGACGGCCGAGCTTGCATAACAGATCGCCTTTAATTTTCTGAACTTCGATTAAACCATATGTTTCTTCCCGGAGTTTCTGATCGCATATATTGAGCGCTTTGGAAAAATTTTTGGCATTAACTGCTTCAGCGATCTCTTCCAATTTTGCCTTTCTGCGGGAAGCTTTCTCCAGACGGGTCTGGATCTGCGACTGGGTAAATGGCTTTGAAATGTAGTCATCGGGCAAATGGTCAATTGCGCCCATCACCATTTTCGACGCATTTTCTGTGGTGACAATAAAAAATATCGCTGCATGGCTTAACAGATTGCGATGACGCGCTTCTTCCAGAACCTGCTGCCCATCCCTGCCATTGCCAAGCTTGTAATCGCACAACACAATATCGAAAGCATTGCCCTCGAGCAACTCGATCGCTTCTTTCCCATTTCTGGCCATAGCTACTTTAGCCGGCCCGAGCGGTATCAGCATTTCACGTATCAACAAACGCATTTTGTCGTAATCGTCGACAATTAACACAGATTTGTTTTTAAGACTCCAAAGATTCATACCTAGACCAGTTAAACGTTTTCAATCGGATTGCAATAAGCTGTGCAATATTTATCGGTCAGACCGGTATTTTCTTGATCCGGCTTCTTCTTCCTGCAACACCCAAGACCTTAAGCGCCGCAAAAGCATTTCACTGCGCTGTCATAAAAATGCAACATTTGCTGCGTAGTATTCGGATCTACAAAAGGCCATCACGAGATCATGGTTGGTCATGTCAAATTAAAGTCATTGAGATACAGTAATTTATGCTTAAGCACACAGAAATAGGCCATGCATTACTGGCCGGACTGTTCATCGCGTTATGGATTGTTTCAATACCCCTCACCAAGGCGAGCAGCCTGGAAAATATGGCGAAATCGCTGGCAAAAATTCGTGGCGAAGTTGAAACACTGCAAACACAACTGGATATCGAAAAAGAAAAGCACGCGAATCAGATCACGGCGCTTTCCTCCCAGCTTGCCGACTTGAGCGTTGAAGAAAGAAGGCAGAAAACCACGATTGAGAAGCTGGAACACACGCTGGAAAAACTCTCAGAAGCTTCCCGCCAGGCCGAACAGTCGGGCGAACAGTTAAGACCGGTGTTATTAAAAGCGCTCGCACAATACAAACAGTACATATTAACCGGATACCCTTTCAGAATCGAAGACCGGATCAAAGCGATTGAAACATTGGAAGACAATGTTTCACGGCAACTGGTTGACACCAACAGAGCCGTCAATCAGGCATGGGCTTTGATCGAGGATGAAATCCGTCTGGGTAAGGAAAACGGTCTGTATCAGCAAACCATCTCGCTGGATGGCGAAAAAGTGCTTGCGGATATCGCCAAAATCGGAACGGTGTTTCTGTTTTTCCAGACCCGTGATAACAGAGCGGGAATGGCCAGGCGATCCGAAGGCGGTTGGAAATTCGAAGCCGTCTCCACCGCAAATGATACAGAACGCATTGCCAAACTGTTTGATGCACTCAAGAAACAAATCCGCCAAGGTTACTTTGAATTACCGAATCCATTGAAATAATGAATAAATCATTGCTTTTATTGTTAGCTGCGGTATTTACCGCCGTATCCGGCGCTTCACCCGTCTATGCCGAAGAATCGATCAACGTTGAATCGGTATCGCAGGACGTTGCGCCCCCTCCGGCAGCCAATGCGCAGAAACCCGCAGCGCCCGCGCCTCAAAGAGTTGATCTGGAAACCGCTTATAAACGCGAATATGCCTTTCTCGAAGTACAAAAAAGAGAATTGAACGATCGTTTAAAAAAATACCTGGCGAGTACGCAAGGCGAAATCCGCGAACTCCATAACAAAATTACCGTCATGGACCGCGCCTCAATAGATCGCTCAGCCCGAATCGATAAATTAAGTGTATTACTGGCCGAAGCCGAACGCAGCGAAGCGTCTGCGATTGAACACAGCGACATCCTCGAAATCACCTACTCGCAGGCGGAAATGACGCTTAAAAATCATGACAGGGAAATACCGCCCGTGCTGATGGAAGCGAAAGACAACGATACGGCAAAAATCACCTACCTGTTCGATCAGGCGCTCGCAGTGTTGCGTGAATCGAGCACAATTCGGACGGCACAGGGTACGTTCTTTCTGGAAAATGGCACACAGACGCAAGGTGAGATTATCCGTCTGGGCAACATCGCGGCTTATGGCATCAGTGCCGAAAGCAGTGGCAATCTGGTACCCGCCGGTGGCGGCGAGTTAAAGATCTGGCACGAATCCACCGCAGATAGCGCCATAGCGCTCAGCAAAAACCAGCAACCCGACACACTGCAACTGTTCCTGTTCGAAGCCCGTACTCAGAATATTGAAGAAACCACCAAGAAAACGATCAAGGAATTCATTGATTCGGGCGGAATTATTGGCTGGATTATTGTCAGCCTTGGCGGCATAACGGTATTGCTGGTACTCGTCCGGATTTATCTGTTGCGCGCAAACAGCAGCGATACGCGGCAGATCACCGACAAGATCATACAGGAGGTGATCGATGGCAACCTGGAAAACGCCAAAAAAAGCTGCGAAACGGGTTCATCAGCGATCACACGCGTTTTATCCAGCACCTTGCGTCATTTGAAAGATGACCGTGATCACATGGAAAGTGTCGTGCATGAAGCGATTCTAAGCGAATCCGGCGCACTGGACCGCTTCGGCTCAACGATTCTGGTCATTGCCGCAGTTGCACCCTTACTGGGTCTGCTCGGTACGGTTACCGGCATGATCGCCACATTCGATGTCATCACCGAATTCGGCTCCGGCGATCCCTCGCAACTCTCGGGGAGTATCTCGCTTGCGCTGGTAACCACGGAGCTGGGGTTGATCGTCGCCATTCCTGCAATGCTGATCGGTTCAATGCTATCCGCCTGGGCAAAAAGTATCAAACGCGACATGGAGCATGCCGCGCTGCGAGTGATTAACTCTTTCCTGGGTAAACCGATTCTGAATCCGGAACAACCGGAAAACAAAGTGGCTGCTTTTGCAGCAGCGCCATTAACGCCCACACTGGGTAACCCGGCCAATTAGCAGGAAATAAAGTAAATGCTAGACAATATTCATGAATATATCCAGCTGACTAAGGAACTGTTCATTGCCGGCGGTTATGTCATGCCAGCATTATTGGTCTGCGCCTTGTTGCTGTGGTACGGCCTCGGATACCGGTACTGGACGCTGAGATCATCCCACACCATGTCGATTCACGACATGCTTGATCTTTACAGCAGCAACACCAGCCAACCGCCGAGCAATATTGTCGAACAAGCCGTTCAACAGGGCATTGCGCTGCGCAGCAGAGGCATTACCAATCTGCGGCGCTTCATGGATGAAATTTTCTACAGCTATCTGAAAGAAATCAGAAAATTCTCGGTAATGGTCAAGACCATCGTCGTGATCTCGCCACTGCTGGGGCTGCTCGGCACAATTATCGGCATGATCGAAACCTTCGACTCGCTGTCGTCCATGTCCATGTTTACCCAGGCGGGCGGCGGTATTGCAGGCGGCATATCACAGGCCCTGATCACCACCCAGACCGGACTAGCCGTGGCTATTCCCGGCATGCTGCTGCACAGCCTGCTGTATAAAAAGCAGCAGAAAATCGAACGTGAATTACTACAGATCAGAGAGCTGTTATGCCATTCAGTCTCTTTGACCCATCCACCACGGCAATAACCTGACAGGAAACATCTCTATGGACTATCAAGACAATTCAATAGAAAGCGATGTCGCCATTGATCTCGCGCCAATGATCGACATCATTTTTGTTTTGCTGCTCTTCTTTGTCGTCACAACAACATTTGTAAAGGATATGAATCTTGATCTGGAACGCCCCAAAGCGAGCAGCGCGGTGGCCGCATCCAGCAAGGCCATCCGGTTGTACGTAGACCAGCATGGCGACACCTACCTGGACGGCGAGCCGGTACGTATGTGGCTGATACAGAGCAAATTGCGCGATTTACTCAGCACATCGACCAACAAGATTGTGCTGGTGGTGACCGATGAAAACGTTCCGGCCGGCAAGCTGGTTGAAGTCGTCGATCAGGCACGCTTGTCCGGCGCGGACAGCGTAGGCGTAGCAACTCAAAAAGAAGCGGGGTAATCCATCATGCAGACAAAGACAACAGCAACACAATCCACCACATATCAACCCAAATTCAACGGCAAGCACGGAGTGGCCATCGTTTCGATGCTTGCAGGCCCGGTATTTGTTTTCGGCATGATTCTATCCATGAATCACTATATCGGCAAAGCCGATAAATCGCCGCCACAGGAAGTGACTGAAATCGCCATGATCCGGCAAGTTCAGGAAGAGCCTAAAAAAGAGGTCAGAAAAGTTGAACCGCCACAGCGCAGCGCGCCGTCGCAGGCGCCTGCACCCTTTTCCGGTCTTGATACTGCGCTTTCCGGCATTGATCTCGGTATGCTGGGATTTGATACCGGTCAGGTCGGCGATCTGGACGATTCCCTGATTGGCCAGACGGGCAACGCAGTGATGACAGCCGATCTGGTCGATGTCCCACCCAGGGCCGTCGCGCAAGGCTCGTTCCGATATCCGCCATCAGCCAAAAAGGACGGTGTCAGGGGTTATGTGGTGTTATCGATCCTGGTGAACGAAAAAGGCGCGATTGACCAGGTTCAGGTACTGGAGTCGAGCCCACCCGGCGTTTTTGATGCGGCTGCATTGCAGGGCATACGATCCTGGCAATTTGAACCGGCCAAATATAAAGGCGATATTGTCCGGGCATGGGCAAAGCAGAGAATCCGTTTTGACTTGTCGTGAACGTAATCATGTTGAAAAATCCTGTGTCTTCATCCACCCGCACTACGCCAGGAAAACTTGTGCTCGGATTCGGCATTGCGCTGTTACTGGGATTTTACAGCGTCACCGCCTGGCCCGGCAGTCAGAAAGCCCAGCAGGCTGACGCTCTGGATCTCGCTGCAACCATGCTCCGGGATGGTCACAGCGACCGTGCTTTACTCGCATTGCAAAGCGTGGATCCGGACGATGGAAAAACAGACCGCGCACGTTTTTTTACCCTGCAGGGTCTGGCCTACCTGAATCTGAATGATTTCCCCGCTGTCCGGGACAATCTGCAACAAGCCATAAAAGACGGACAGAACGATCCGGTTATTTTTACTTATCTGGCACAGGCGCACTATGCGCTCCAGGACTACCGCAACACCATTCAGGCCATAGACCAATCCGGCGAGCATGCGCGGAAAGCCGATCTGATCACATTGAAATCGCAAGCCTACTGGCAACTGGAATCACCTGCTGCGGCAATCAACACCTTGAACGAAGGCCAGCGCCTGTACCCACAGGATTACAGTTTTCTCAGACGCAAGGTCTTTTATTTTGTCGAACTCCAGCTGTTTCATGAAGCGGCGGAATTAGGCAGACAGTACCTGACGCAATCGCAAGCCGCTGCGGAAGATTATATCGCCATCGGCAATGCACTCCGGCTCAGTAAGCAGTTTCAGGAAGCACTCGATATTCTTGAAATCGCCCGGCTGCAATTTCCCGACAACGATACGGTTGCAAAGCTGCTGGCGCATACCTATCTTGATCAGGGGCAGCTGAATTCAGCCGCGTTCATCCTGGAACAGGCGGCATTACTGAATCCGGATTTATTATCGGAAGCCGCGGAAGTCTACCGCCGCGCGAATCGTTTTCATAAAGCCCTGACGCTCAACGAAGGCGTGCAGGATCAGACCATCAAATTCAAGCAACGCCTGTCGATTCTGCTCGCGCTTAAGCAGTATGAACGCGCCGCCAACATGGAATCCAGCCTGTATCGAACGGGACTGCTGGAAGACCAGAATATCCGTTATGCCCTGGCTTATGCCTATTTCTCCAGCGGCCGCTTTACCGAAGCCAGCAAGCAGCTGGATCATTTATCCGAACCCGAATTATTCCGAAAAGGGGTCGAATTGCGCCGACTGATGCAGACTTGTAAAGAAGAACCCTGGAAGTGCATCTGACCGTCGCAATACCACCTGTCATTCACCAAAAGCCGTATCTGATCTGACCTGTCCTCCCTATGGATATCCTTAAATTTCACAACACCCAACACACGATCAGCAATCATTTTTTTTACTGGATTGCAGCACTGACCGTCATACTGGCAAGCATGCCAGTTTCAGGCGATACCGAAAAACCACAACTGGCTGAATTCTCGATTTATCTGTTTCAGGAAGGACTCCCCATTGCCGATGCCGAACTAACTATTCTCAGCGTCAACGACCCTCAAACCGGCATACCGCTGGAGTCCGATTCCCCGGCTGTTATCGACTGGCGCGGCAATGGCGGCGCAGCGGTAAAAACCAGCAAACATGGCAGCATAGCGGCAAAACTGCCGCCTGGCAGTTATCACATGAAACTGGCCGCGGGCGATCAGTCTTTCACTTTTGATCTGCCGCTGCGTTCCGCAGAGAATGTGCAGATACTGCTGACCTTTTATCCCGACGGACGCATGCCGCAACTGAATATTGAAAGCTCGGTCGTTGGAACGATCGCAGGCGCCGAAGCACTGCAGGAAGCCGCTGAGGCTCAAGGCGAAGGTGTCATTAACGTCAAAGTACTTTCTGTCGAAACCAACAGACCGGTCAGAGATGTGCAGGTTTTTGTCAGCGGGTTAGCGCAGCAATTGAGAACAGATGACGCCGGCTATCTGGAAGTCACCGTCCCGGCAGGTAACTACAGTGTTTCGTTACTGCACCCCGCCTACAGCAGCCAGACGCAGGATGCGGTGGAAATTGCCGATGGAAGCACCGCCGAGCTGGCTTTCAGCCTGACGCCGGCAGGTGTCGAACTTGAGGAATACGTTGTACTGGAGCCTTATCTGGCGGGAACGCTGGCTTCAGTCATTGAAGAACAAAAAACATCCACCGAAGTGACCACCGTGCTGGGCGCCGAACAGTTCAGCCGCAGCGGGGATTCCGACGTGGCGAGCGCGCTGCGCAGAGCCTCCGGTCTGACGCTGGTGGGCGGTCAGTTTATTTTCATTCGCGGCCTCGGTGAACGGTTTTCTTCGACACTCGTTAACGGTGCCGCAGTTCCCAGTCCCGATGCAACGCGGCGCGTCGTGCCGCTGGATCTTTTCCCGACCAACTTCCTGGAAAGTGTCCTGGTACAGAAAACCTATTCAGCCGACCGCCCCGGTGAATTTGCGGGGGGTACGATGGAAATGCGCACACGCGGCATACCGGATGCGTTTTTCTTTAATTTCAGCGCGAGCACCGGCGTTAACGACAATGCCTCTTTTTCCAACGGACTGACTTACAAAGGCGGCGGCACCGATTTTCTGAGTTTTGATGATGGCGCGCGCAAATTGCCGGGTTCGATTTCATCGGTACTGGATAGTGGCGGAACCATCCAGCCGCAGACGGTTTTTAACCCGAACGGATTTTCTCCGGCAGAAATTGAAACTTTTGGTGAGGATCTTTCAGACGTATGGGATGTATCTAAAAAAACGCCCGGGCCGGACAGAGGTTTTGATGTCGCGCTGGGCAATGTATTCGAAAGAGGCGACATCAGAGCGGGATTTATTGCCGCAGGCGGGTGGAACCAGCAGTTCAGAAGTCAAAATGAAATCAACCGCGAATTCACACCGACCACCGGCAGTAATACCTTGCGCATGATTCAGGATTTCGATACGCGGCGTTCATTGCAAACAGTGGAGCTTAATGGTTATCTGGCGGCGGATATTGAATACACAGATAATCACCGCCTGTTCTCACGTACCATGTTTTTACGCCAGGCGGTTGATGAAGCGCGGATCAGCCAGGGATTTACCGACGCTGAAGTCAACGACATACGCCGGACCCGGCTGCGGTTTTTCTCAAATCAGCTATTCATGCAGCAGGTCGGTGGTGATCACCGCTTCAACTGGGCGAAGGATTTATCCCTGCACTGGTTGTATACCAATGCAACCGCCAACCGGGACGAGCCCAAGACACGCGACTACCGTTTCGACCAGCTGAATAATGGCAGCTACGCGCTGTCACGTCGTGCGGACAGCAACCAGACATCGTTTGCCGACCTGGTCGATAAGGATCAAAGCTGGCGTATGGATGCCAAACTGCCGCTGGAATTGTCACCCGATTACAAAATAACGCTGAACAGCGGTTTCATCACACAGAATAAAACCCGCGATTCAAGCATCCAGCGTTTCACATTTTTCCCGGCCGGCCCTAGCGGTACTGATCCGTCTGTCATCGGCCAATCTTCGCTGGAGTCGATATTCCAGCCATCGTACATCGGCCCTAACGGTTTTCAGCTGCGTGACACTACACGGCCTACTGACAGCTACAATGCCTCGCAGAAGCTGCTGTCCTACTACGGCAGAATGGATCTCTCGCTCTACGATCGGGTCAATATCACCGGTGGTGTCCGCTGGGAAAGCAATGACCAGTTTGTCGAAACATTCCAGAATGTCGCGAACACCAATCAGTCAGTCATCAGCACCATTAACCGCACAGATATGCTGCCTTCCGTAACGTCAACGCTGTTTATCTCCAACAAACAGCAGCTGCGTGCAGGCTTCAGCCAGACAATTTCACGCCCGGATTTTCGGGAATTGTCTCCAGCGCCGTTTACCGACCTCAATACCAATCAGGAAACTTCCGGTAACCCGAATCTGAAACAGACCGACATCACCAATTTCGATGTACGCTGGGAATATTATTTGTCCCCCAGTGAGAATCTGATGGCGAGCTTCTTCTGGAAAGACCTGATGCAGCCGATAGAGCTGGTTACCCTGCCGGGCACTGCCGGCCTGCAGACCTATCAGAATGCCGACAAAGCACGGATATACGGATTCGAAGTCGAATTGCTCAAGGGCTTGGGGTTTCTTCATCCGTGGCTGGAAAATTTCTATGCGGGTGGGAATTACACCTGGTCGGATTCCAATGTCCAGCTGAATGCCGGGAATCTCGGCGCGCAAACCACCAACAACCGGCAATTACAGGGGCATTCCGCGCAGATCTTTAACTTCCAGATCGGCTATGAAAATCCCGGTTGGGGAACACAAGCCACCCTGCTCTACAACATTGCCAGCAAGCGTATCGTCTCCGCCGGATTGCTCGGCGCGCCGGATAAATACGAACAGCCATTCCACCAGCTGGATTTTGTGTTCAGCCAATCCGTCAACAAATGGCTGTCAGTACGCCTGAACATGCAGAACCTGCTCGATGACGATGTATTGGTCCTGCAAGGCGACGAACTCACGCGTCAATTCCGCAGAGGACGACAGTTTAATCTGGGCATCAAGATTGGCTTCTGATGCTCCGGGAAGTACCGCAGGATTGCATACGCGCAAACGCGTTAAAGTTGTTTAGTCCATACCATACTTTATTGCCGTGTTGAAAGAAAGTATTCATTCAACCGGCAATACTGTAATCAACAACACCAATACCGCATTAATTCAAAACCTTTTGGAAAGAATAGGAAGAATAAATAGTCGACCTCGAATAACCCTGATTTTTCATAGCCGCCAGTTATCTCAAGCTGCTTGCCCATAGGCGCGGCCTGGATTCGCCAGCCACATCGCCATGATCCAGGCGTAAAAATGCTGCAGGTGGCGCAGCAGCAGGCGGATGTTGTGACCGGCACCACACAGCACGGCATGGATGGCATCGCCCAGACTGCCTTTGAGCCAGTTCCTGCCCAGCTTGCCGTCTGTTTTCATATGCCCAATGGTCGGTTCGATGGCACTACGCCGCTTGATCATTGTCTTTAACCCCCGGGTGATGCCTCGCTTCTGGCCACTACGCAGGATACGAATCCCCTCAACATCCGCCCCGCGATAACCTCGATCCACAACCGCCGTGTGGATCGGACTGTCACTGAGAATTGATGCTTGTTCCAAGGCTTCAACCAGCGTATGGCCGTCATACGGATTACCCGGCATGCTAAGCCATCAGTTCATCCATTCATCCTGGCAACCCCCACAATTTGCCCGCGTTGGCGATCAATGTCACGCCAGA
>CAYXFV010000056.1:0-20101 GCA_964464365.1 uncultured Nitrosomonas sp. | reverse complement strand
CAGTGTGATTATCCGCAGCATGGATCGCGACACCTTATCCGATGCGCTGGATTCCATCGCCTTGCAGACTTATCCACATATCGAAGTCGTTCTGGTTAATGCGAAAGGCGAGGAGCACCGCGCTGTTGACGATTGGTGCGGGCGCTTTCCTGTGCAGCGCATTGAAAGCGATGAACCTTTGGAACGCGGCAAAGCCGCGAACATCGGACTGCAAGCGGCCAAGGGCGATTTTTTGATTTTTCTGGATGACGATGATTGGTTCCTGCCGCACCATATTACGCGACTGAAAAAAGCCTTCGACCATGCCGGATCGGCTGTCGCAGCTTATTCCGCGATCCAGTGCATTGATGAAACGGGAGAAAAAATAAGGCTCATTAACGAAGAATTTGACGCCACACAACTGTATATCAGTAACTTCATCCCTATTCATGCCGTTCTTTTTCGCAGCGCTATTAAAGAAAAAGGGATTTGTTTTGATGAAACGCTGCCCGTCTGTGAAGACTGGGATTTCTGGCTGCAACTGTCCGAACATGGGAAATTCAAATTTGTCGCCGAAGTTGGCGCCATCTACCGGATTCAAAATGATTCAGGCTCCGGCGTATGGACCAATGCTGACCTTACCCGGCAGGCCATGCTTAGTATATACAGAAAATGGTTGCCGCAATTGAAAGACAAAACATTATGGTCCATTTTAGAATATGCGCGTTATAAACAGCTTTATACTCAACTGCATTCGCAAACAAACATGATCATTGCACAAAAAGATGCACAGATTACGGACATGCATCTGTCAATAACCGAACGCGATGAGCAGATCATCGAACACCGCAGGCAAATTGCCGAACGTGATAAACTGATTGAAGAGCGTAACCAACACATCGAAGAGCGTGATAAACTGATCGAAGAGCGTAATCAATACATTGAAGAACGTGACAAATTCATCGAAGAGCGTAATCAATACATTGAAGAATGTGACAAATTCATCGAAGAGCGTAACCAATTTATTGCGTCAATTTTATCTTCAACAAGCTGGCGAATAACCCGGCCACTTCGGACGATTAAAGCATTTATTCGTAACCACCTGTTATCCCGAACACATTAAATCGATATCCAGTCTATTCAATGGAAACCCAAATCCGGCACACTTATGAATATACAGTTGACTTAAATTCACGGACTGCACCGACATTTGTCGCCGAACTGACGGGATCGTGTAAGCGTGTATTGGAAATAGGCTGCGGCCCGGGGTCGGTCACCCGGATTCTGGCGCAGCAGGGGCAATGCCGGGTTACCGGTATCGAACTGGACGCTTCCGCAATCGAAAAAGCGGCCCCGTATTGCGAGCAAATTTTCCAGGCGGATCTGAACAGTACGGAATGGCCACATCTGATTGAAGCGATAAAACCTTTCGATGTGGTGGTCGCGGCGGATGTGCTTGAACATCTCTATGATCCATGGGTGACATTAAAGCGCATGACCACGCTCATCGGCCCGGAGGGTTATCTTGTGATTTCACTTCCGCATGTGGGTCACGCCGCATTGGTATCATGCCTGCTCAACAGTAATTTTGAGTACCGCGACTGGGGGCTGCTTGACCGCACACATATCCGTTTCTTCGGTCTTAGAAATATCGAGCATTTATTTGCCCAGGCTGGTCTGAAAATTATCGATGTCCGGTATGTCACCAAAACACCGGAGGAAACAGAATTCGCCACAAGCTGGAGTCAGCTTCCAGGAACGCTGCAGAATGCGCTGAAAGACCATGAATACGCCAATATTTATCAAGTGGTTGTCAAAGCCGTGCCGCTCGATTATCCCGGCACTGCAATAGCGCTGACAAAAGCGCCTGCGCCTCTGCACGCCGTCACTCAGCCTGCCGTAACGCACTGCGTATCATGGAAGCATCGCATCTCCAGGCATTTAAGTCATAAAACCAAGCAACGCATCCGGGCAGGTCTCGGTTTTTTTAATATCCGAGTCTAATTATTGCCTTGTTTGCATTACCGTTCATTCTCAAAAATTAAACTCATGAAACAATCCATGCCGTCTCGGGTGTCGCCGGAAAACCAATCCGTCCCCCGTTTGATCGCTTTTTATCTGACCCAATTTCACCCAACACCGGAAAATGATCAATGGTGGGGAAAGGGTTTTACTGAATGGACCAATGTAACCAAAGCACAGCCGCTGTTTCATGACCACTATCAACCTCATTTACCGGGGGATTTCGGTTTCTACGATCTGCGCGTCCATGAAACCCGGCGCGAACAAATCGCGCTTGCCAGGCAATACGGTATATCCGGATTCTGTTACCACTATTATTGGTTCTCAGGCAAAAGAATTCTAAATCTGCCGCTTGATGCGATGCTTGCCGATCCGAAAAGCGATATGCCATTCTGTTTGTGCTGGGCCAACGAAAACTGGACACGCCGATGGGATGCCGCTGACCATGAAATCCTCATCGCCCAGAAATATCTGCCTGATGACGATTTGAATTTCATCAAGTCATTGATACCGTTTTTTAATGATCCACGTTACATCAAAGTTGACGGCAAACCATTTCTCATCATATACCGGCCGCAACACCTGCCGGATGCGCAAAAAACACTGGAAATCTGGCGTGAATACTGCCGGTCAATCGGGCTCGGCGAGATTCATCTGTGCGCCGCGTTAACCCACGGCAACGAGGACTATATTCAGTATGGGTTTGATAGCGGAGTCGAATTTCCACCCCATAATCTAAAAAACAGTAACATCAATAATGATGTCGCATTTTACGAAGCCTTTCAGGGTAATGTTTTACAATATTCCGTGATCGCACAATCTTATCTTGATCGCACTTATAGCACTGGTGGCACAAGTGACACTGATGGTACTAATGACACTGACGGAGCAGCGCGGGTCTTTAAAACCGTGTTCCCATCCTGGGATAATACGGCCCGCACTAAGAACCGCGCATTGGTCGTCCTGAATGGCACACCCGAGAATTACGAATACTGGCTGTCGGCCACGATTGATTCAAGCATCCGTTGCAGTAACGGTAAAGAATCACTGATCTTCATTAATGCCTGGAATGAATGGGCTGAAGGCTGTCATCTTGAACCAGACCGCCGATTCGGCCACGGCTTTCTGGAATCGACATTAAACGCCAGAAATGGCTTGCGCAGATTCACGACATTCATACACACGGATTTGCCCCAAACCCAGGAAACACAGCACAGAACATTCCGGGAAGATATGACGCATGTCCTGCACTATCATTTTTCCCGTAAATTAGGAAACCTGAAGCTCGCCATTAACCGCCGCCCCTGGTTACGAAAAATATTATTACCCGCCGTCAGGCTTTTGCGCCTTCATCAAGCAAAAAAAACCGGATAACGCGCTACATTTAATGCCTATATTACCCGTTTCAGTCATTATCGTTAATTACAACGCAGGACGGATACTCACACAATGTGTCACACACGCCTTAAAACAGGCGCAACAGATTATCGTTATTGATAACAATTCTTCAGACACCAGCATCGCTGATCTGAAAGTGTATTTTCCCGATGAAAGCAACCTGATTATTCGTCATTCCAGCCGCAATACCGGTTTTGCCGCCGGCTGCAATACCGGCTGCCAGGAAGCGGACGAACGCTATATCCTGTTTCTCAATCCGGACTGCATTCTCGAAGCCAACAGCCTGCAACATCTGCTGCAGGCACTTGAGGCCGACCCCAAAGCAGGCATAGCTGGCGGCCATATACAAAATCCCGACGGTTCGGAACAGGGCGGCGGGCGGCGGGACATTCCCTCACCCTGGCGCGCTTTTGTACGGGCTACGGGTTTATACCGTCTGGAAAGATTCTGGCCAAAATTGTTTCCCGATTTTCATCTGCACAAAAAACCCTTACCGGCTAAACCGGTCGAGGTTGAAGCCACCACAGGCGCGATGATGCTGGTGCGGCGCGAAGCCCTGCAGGCCGTTGGCGGTTGGGATGAAGGCTATTTTCTGCATTGCGAGGATCTCGATCTGTGCATGCGCTTCCGCCAGAAAGGCTGGAAGATATTATTTGTTCCCGATGCAAAAGCGATTCATTACCAGGGCACTTGCAGTAAAGCACGGCCTATTTTTGTGGCCTGGCACAAACATAAAGGGATGATCCGCTTCTATAAGAAATTTTTTGGAGTGGAATATTCCGCGCTGCTCATGGGTCTCGTAACATGCGGCGTATGGTTACACTTCATGCTCACAGTCCTGTTCCATTCGGCTCAGTATATTCATCAGTCGCTAAAACCGAAGCATGGCTAGGCAACCTGTCGGCGTACTGGGCGCAACCAGCCTGGTTGGCGTCTGCCTGCAACAGTTATTACCGCAGAACGGCTGGGATGTCATGGCCTTTTCCCGGCGACCGATCACACGGGACACCGCGCACATCACCTGGCGATCACTTACGCCCTCGTCCCCCCCCGATCGCGCCGACGAAAAAATCAGCCTGTGGATTTGCGTCGCCCCCATCTGGGTTTTACCCGAACATTTTAAACTTTTGTCCAGCTATGGTATAAAGCGGATTGTCACAATATCTTCGACCAGTTGTATTACCAAAAAAAAATCTACTGATGTCAACGAACAAAAGATTGTGCAACAACTGATTGAGGGTGAAAACCACGTCACCGCATGGGCCGCTGCAAATCAAATTGAATGGATTATTCTGCGCCCTACGCTGATCTATGGCTTCGGGCGCGACAAAAACATTACCGAAATCGCCCGGTTTATCCAGCGTTTTGGTTTTTTTCCATTATTCGGAAAAGCTACGGGATTAAGGCAACCCATACATGCCAGAGACGTAGCGGCAACCTGTATATATACATTGGACACTTTAAATTTAAAAAATCGTACCTATAATCTTACGGGTGGTGAAACATTGCCGTATCGGGAAATGGTCCGACGGATTTTTCTGGCGCTTGACCGCAAACCACGCTTGGTAACTCTGCCACTCTGGCTTTTTCATCTGGCGATAAGCGTTATTCACTGTATACCGCGATACCGGCACTGGAACAGCGCAATGGCGGCACGCATGAACCAGGATCTGGCATTTGACAGCACAGAACTACAGCGGCAGTTAAATTTTTCTTCCGGACCGTTTCTGCTGTCGACAGAGGATTTACCCTAAAAAACCAGCCCCATATAATTAGGGCATGTGTCTTTACTATTACAAATTTGATGAAAGCAAAACCTACCCCGCACAACGAGATTGCTGAGGTATTACTCAGCTTCAAACAGACCTTCCGCTCGATCGGCGTATTTAGCGCCGTGATTAACGGCCTCATGCTGATGCCGGCCATTTACATGCTGCAACTTTATGACAGCGTATTGACAAGCCGCAACGAAATGACGCTGCTGATGCTGACACTCATTGTCATTGGTGCCTATATTTTTCTGGGCGCGCTTGAGTATGTGCGCAGCTTTGTCCTGATACGCGTCGGCGCAAAACTCGATTTAAAATTGAATAAACGCGTCTACACCGCTGCCTTCGAACAGAGTCTCAAACAAGGGGAAAGCAATGCGGGGCAAGCACTCAAAGATCTGACCAACATCCGCCAGTTCATGACCGGCAATGCACTGTTCGCTTTTTTTGACGCACCCTGGTTTCCGATTTATATTTTCGTGATTTTCATGTTCCACCCCTGGCTGGGCATTTTTGCGCTGCTGGGAACAACAACGCTGATTATACTGGCCTACATCAACGAAAAAATCTCGCGCAAACCACTCGATGAAGCCAATACCATGTCCGTGGTCTCCACCAATATGGCATCCAATAACCTGCGCAACGCCGAAGTAATCGAGGCAATGGGCATGCTGCCCAATCTTCAGGCACGCTGGAACAAATTGCACAGCCGTTTCCTGAATCTGCAGGCGGAAGCCAGTGAAAAAGCCGGCATCGTCACGGCAATATCCAAATCGACGACCGTGGCGCTGCAATCACTCATGCTAGGACTCGGCGCACTGCTGGTACTCGAAAACGAAATTTCCCCCGGGATGATGATTGCCGGATCCATTCTGATGGGCCGCGCAATTGCGCCGGTGCAGTTGCTGATCAACGTATGGAAACAATTCGGCGGCGCGCGCAGCGCCTACGATCGGTTAATCAAACTGCTCGAAAATCACCCTGCGCGGGAACCCGGCATGACGCTGCCGAAACCGACCGGCGCCATTACCGTCGAAAATGTCACCGCGGCGCCGCCAGGCTCGCGCATCCCCGTCATCAAAGGATTGAAGCTGTCCCTGTCGGCTGGCGAAGTGCTCGGCATCGTAGGTCCCAGCGGTTCGGGAAAATCGACCCTGGCACGGCTTCTGGTCGGTGTATGGCCAGCAGCATCCGGCAAAGTACGCCTGGATGGCGCAGATGTGTATCTGTGGAACAAGGATGAGCTCGGCCCGCACATCGGTTATCTGCCACAGGATATTGAACTGTTCAGTGGTACGATTTCCGAAAATATCGCCCGATTTGGCGAAGTGGATGCCCAGAAAGTCATTCTCGCGGCGCAACGCGCGGGAGTTCACCAAATGATTCTGAACATGCCCGAAGGCTATGACACCAAGCTGGGCGACGGCGGCGCAGGACTCTCCGGCGGGCAGAAACAACGCCTCGGCCTTGCACGCGCGATGTATGACGATCCTGCATTCATCGTGCTCGACGAGCCTAACTCCAATCTGGACGATATGGGTGAACAGGCACTACTGAATGCGCTGATTGACCTGCGTAAACGCCGCAAAACCATTGTACTGATCACGCACCGCACCAGCATCATCAGCGTCACCGACAAACTGCTGGTACTGCAGGACGGCGTGGCACGGTTATTCGGCCCGACGCAACAAGTCATGGCCGAATTAAAAAATCCATCGCAGCAAGCCGCGCAGCAGAAACCGGCGCCAACCGCCACCCAGACACCACAGCTGCCTGTACCGACAACCATCAACGTTGTGGATACAAAGGCTTAAAAACACCCTTGGCATATCCAGATGCACATTAAGGCGCTATACGTATAAACAGGAATAGTTATGACATTGCAGGCAAACAATAATACAGATCAACCCGAACTTGCTCCGGCAGCTCAACCGGCTGAGACCGATCAAGTCAAGACCGATGAAACGGTGCATTCCAGACTCGGCTGGTGGATCGTACTTGTTGGCGTAGGCGGTTTTTTGCTGTGGGCGTTTCTGGCCCCGCTGGACAAAGGTGTTCCGCTCACCGGCACCGTGACGGTGGATACCAACCGCAAAGCGGTTCAACACCGTACCGGCGGAATTATCGACCAGATTTATATCAAAGAGGGTGATCATGTCCAAACCGGGCAGATACTGGTACACATGAATGATGTCCAGATCAAGGCACAGACAGAAATCGTCCGCACCCAACTGATTACCGCACGAACCGCAAAAGCACGCCTGCTGGCGGAACGTGACGGGAAAAGCACGATTGAATATCCCGCCGACTTGCTGGCCATGCAGCATGATCCGCGTGTTCAGAACAATATTATCACGCAGACGCAACTGTTCAGGTCACGCCAACTCGCCATAGAACATGAAATTGCGGCCATCGACGAAAATATCGCGGGACTGGCGATACAACTCCGGGGCCTTGAAGCGTCCCAGGTCAGTAAAAAACAACAGCTTGAATTCCTGCGGGAACAATTGACCAGCCTGCGAGAGTTATCGTCCGATGGTTTTGTGCCGCGCAACCGCGTGCTTGATCTGGAACGCACCCATGTCCAGCTCACCGGAGAAATTTCTGCAGAAGCCGGCAATATCGGACGGACTCAACGCCAGATTTCCGAATTGAAACAGCGCCGGATACAGCGCCTTCAGGAACATCAGAAAGAGGTGCGCCAGCAATTATCCGACATACAGCGTGAAGCGGATGGGCTCCACAGTCAATTGATCAGCCATGAATTTGAGCTGGATCATGTACTGGTCAAAGCGCCTACCGACGGCATCGTCGTCGGCATCAACGTCTTTACCGAAGGTGGCGTGATTGCGCCGGGATTCCGCCTGATGGACATCGTGCCCAGCGACGACCTGCTCATGATCACCGGTCAGGTACCCGTGCATCTGATTGATAAAATACATCCCGGATTGCCGGTGGATTTGATTTTTTCCGCATTCAATCAGAATAAAACACCGAATATTCCAGGCGAGGTGATACAGGTCTCTGCGGACAGACTCACTGAGGAACGCACCGGTGAACCGTATTATCAGTTAAAAGCTAAAGTCACGCCTGAAGGCATGGTGTTATTGGCCCATCATCAGGTACGCGCCGGTATGCCGGTAGATATCTTCGTTAAAACCGGCGAACGTTCGTTGATGAGTTATTTGTTTAAACCGATTCTTGATCGCCTCCACGCATCAATGAGTGAAGAATAAGCCTATCCATGAAAATCGCACGTACAATTACAGCCACTATTCTCACTGCTACCCTGATTAACTCTGCTCAGGCGCTGAGCCTGCTCGACGCCTACGAAGCCGCACTGGATCATGACCCGGTTTATCGTTCGGCTTTCTATGAAAACGAAGTCGGGCAGCACGCTGAAGTCATCGGTCGCGCAAATTTGCTGCCTAGCCTGTCGATTACACATACGGACAGTAAAAGCGTAGGAACCAATGATCAAAGCACACAGGGCCCCGGCATATCCAACAACCTGAATTTTCATACGCAGATCAGCGCATTAACTTTACGCCAGCCGCTTCTCAATATGGAAGCCGCTGCCGGTTATCGCCAGGGACAGGCGCAAAGCAATTCCAGCCGATCACGGTTTACCGGGAAAAGCCAGCAACTGATTGTCAGACTGGTCGAAAGTTATTTCGACGCACTACTAGCGCAGCATCAGTTACAACTCGCACAGGCGCAACTGGATTCGCTGACAGAACTCAAGCGTGTCAACGAAAATATGCTGCTGAAAGGCGAAGGCACCACGACGGATGTTCTGGAAACACAATCCCGGCATGCGCTGGCGCAGGCACGCCTGATCGAAGCGCAAGACGAGTTATATGTGGCACAGCTACGTCTGGAATCCACAATCGGGAGAGAAGCAACGCAACTTCACCGTTTGTCCGATATCTTCCGCCCCGATACCGTATTTCTGCCTGATTTTGATGAATGGCGCGCGATCGCGCTGGAACGTAACGCAGAACTCGTTACGCAACGACATATCCTGCAATCCGGCAAAGAGGAAATACGCAAAAGATATGCCGGTCACACACCGCGCGTCGACCTCGTTGCCAGCCTCAGCCGGAATAAATCAGCTTCTTTCTTCACCGCCGACCGGGATGTTGAACTCGCGACAGTCGGCGTCGAAGTTAATCTGCCACTGTATGCCGGTGGACGTGTCAATGCGCTCACAAGCCAGGCAAAAGCCGACTATGCACGCGCGGAGGCCGAACTGGATGCGATGATGGACAGCGTGATGGTTGAACTGCGCAAACAATACCAACTGGTATTAAGCAGTACCAGACGTATTGAATCGCTGGAACTGGCGGTAAAATCGGCAAAACTGCTGATTCATGCTACTGAAAAAAGCATACAGGGCGGCATCCGCATTAATCTTGACTTACTCGATGCACAACAACAACTCTTCAACAGCCAGATCAATCTTGCCGAAGCCAAATACAATTTCCTGCTCGCGTACCTGCGCCTGAATCTGGCCGCAGGCACCCTGGTGCTCGATGACCTGCGTAAAATCGCCTCTTATTTCAAACCGGCCGACACAACACTGGAATAATCACGCAGGAGTAATCGCGCTGAAATAATCAATGTGTCTCAACAGGCAATGCATTTTTTAATGCGGCCTGATAAGCCATTTTTGCGGTACTCGCGATGGCCAGTCTGGCTCTGAGCTGTGCAATTTCATTCTCGACAACGCGCAGATTGGTAATCTGCGCTTTTGCTTCATTACTCAACGATGACAATGGATATTCGGTGCCGTCGATGATGATCTTTTTTTCGTTTTCTGTCATTTTAATTCTCGAGTTTATAATTTAAAGAGCCTTCATTCTACAAACGTGAAGCCAGTTGAAGCAAGTAAAGTTCATACCCGATTAAGGAACTGTAACCGATCAGAATCATGTACTGCAAATGCCTGACACGCATCCTGCGGCCAATCCTGACATCCTGATGAATCACCAACAGCATGAGCGCCAAAGCGGTGATCGCCATTTTGACCGCGACAAACTTACCAACGCTGTCTTCGATCAGCACCAGCATAAACCAGTTTAATTCCTCTCCGCCGTTGTCCAGAATTTTCAACGTCAGAACAGCATCGCACAGGCTTAAAAGCATGATACCGATCGTACAGAACACCACACGATCCGCATAACGGTCGACATAGGCACTCTTCCCGCGTTCTGCTTCAGAACGGCGATCGCCCGCACGTCTTCCCGGCTTAAGACCCAGATGATAGACACAAAAAAACGGCATGCTTTGGCGGCGGTCTCCCGCACGAGGATTATGGGTAACAGTCACCGGTGTATACTCCTTTTTTCAAAAACCGCACGCTGTCAAGCGCTTACGATGGTCTATCGATGCTACTCAGAGCAGTCTGGAAAATAAAAATCTGCTGTTTGATTTTATCGTATTACACCAGTGCCGTACATCCTATTGCACATCAATACCAGGGCAATCGCGCTTAAATTATCCCAATAACCCGACGTAAATACACATTATCCCATCCGGCTTTTAAACGCTTGGTGTTGATGCCAACCTTGGATGTTTTTTCTGCCTTGATCAGATTCAGTGCGATATGCCGGATAACAGCCAGATTTGCAGCACTATGTCCCTTGCGAGTCCGATTGCTGTCTTCATCAAAGGCGATATCAAGAACCCAGTGCAAATTGTTCTCTATAGCCCAATGCGCTCGCACTACACGCTCTAATCGCTTCGGATCATTCGCATCGAGGCTACTGATGAAATAGCGTATTTCCTCAGTCACTTTGTTATCGATTTCTCTTTTGGCGGTAACGGCAATAATGCTTTGTAAGCTTTTCCAGTCATGCCGTTCTTGGAGCCAAGCTATATCGGCTGTTACTCGAATTGAGCGGGTTTCAATTCGGCCATGCTCACCTTCATAGCTAACCGAGGCCACTGCCGGCGATAAAGATGACGTGAAAAATGTTTTTACATCGTCGTGTAGGTTGCCCTGATTGCCTTTCAGGCTAAACACATAATCACCACCTTGCTGTTTAATCTGTTCGGCAATTTTCTTTTGGCAGCCCATGGCGTCGATCGTAATCACTGTCCCTGCGATATCAAGCCTTGAAAGCAATTTGGGAATGGCAGTGATTTCATTTGATTTGTCATCAACTTTAACCTGGCCCAAGACCAGATTGTTGTGCTGAGCCCAGGCACTGACCATATGGATGGCCGCTTTTTTTGAAGCCTTGTCGATGCTACATCTTAAACACTTACCATCTATCGCAATCACTTCACCTTCGGTGATGCTGGCCAGATCAGAAACCCAACGGGAAAAACAAACACTGAAATGCTCGGTATCAATGGCGGCGTAAACTTCCCCGAAGGTGTCGTGTGAAGGTATGCCATGCTCCAGGCCCAGCAATTCGGTGAACCACGCCTCCTTTGCCAAGCCAAATTGTTCAATGGCAACCCAATTATCTGCTCCACAAATCGTAGCGCAGATACTGATAAAGAAAATATCTTGTAACTGATGTTTCTTTTGCCTGTCGACCCGGGGGTCTTTAATGCTCGAAAAGTGATGGATAATTGAAGGTGTTCGCTTTGCTATCATTGGAAATCAAAATGATAACGCTATTACCTTATCTAAATTCTATCCTCAAGTACTTTTAAGCGCGATTGCCCTGGCGATTGCCCTGACATCAATACAATCCGCAGCGATTTGCTGTAAAATCTGAATCGGTCCATTTGCCAGGAACTGGCTTTCCGCCCATTCACCTCATAAAATACCATGAACAGAGCCGTAACCACCGCAACCGATGACAACGCAAAATTCACATTATCCGGAATCGCCATTCTGGCGATACTTGTAATGCTGTTCATGCTGAGTGCCTGCGGTTTCAAACTGCGAGGGCAGATTTCATCATTCCCGTTTAAAACATTATATGTTGCCGCCCCGCCGGGCCACGTCATCGGATCGGATTTGAGACGCGCAATCAGCGCTTCAACCACAACAAAAATCGTCAACACCATCGAAGAGGCCGAAGCCATTCTACAGGTCATCAACGCCAGCAATGAAAGACGGATTCTTTCGATCTCAGGCGGCGGGCGTGTGCGGGAATTTGAACTGATCTTTAAAATATCCACCCGTCTGGTGGATAACCAAGGTATCGAACTCGCACCGGAAAATGAAATTGTACTGATGCGGATTCTGCCGTTCCTGGATGCCCAGGTTCTCGCTAAAGAAGCCGAAGAGCAGATGTTGTACCGGGATATGCAATCAGATGCCGTGCAGCAGATTATCTGGCGCTTGTCGACCATACACCGGTCCTGATTAACCGCCCGCATGCTGTTAAAAGCAGACCAGCTTGCCCTGCACCTGCAAAAACAACTGGCGCCGCTGTATACGGTTTTCGGCAGCGAACCGCTGCTCATTGCCGAGGCCACTGGCCTGATTCGTAAAAAAGCCCGAGAAAACGGCTTCAGCGAACATGAAATCTATACCGTAGACAACCATTTCCGCTGGTCTGATCTGCTCAGTGCCGGTTGCAGTCCATCGCTGTTTGGCGATCGCAAAATCATCGATATCCGTATTCCCACCGGCAAACCCGGCAAAGAAGGCGGCAAAACACTGGAAAACTACTGCCAGACCTTGCCCCAGGATGCGGTTACATTGATCACGTTACCCAGAATGGATAAGCAAAACCAGTCCGCCAAATGGTTCAAGGCCATTGAACATGCAGGTGTCATGGTATCCGTTTATGCGGTAGAACGCACCCAGTTGCCGGCATGGATCAAAAACCGGCTCGCCATGCAGCAGCAAACGGTCGATAACGATACCCTGCTGTTTATCATCAGGCAGGTTGAGGGTAATCTGCTCGCCGCGAACCAGGAAATACAAAAGCTTGCCCTGCTTTATCCACCGGGTCATCTGGCGTTCGAACACGTCAAGAATGCCATTCTTGACGTTGCCCGCTACGATGTCTATCAACTGGCCGATGCCATACTCACGGCCAACCCAGTCCGTTTTACGCGCATCCTGACTGGACTGCAAAGCGAAGGCACGGCGCCGCCACTCATTCTGACCGTATTATGCGAACAGATCCGGCAACTGGTTTTCCTGCGCAAAGGACTGAACCAGGGTATTCCAGCCGGTCAGCTGCTCAAAACGGCGCGCATCTGGGGGGATCGGCAAAACGCTGTCATTACAGCTGCGAAGCGGATCACTGCTCAGCGCCTGCTGCACAGCCTGCTACACGCCGCAAAAATTGACCGGATCATCAAAGGGGTCGCTGGCGGCAATCACAAAGATGCATGGAATGAACTACTGATTCTGGGCCTCAATCTCGCCGCAAAATAAACGCAACATGATCTCAGCGCAGCTTCTGTGAAAAAAGCCGCACAAGACCTTTTCCGCACTTTCCTGTTATATTTATCCTTGGAAACGACTCTCAGGAACTTCAGGACTCACCGAAAAATGGCATTGCAAACCGATCGATCGGCATCCGCAACACAATGAACGCATCAATTCACAAACATATTATCCTGATTGCAGGGATTATTTTGGTGCTTCTTTTGATGCTTCCCGCACACAGCTTCGGGGAGGTTTCACACCGGAGTCCTGTGCTGTCCACACAACCGGCCTATCCAATACCGCTGTTGTCTATTCCCACGCTGAACACCCTGAACGGGCAGCACAGTGATGCCATTCTGACCGCCCTGATCGCTGAAGCACTGGAAAACAATCCGGAGGTTCTCGCCGCTCAACGGGAACATGACGCCGCCCGCCAACGCATCGCACCTGCGGCAGCGCTGGACGATCCCATGCTCGAGGCCGGTGTCGCCAATTTGCCATTAGCCTCATCACCTTTCAACCGGGACGACATGACGATGAAAATGATCGGCCTTTCCCAGCGGCTGCCCTTTCCCGGAAAACGCGGTTTGCGCAGAGATATCGCCGCGCAGGATGCGCAAAGCGTCGAATATGGTTACCAGGAAACGATCAATCGCGTCATGCGCAGCATCAAAATGGCCTATTTTGACCTGGGTCTCGCGCATGCAACAATTCGGCTGACCGAAAAAAATAAATCCATCCTGGAGGATTTTCTGCACCTTGCCGAAGACCACTACACCCTGGGCATGGGCAGCCAGGTGAATGTACTGAAAGCACAGACACAGATCTCCCGGATGCTGGACGAACTGCTCAAACTTGGCCGCGACGTGCCTGCAATCGAAGCCGACCTGATCCGTGCGCTGGGACGCCATAATATGGACAGCATACCGGACACAACCCTGGTGCAATGGCCCGCAGCGCCGCTGAATCCGGAATCCCTGCATGAAGCCGCGCTGATGCAACGCCCGCAACTGAAAGCCTTGCAAAGTATCATTGCACGTACTGAAAAAGAAACGGATCTGGCACGAAAAGACTATTATCCCGATCTCGACGTACGGCTTTCCTACGGCCAGCGCAGTTCCATGCTCGACGGCGCCAGTCGCCCGGATATGGTCGGATTTACCGTGGCGATCAATCTGCCGGTCTGGCGCGACAGTAAGCTTGCGCCGCGTATCGCCGAATCGCTGGCATTGCGCGACCAGGCTATCCATCTGTACCAGGTGCAACGCAATGAAATTACCGCCGGATTACGCCAGCACACTGCTGCGGCAGAACAGAGCCTGAAATCCATACAGCTTTACCAGACGACCATCCTGCCCCAGGCGCTGTTGACTGTCGAATCGGCGCTCGCCGCGTATCGTGTCAATCGCGTCGATTTTCTTACCTTGCTCGACAGTCAGATGACGGTGTTTGAATATGAAATCAATCTCGTCACGGCGATCGCAAACTACAATAAAGCGCTCGCAGAAATTGCATTCATCACGGGTAAATCCCCCGGCAATCTGACGGCAAACGGAGATTCCGATGAACACCATCATTAAACCGTTTACCGTCCTCATATTCATCGTCACTGCGCTCGCCACAGGATTCTGGTGGGGCAGTTCCGGGCAACTAACATCTATATCCATACCCGCAACTGACACAGAAGAAACTGCACCCGCCGAACGTAAAATCCTTTATTACCGCAACCCGATGGGGCTGCCCGATACATCACCGGTTCCGAAGAAAGATTCCATGGGCATGGACTATATCCCGGTATATGCGCATGAAGAATCACCCGCTGACAGCAGCGCCGTACACATCAGCGTCGAAAAAATTCAGAAACTTGGCGTCAGAACGGAAATCGCCGCACACCGCATGCTACATCGGACGGTGCAGGCGCTGGCAACGGTACAGGCCAACGAGCGCCTGTTATATACCGTTTCCCCCAAGTTCGAAGGCTGGATTCAGCGGCTTCATGTCAGCACCACCGGGCAGAAAATAAAAAAGGGCGATGCATTGATGGATGTCTACAGCCCTGAATTGATTACCGCACAGCATGATTATCTGATCGCCGCAAAAGGCATGCACTGGGTCAGAGACAGCGCCCCGGATGTTCAGGCAAAAATGCAGCGGCTTTCGGAGAATGCGCTGCAAAGGCTGTACAACTGGGATATTGCGGAATCCGACTTGCATCAATTACAGTATGAAGGCAGGCCGATGACCTATCTGCCGCTACGCGCCGCAGTCAATGGCATTGTGATCGAAAAGCAGGCTGTTCAGGGAAAACGTTTCATGCCGGGTGACACATTGTATGAAATCGCCGACCTGTCGCACGTCTGGGTGCTCGCGGAAGTATTCGAACAGGATTTGCGCATGCTGCAACCCGGACAAACCGCCACGATCAGCGTGGACGCGTACCCCGGCAGAATATTCACAGGCCGGGTGACTTTCATCTACCCCACGGTCACCCCGGAAACCCGGACGACCAAAGTACGTATTGAACTGGCCAACGAAGAAGCATTACTCAAGCCGGATATGTATGCGCGGGTTGAATTCTCTGCGGCACATCGCCCGCATGCCGTGCTGGCCGTGCCGAATTCCGCGATACTGGACAGCGGCTTGGAGAAAATCGTACTGATCGCGCTCGACGCGGGCCGGTTTGAGCCGCGCGCGATAAAAACCGGCGTGCAAGCTGATGGATATACCGAAGTACTGTCCGGACTGGATGCGGGAGAAGCGGTCGTAACCCGCGCAAACTTCCTGATCGACGCGGAAAGCAACCTCAAAGCGGCATTAACCGGTTTCAATCCATCGGCTGCCGATGCTCAGGCCGGCAGACATACACCGGCAGGAATTTCAGCCCCTGCGCATCATGCCCAAGGCGTCATTCAATCGATTGACTGGATTCATGCAACCATTACCATCGCGCATGATCCGGTCACCAGCCTGAAATGGCCCGCGATGACGATGGACTTCCACGTTGCCGACCCCGCTCTGCTGCAATCGGTCAAACCAGGCCAGGCCATTACTTTTGTTTTGATCGAACAAACCGGCGGCCATGCCATCACACAGATGCACCCGGCAGCAGACAACGCGGCCGGTACTGGCCACGATACCGGTCACAGCGGCCACTGACATGCTGAACAGGGTTATCGAATGGTCAGCCCGCAATGGCTTTCTGGTGCTGCTGGCAACGGCCATCATCATCGGCATGAGTATTTACGCCGTCATGCGCACGCCGCTCGATGCCATTCCCGATCTGTCGGATGTGCAGATCATCATTTATACGGAATACCCCGGCCAGGCGCCCCAGGTCGTGGAAGATCAGATCACTTATCCACTGAGTACGGCGATGCTGGCCGTACCCCGGTCCAAAGTCGTGCGCGGACTGTCGGTGTTCGGCGCTTCGTTCATCTATGTCATTTTCGAAGACGACACCGACATCTACTGGGCACGGACCCGGGTACTCGAATACCTCAACTTCGCATCGCGCCAAATGCCGGCCGGCGTCACGCCCACACTCGGCCCCGACGCAACCGGTGTCGGCTGGGTCTACCAATACGTCGTACAGTCCGCCCGGCACACGCTTGAAGAATTACGCACGATCCAGGACTGGTTTATACGCTACCAGCTCACCAAAGCGCAGGGTGTGGCGGAAGTCGCCAGCGTAGGCGGATTTGTAAAAACCTACCAGGTCACGGTTGAGCCGCATAAATTGCAATCCTACGGTATCCCGATCAATCAGGTCGCACAGGTGATCCGCGCCAGCAACCGCGATGTGGGCGGCCGTGTCATCGAAATGGCGGAAACCGAATATATCCTGCGCGGCCGGGGTTACTTGCGGGGCATCGCCGATATCGAGAACCTGGTACTCAAAGCGAATGCGGGCACGCCTGTTCTGGTTCGCGATGTGGCACGCGTCGAACTGGTGCCGGATGAGCGGCGCGGCATCGCCGAGCTGGATGGTGAAGGTGAAGCCGTTTCAGGCATCGCGATAGCACGCTACGGCCAGAATGCGCTCGAAGTGATTGAAAACCTGAAACATAAAATCGCCGAAATCTCCAGCGGCCTGCCGGAAGGCATATCATTACAGGCTGTTTATGACCGTTCAGACCTGATTCACCGCGCCATCGACAATCTGAAGCAGGTTCTGCTGGAAGAAAGCATTATCGTGGCGCTGGTCTGCATCATCTTCCTCATGCATGTCAGAAGCGCGCTGGTGGCGATCATCATGCTGCCGGTCGGCATGCTGATCGCCATGGGCGCCATGCATCTCATGGGCATCAACTCCAACATCATGAGCCTTGGCGGCATCGCGATTGCAATTGGCACCATGGTCGACGCGGCCATTGTCATGATCGAAAATGCGCACAAACATCTGGAACGCGCGGAACCCGGCGCATCCCGCACGTCACTGATTATCGAAGCCTGCCGCGAAGTCGGCCCGGCGCTGTTTTTCAGCCTGCTGATCATCACGGTTTCATTTCTGCCGGTATTCACGCTGGAAGCACAGGAGGGGCGGATGTTTACACCGCTCGCCTACACCAAAACCTTCGCCATGGCCGGCGCGGCGCTGTTGTCGATCACGCTGGTTCCCGTATTGATGCTGCTCTTTATCCGCGGCAGAATCACACCGGAAAAAATGAATCCGGTGAACCGGATACTGATCGGGTTTTACCGTCCCGTCATCGCCTGGGTGATGCGCTGGAAAAAGCTGACCATCGCAACGGCGGTCATTGCGCTGATCGCATCGATCTATCCGGCAATGAAACTGGGTGGGGAATTCATGCCGACATTGAATGAAGGCAGCCTGCTGTACATGCCGATCACCCTGCCGTCGATCTCCGTTACCCAGGCTGCCGAATTGCTGCAAACCCAGAACAGGATCATCAAAAGCTTCCCTGAAGTCGAATCGGTACTCGGCAAAGCCGGGCGCGCCAATACCGCCACCGATCCGGCGCCACTCGAAATGTTCGAAACGATGATCAACCTGAAACCCGAACGCGAATGGCGTTCCGGTATGACCATAGACAGACTTATCGCCGAAATGGATGCCGCACTCCAGATACCCGGCGTCAATAACGCCTGGACCATGCCGATCAAAAACCGGATTGACATGCTCGCCACCGGCATCCGCACGCCGATCGGCATCAAGGTATTCGGCAACGATCTCGAGGAAATCGAACAGCTCGCCAAACATATCGAATCGGTCATCAAAACCGTACCCGGCACCACCAGCGCCTATGCGGAGCGTTCAACCGGCGGCTATTATCTCGACATAGAGCCCGACCGCCTGTCGCTGGCCCGCTATGGGCTGGGCATCAACGATTTTCTGGACATCATCACGCTCGCGCTGGGCGGTGAAATGCTAACAACCACCGTCGAAGGCCGCGAACGGTTCAGCGTCAATATCCGTTATCCACGCGCATTGCGCCAGGATCCGCAGGCCATGGCCACGCATATCCTGATGCCGCTGCCCGATGGCGGCGTCATTCCGCTGGGCCAGGTGGCCAGCATCCGCACCGTCAAGGCATCCCCCGGCATACGTACCGAAAACGCACTGCTGTCCGTCTATATTTTCGTCGATATCCGCGACCGCGACATTGACAGTTATGTCATGGCCGCGCAAAAGGCCGTCGAAGAACAGGTAAAATTTCCGCCCGGATACTATGCCACCTGGAGCGGCCAGTTTGAATACATGCAACGCGCCAAAGAAAAATTGAAACTGGTGATCCCGTTCACGCTGACCCTTATTTTCCTGCTGCTCTATCTCAATTTCAGGCGGCTGACCGAAACGCTGATCGTCATGCTGTCCGTTCCTTTTGCGCTGGTCGGCGGCGTCTGGTTCATGTGGCTGCTGGATTACAATCTGAGCGTCGCGGCGGGTGTCGGATTCATTGCCTTGATCGGCGTAGCTGCGGAAACCGGCGTCATCATGCTGGTCTATCTCGACCAGGCCTGGAAAAAAATTAAAGCACAATGCGCCATCAGCGGCGAAAAACCGTCACCGGCCGATCTCTACGCCGCAGTCATGGAAGGCGCGGTCGAGCGCGTCAGGCCAAAAATCATGACCGTCGTCGCAATCATCGCAGGGCTGCTGCCCATCATGTGGAGCACGGGCACCGGATCGGAAGTCATGCGGCGCATCGCCGCGCCCATGGTCGGCGGCATGCTGTCATCCACCCTGCTGACATTGATCGTCATCCCTGCGCTTTACGCCCTGGTTAAGGAATGGCAACTGCGCAGACAGAACAGCACGGCATAGATCGATAAACGTCCTTCCCCTAACGCCATTCACACATGCTGAATGACTACAGGAAAGAAACGACACAGAACTCCACGATACAGCACATTATGAATGATATATCATTCACTAATCCCATAAAAGATTCATTATGAATTATAAGTCATTCATGAATTGGCCATCGATAAGCGACCAGACTTTGGCGTCACATATTGGAACATTTATCAAACATCACCGCATGGCGCAAAACAAAACACAGGATGAACTATGGCACAACCAGATAATTCTGATTATAATGTGAGGATGGCATACTCATTG
>CAYXFV010000055.1:0-20157 GCA_964464365.1 uncultured Nitrosomonas sp. | reverse complement strand
GGATCAAAAACAGCAGGCCGCTTGATTCTCCATACACCAGATTTGACTATAGCTCGTTCATCACCCCCCTCTCAACAAGAAAGCAAAACGGGATTAAAAATTACCCGTTTTTTTATGACTGGCAGCGACACTTACTTTGGAACATCAGGAGAAATGATTCGAAATGAGCTTAAAATATCGTGAATAAATTCACTGTTAGCTTAAACACCGTGATATAAATATTTTTCCCAAGCTATTTATCGCTTCCTCCTGCCAGCCGAGTTTTCATTCCGCCAGCCAGAATTTTGTTACGGTGTTATAGGCTGATAACACTTTTGAAGACTTGCTTGAATAGAGTACAGAACATAGGAAAAAGACATGACGACAAACAAAATAAAGGATCGTGCCATAGGGGCAATCATGGGGGCATTCATTGGAGATGCACTGGGCCTAGGTCCTCATTGGTACTACGACCTTAACGAGCTTCGCCGCGATTACGGTGATTGGATAGACGATTATACTGATCCCAAGCCTGATCGCTATCATGTCGGTTGTAAAGCCGGTCAATTATCTCAGTCCGGTTTTATCCTGGCGCTTACCATTCGTTCGCTTATTGAATGTGGTGGATATCATCAAGACGACTTCTGTCGACGAATCGATGAGAAGCTTTTTCCACTGCTCGATGGCACCCCTGTAAATGGGCCTGGCAACTACACAAGCCAGTCAATCCGCGAAACATGGCGACGCCGCGTCGAACAGAAATTGCCTTGGGGGCAAACAGGGGGACACGCCGACACGACTGAGGCGATTGAGCGCACACTTGCGATTGCCGTTCGCTATGCATCCCAGCCTGATCATATGGCTGCAGCTATCACCAGCAATACAATGCTGACCCAGGCTGACCACATTGTTGTTTCGATGACGGTGGCTTTCGGGGCTGTCCTTGGGCATTTAGTGCAGGGACATCCTCTCGACACCGAATTATCGAAAAAACTCATGAAATTAGTAAAAGATAATAAGTTACCTTTTCATGCAGTGACCATCGACGATTTAAAACCACCACGCCCTGGCGACCCGGATCCACCACGTGCCGGTCGTTTTGCTTCTCCTGACGCCTTACTTACACCTTCTTATATGGCAGCCGCAGCAGCAGATCCGGATATCCGGCTAGAGCCTGCATGGAAAGTATCCATTGTGTATGGGATGCCCTGCGCAATCTATCATCAGATACCGGCAGCTTATTATTTGTCGGCGCGGTTTCACAACGATTTTGAATCGGCTGTTCTGCATGCCATCAATGGTGGCGGACAGAATCAGGCGCGGGCGATTCTCACGGGCGCACTCACAGGCGCCCAAACCGGTCTGACTGGAATTCCGCAGCGATTTCTTGATGGGCTTGAAGAGAGTGCCGATCTTATCAGATTGGCTGAAAATCTCGCTTCCAGGGTTGAAAATACCTGAGCTGATAGCGAATTATTTTCCATACTTATCCTTCTCACCTAATCTCTGGCCCGTTAATTGAGCAATGGGGGTTGTCAATTTCTATGCTGCGGTGAGCTTGTTTAATTGACACCCAGTCTGGCAAGTCAAAACAGAATACCCATGTAAAATGCTGCGACAGAACCATCCGCCATGAAATCGTCAACCATGTGTCAATGCGTCATCATGATTGTTCTATGACACAGTCAAAAGTTCTGGTTTTTCTCGTTCTGACCACTTGTTAAATATAATAGGCCAATAGATCATTGACGGCTCGATCATTATGATCACACTTGAGATAAGGCCCGTATGGACAAAGCAAAAATTCATATTCTAATGATCGAAGACAATGAATTCGACACATTACTCATTCAGCATCGATTGCTCCAAGGATTAAAAAACCATATCAAGCTGACGCATACCGGGTCCGTATCGGAAGCGCTGCGCCTGCTCAGTCGACAGCATTTTGACCTGATCCTGTCCGACCTTCATTTGCCGGACAGTAATGGCGTAGAAACCATTACCACACTAAAAGCAGCCACCGACACTCCTATTGCTGTTCTTACGGTGAGTAAAAATGAACAGTTGGCTATCCAGTGTATTAATGCCGGCGCGCAGGATTATCTTGAAAAAGACGTCTTATCCGAAAGCGCACTGACCCGATTGGTATGCTACACGCTGGAAAGACAGCGCGCGGAAGAACATACACGCAGGATTAAACAACGGTTCCAGACTATTTTTGAAAAGGCGCCCCTCGGCATCGCGCATATTAATCTTAAAAACGAAACTTTCATCGATATAAACCCAAGATATGCGTACATCACCGGCAGAACGATTGACACACTGATGCAGCTTAAGCAGAGCGAACTGATCCATCCGGATGATGCCGAAGACTACGCATACGACATGATGTTCTTAAAGAAAAACAAACCGGACAACTGGAAAACATGCCGCAGAATCATCCACGCAGAAGGCACCACCATCTGGGTGGAAATGACATTCGCGCCGTTCGATGTTATTCATGAAAACCAGGTTTGTTATGTCTGCATGATGGAAGATGTGACCAAACATAAACGCATGCTGACCAGCCTGCAGGATCTGACCCTGCATTTGCAGAATATTCGGGAAGAAGAAAGCACCCGCATAGGACGGGAAGTGCATGATGTCATTGGCGGCAATCTGGCGGTAATAAAACTGGAATTAGACTGGCTGTCCAAGAAAATAACTGAAAATGCGCTCAATGAACGGATTCGCCTGATGCATCAACTCGCCGGTGAAGCCATTGATACGGCGCGCAGCATTTCACAGAATTTAAGACCTAATGTGCTCGACAACCTCGGACTTGTCGATACGATCGAATGGCTGACGCGTGACCTTGAAAAACGCGCCGGAATCCACTGCAAGGTGAATCCGGACTATCT
This sequence comes from uncultured Nitrosomonas sp., assembly GCA_964464365.1. GTDB lineage: Bacteria > Pseudomonadota > Gammaproteobacteria > Burkholderiales > Nitrosomonadaceae > Nitrosomonas. Next base: position 17,278 of record CAYXFV010000055.1, on the reverse strand, counting down.
CGATTTCCCTGAACTTGAAAAAGATAAAGAAACATCGATTTTCAGAATTATTCAGGAAGCATTGATCAATGTTGCCCAGCATGCCGAAGCGACTGCCGTTGAAATAAACTTAACTGCGATGGATGATGCTTTTTATTTTAAAATTAAGGATAATGGCAAAGGGATTAGTAAAGATCAGCAGATTGACCAAAGATCCTTTGGAATTATGGGCATGCGTGAGCGCGCTCAGCAGCTTGGCGGAAAATTAATCATCGAAGGAGCGCCTGAAAAAGGCACCAGTGTTACTGTAAAAATTCCGATACTAAAAAAATAAAACACTATTTATAAGGTTATTTGGTCCATGATTAAAGTTATCGTCGCAGAAGATCACGCAATGTTTCGCGATGGCTTAAAAAGAATTATTGGTGAAACGCATGATATTGCTATCGTTGCCGAAGCTGCAAGCGGCAAAGAAGCCTTAAACAAAATCCGTGATACCGAGTTTGATCTTATCCTGCTGGATATCAATCTTCCCGACATGAACGGACTTACGATACTCAAACATCTGTCAACCGAGAATCTGGCACACAAAGTACTCATCCTAAGCATGCACCCTGAAGATGAATACGCGATTCGCGCCATTCGTTTAGGCGCATCCGGATATCTTGCCAAAGACAGTCCGGCGGACCAGCTGATCACAGTCATACGACGTCTGGCTGCCGGCGGGAAATATGTCAATCCGGATCTGGCCGAGCGATTCTTATTTGAACTGCAATCGGCAATACAGGAGCCACTGCATACAAAACTTTCAAACCGGGAGTTGATGGTTTTCAAAGCGATTGCAACAGGCGAGTCATTAACTGCGATTGCAGAAAAACTGTCATTGAGTGTCAAAACTGTCAGCACCTACCGCACACGAATTCTGGAAAAAATGAAAATCAAAAATAATGCACAGCTGATTCACTACGCTATTAACAACCAGTTATTGGATTAAACATAAAAGGTCAATTTACCGCCGCGCGGCTTTCCTTCAGCGGAACAATCCCTCTCATCACATTGCGGATCCTGAGTTCTGTCGCCCAGACGCCACCTGTTTAACAAAAACATACATGCCCGGTAGGGCATTTGCACACTTCCGACGCATTACAATCCCGCTCATAGTAGCCATGCATATCAAAAATACGGCGAAATCAGGCAGATTTCGTCAACACGCCGGACACATTTATGCTATAAAAACAAACCGCTGATATCCCATATTTAATGCTGTCCATTTTTAAATTTATATAAGCATGTCCATATAAGTATGTCCTTTACCCCCGTCATTCTCTGGACCGACGCGCTCGTCTTTCTTTTAGTGTTCCTGACGTCAGCCCTGATCTGGTATGTTCGCGGCAACGCACACCTGCTGGCGCCCTGGCGGCGGGTCGGCCATAGCGCCAGCGGCATGTCTGCATTGACTGTTCTGGTCTTTTTTATCCTCATCGGTTTATTGGACACACTGCATTTCAGACCCGCGCTTGAGCATAAGAATATTCACGGCGAAACCATCTACAGCGTCGAAGTATTAAGTGTCCTCGATCTATTGCTCACCCCCCTGCGCACCCATGTTGAAAAAACCTACTCAGCGCCGCTCGCCACGCATTTATATACGAAAGAAACTTTCGAATCACCCGATGGCATTCAGACACGCGCATTCGCAAGACTGGAATTCGGCGGCTCGCATCTGACAGATCCGGATTCAGAACATCAGTCAGACATCAACGCGCGTATTGTCAAAGGCATCGGACTGGGATTATTTTGCTGGATCATATGCCACATTCTTCTGTGTCTGGTCATGGCGCGCCGCACACAACAGCGTTTTACCGTGTGCATCCAATCCATATGGCAACGCACCACAGAAATTCCCTGGTATGCCATCCTCATTACACTGGCGATCGTTCTCGCGCTGTCCGGCATGGTATTCACACTGGCTACGCATTATCACGTTCTGGGCACCGACAAAGTCGGGCAGGATGTACTCTATCTTTCCCTGAAAAGCATCCGCGTCGCGCTGGTCATCGGCACGTTGACGACATTGATCATGCTGCCTTTCGCACTGCTGCTGGGAATCACGGCAGGCTATTTTCGCGGCTGGATCGACGATATCATCCAATACATTTACACTACGCTGAATTCGATACCCAGCGTCCTGCTCATCGCAGCCACCATCCTCATGATGCAGGTTTACATTGAAACGCATGCTGAAAGCTTTGAAACGATCGCCGCACGCGCTGATGTACGCCTGTTATGCCTCTGCATTATCCTCGGCATCACCAGCTGGACCAGTTTATGCCGACTGCTGCGCGGCGAGACGCTCAAACTGCGTGAGATGGAATATATCCAGGCCGCGCATGCCTTTGGCGTATCGCACTGGCGCATCATCAGCCGCCACATTTTGCCCAATGTCATGTATATCGTACTCATTGCCACTGTCATGGACTTCAGCGGACTGGTTCTGGCCGAAGCGGTACTGTCGTATGTCGGCGTAGGCGTTGATCCATCAATGATCAGTTTCGGTACCATGATTAACGCTGCACGGCTGGAAATGGCACGCGAACCGATGGTCTGGTGGACATTGCTGTCCGCTTTTGGCTTCATGTTTATCCTGGTGCTCAGCGCAAATCTATTCGCCGATGCGGTGCAGAAAGCACTGGATCCGCGCGTCAAAACGTATATACACAACAGCAACCCGGCTCCGGCTCCGGTTCCTGCACCGGTACCCGCCCCAGCCAACAAACCGGCCCAGCATCCATGAGTGCTTTACTGGAAATTGACAATTTAAGAACCGTATTGCATACCGGCAAACTGCCGGTACGCGCAGTCGATGGTCTCTCACTCAAAATCAACACCGGCGAAACCTACGCGCTGCTCGGCGAATCCGGTTGCGGCAAATCAATGACGGCGTTATCGATCATGCGCTTATTACCTGATGTCGGAGAAATCCTGTCCGGCAACATCAATCTGAGTGGCACGGATCTGCTGCAGTTACCGGAATCGGCCATGCGCCGGGTCCGTGGCAAACAAATCAGTATGATTTTTCAGGAACCCATGCTCAGCCTTAATCCTGTAATGACCATTGCTGAACAAATTACGGAAGTTCTGACGCAACATTTCCGGCAAGACAAAACAACAGCGCAAAAAAGAATCATCCAGCTGCTGGATCAAGTCGGTATTCCCGGCGCGGAACGCCGCATGCATGAATACGCATTTCAATTTTCCGGTGGCATGAAACAGCGTGCCATGATCGCCATGGCGCTGGCCGGTGAACCCGAACTGCTCATTGCGGACGAGCCCACTACCGCGCTCGATGTGACGATACAGGCGCAGGTTCTCGACCTCATGCGCGAAATCCAGCAGCAGAATCATATGGCCATTTTATTGATCACGCATGATCTGGGCGTGGTCAGCGAAATGGCACAGCACGTTGCCGTCATGTATGCCGGAGAAATTGTCGAACAATCGCCGCGTAAAGACTTTTTCGCGCACGCCGCTCACCCATACTCCCAACAGCTTTTTGCCTCGTTACCCGATAAACAAAAACGCTACCGGGAACTGGCGGTGATCGGCGGAACCGTTCCCCCGCTGACTCAGGCATTCAGCGGCTGCCGTTTCTCCGACCGCTGTAACGATGCGATGGCGCGATGCCACGACACCATCCCCGAATGGCATTATATTTCCGCTGACCACAAGGTGCGCTGCCATCTGTATGACCTGTCTTCAACATTGCCCAATGTCACGCGCAAACCCAAACCGCCGCCTGCGGCAACAACACCGGCCATACCGCAGCATACACAAAGCCCATTGTTGCAGGTTTCCGGCTTGAAAGTGCATTTTCCAATCCGCAAAGGTCTTTTAAAACGTGTGGTTGGACAGGTCAAAGCGGTTGATGGCATTTCACTGCGCATTCTCGCTGGAAAAACGCTGGCGCTTGTCGGTGAATCCGGTTGTGGAAAAACCACTGTGGGCAAGAGTATTCTGCAACTCATCCAGCCGACGGCGGGCAGCGTGCAGTATAACCAGCAGGAACTGGTGGGACTGGAAAGGCAGCGACTGCGGCCTTTACGATCGCAATTGCAATTTGTCTTCCAGGATCCGTATTCATCGTTAAATCCGAGAATGCGCATTATTGAAATCATCCAGGAAGGCATGCATGCACTGAATGTGGCAACCGCCGTCCCAGGCGTGTCTGAAAAAACATCTGCGGCATCCGCTTTTCCACATGAGGCCGCCGTCGATGCGCTGCTGGAATGCGTCGGCTTATCGAAAGAAACCAAATGGCGTTATCCGCATGAATTTTCAGGCGGCCAGCGTCAGCGGATTGCCATCGCGCGCGCGCTGGCGGTCAACCCCAGGTTATTGATCTGCGACGAACCCACAAGCGCGCTTGATGTATCCGTCCAGGCGCAGATTCTGAATCTGCTGAAATCGCTGCAAAACGATCTGGGGCTTGCTTATTTATTTATTACGCATAATATCGCGGTCGTGGAATATCTTGCCGATGAAATTGCCGTGATGTATTTAGGCCGGATCGTTGAACAGGGTCTCATCGATGAAGTGATCAGCAACCCCAGACACCCTTATACACAGGCGCTGCTATCCGCCGTGCCGCAAATCGATAAAGAATCGGCAATGGATATCATCAAGCTTAAAGGCGACCTCCCTTCACCGGCTTCACCGCCGCAGGGATGCCACTTTCATCCGCGCTGCCCCCAGGTTATGCCGGTATGCCGCCAATCTTATCCCGAGGCCAGCACCATCAGTTCCACACATACAACTTATTGTCATCTTTACTCACAGGAGCACAGTTCGAATCACCATGAGCATTCAACATGAAGTGGCGCGCCGCCGTACTTTCGCCATTATTTCCCATCCGGATGCCGGTAAAACAACTTTAACCGAAAAATTGTTATTGTATGCTGGCGCTATCCACATTGCAGGCAGCGTCAAGGCTCGCAAAGCCAGCCGGCACGCCACTTCGGACTGGATGGAAATCGAGAAGCAGCGCGGCATTTCTGTCGCGAGTTCAGTGATGCAAATGGAATACCGCGACTGCGTCATCAATCTGCTTGACACACCCGGCCACCAGGATTTCTCCGAAGACACCTACCGTGTGCTGACCGCTGTTGATGCCGCACTCATGGTCATCGATGCCGCTAACGGCGTTGAAGCGCAGACATTGCGCCTGCTGGAAGTCTGCCGTGCGCGCAATACCCCTATTCTGACCTTTGTCAACAAAATGGACAGGGAAGTACAGCCACCGCTGGATCTCATTGACGAAATTGAACGCACACTGGGTATGAACGCGATTCCCTTCACCTGGCCCATCGGCATGGGCCACCATTTTTACGGCGTTTTTGACTTGCGCAACAAAGGCATGCGCGTATTCAAACCAGGCGCCGACCGTGCCAGCACCGACGAAGAATTCATCACACAGCTTGACGATCCTTCGATACAAGCGCGTTTTGGCATCAGCCTCAGCGAAGCGCAGCAAGAAATAGAGCTCATCACTGGCGTCACACCGGCATTCGCTCAGGAAGAGTTTCTCGCAGGCCGCCAGACACCGGTTTTTTTCGGTTCCGCCATTAATAATTTCGGCGTTCGCGAAGTCCTGGATGCCCTGGTCGACCTTGCGCCTTCACCGGAATCACGCCACGCATTACAACGCGAAGTATTACCGGACGAAAAAAACTTTTCCGGCGTCGTATTCAAAATACAGGCCAATATGAATCCTGCGCACCGTGATCGTATCGCCTTTCTGCGTATTTGCTCCGGCCAGTTCAGGCGCGGCATGAATTTAAAAGTCGTGCGGAATAGCAAGGACGTCCGCACCAATTCAGTCGTATCCTTCCTATCGCAACGCCGCGACATTCTGGAAGAAGCTTACCCGGGCGATATTATCGGCATCCCCAATCATGGCACGTTACAGCTCGGCGACACCCTGACCGAAGGCGAATCATTACAGTTTACCGGCCTGCCCTTTTTTGCGCCCGAAATCTTCCGCACGGTTGAAATTGCCGATCCGCTGCGCAGCAAACAACTCAAACTGGGCCTCACTCAGCTTGGCGAGGAAGGCGCCATCCAGGTGTTCAGACCCCACCTGGGCAGCACGCTGCTGCTCGGCGCCGTTGGCGTGCTTCAATTCGAGGTGGTCACGCACCGGTTAAAACATGAATATGCTGTTGACGCACGCATAGCGCCCGCAAAATACCAGCTGGCGCGCTGGGTAACCGCAAAAGACCAGCGGGAACTGCAACGTTTCATAGAAACCAACGCGCACCGCATTGCCTATGATGCGGTCGATGCGCCGACTTTTCTGGCTTCATACGGCGCGGAAATCAGTGTAGCTGAGGAAAACTGGCCATCGATTCAGTTCCATAAAATGCGCGAGCATGCCGGTCTTGTTTTTCAGACGCAATAAACTTTCTTTCGCTGCACGATATTTTTAACAACCCTTAGCAGGAGCGGTGCATTCAATGATCAACAGCATGACCGGTTATGCCATACATACGCAGACGACACCTTATGGCGCACTGAATCTGGAACTGCGCGCCGTCAATAATCGTTATCTGGATGTGCAACTGCGCTTACCGGACGATTTCCGCCCGCTGGAACCCGGCATACGGGAAGTCATCGCGCAAAAACTCCATCGCGGCAAAGTGGAATGCCGGTTGAACTTCACACCGCTGGACAGCATCGACGATCCCCGGCAACTCAATCATGTTCTGCTGCACAAGCTGCTGGAGCTTGACCACACAGTCCGCTCCGTGCTTCCTGAAGCGCAAAGCCTGTCAGTCGCCAGCATACTTAACTGGCCCGGCATGCTTGGCAGCACGACCTTGCCGGTTGACGCATTGCGTGAATACGCCATGACACTCTTGCTTACAACACTGGAAGACTTTCAGGCGACCCGGAATCGCGAAGGTGAAAAATTAAAAGGTATCCTGCTGGAACGCCTCAATCTCATCCGCCAGCAGCTGGATCTGGCGGCACCCCGTATTCCGGCACTCATCACTGCTTTCGAAGAGAAGCTTAAAACACGTATCCGGGAAGCACTCGACACGCTCGACGAAGATCGCATCCGCCAGGAAATTATCTTTTTTGCGTCAAAGATCGATATTGATGAAGAGCTTTCCCGCCTGCAAACCCATCTCGACGAGGTCGAGTATGTCCTGAGCAAAGGGGGCGCTGTCGGCAAAAGACTTGATTTTCTGATGCAGGAACTCAACCGCGAGGCCAACACCATCGGCTCCAAATCGGTCGATATTGCGATATCCAAAATGTCGATGACACTGAAAGTATTAATTGAGCAGATGCGGGAACAGGTTCAGAACATCGAATAATTAGAACCTGCTCAGGATCTCACTTAAGGGGGTATTACCGCGTTAAAATCGATGATATTCCGGTAAACCCGAACATCTTGTGCTATGGTCATCGATCATGAATCGCAGCCGTGAACGTAATTCTGTTGCCGAACGGGTCTTTTACTGACATATCCCGCGTGCCCCATGGCATTTCCTCGATCCCCGGATAAGCATACCAATACTGTTTCACAATTAACTCATCGTGGTATGCGTCAAGCGCATCCGTTTCAATCCGTACCGCAGCACCCGGGCAACAGTCGCCATGATGTTCTGATAAATGCAGGACACAACCGTTTCTGGAAACCTGCATATACAGCGGCAGATCTGCTTCAAAGCGATGCTCCCAATCCACCTGGAAACCGAGAAAATCCACATAAAACGCACGCGCTTTTGCGACGTCAAATATTCGCAGAATGGGTATTGTCGATATGAACTTCATTGCACTGCTCGCCGTCCACCGCCGTCCATAGAAAAATCATTCATGCCATACGCTCGTGATCATGTTTCAAACCGCCGTGCAAAGTTTAAGCCCGACAATACCCGCCACGATAAGTCCCAGGCAAAGCAAGCGTGAAATATTTGCTGATTCATCGAAAAAAACGATACCGAATATTGCCGTACCGATGATGCCCACACCCACCCAGACCGCATAGGCAGTCCCCACAGGTAGCGATTTCATTGCCACACCCAACAAACCGACGCTGATGACTATTGCAGATACTGTCCAGACTGTTGGCCATACGCGGGTAAAGCCTTCAGTGTACTTAAGCCCAATTGCCCATCCAATTTCGAATAATCCCGCAACAATCAGTATTAACCAATTTGAACTCATAAAAACCTCTCTGATTTGCAGGGCCGTCCCCAATCGAATAGAGAGGTGAGGTCGTCCTCACTTCCAGAAATCCAGACAAACGATATAACACAAATTTTACCCCATGACCCGATCATCGCGAACCAGGATGCAAATGATATTGGCAAATGCATTGAAACAGAAATCGCCGCCACACAACAAAACAAGCAATTTCAATTGCTTACATAAATGTAAAATTACTGTGAAAATTTTGTGATTTTTTTGTGAAGTTTTTGTGATTTTTCTGTGAACCTTCTGTATAATGCGTAGTCATATTACAAAGAAACCTAAGCAATCAGCATTCTTAACCTTTAATCCTTAACATTATTTTATTTGGAGAACTACCATGACAATCGAAAAATTACCTAGTGCTTACTACGCAATCGTTTTTATTCTGTTCATGTTTCTGACATTGAAAGCAATTGTATAGTCTCGCAAGCTCAACGCAATCAGCACGCAATATCTGCCCCTCAATCTGAAGTGTAGGACTCAAAGCTGCAAAGCTTAGTTCTACACTTCAGACTCATTCCAGAGTCAAATCCGGTAAAATTCGGAGTATTTCCACACATCAATCCGGCTCACTAATCCGACCAGCTTCCGAATAGCATTATCCCACTGGAACAATCCGTTCTGTTAATCCGCATCAGCTTGGTTTGTTTATGCACGTCCGGAGCAAACATCGCTTCACATTAAGCGGGTTAGAACAACAAATCACCCGCTTAGTTTCCTGGTTTTGACAAATCCAGATCCATCTCTATTCCACAACAATACCTGTGAATATAAATGAGAATGATTTGTATTAAAGTACTAAAACCTGTACGATAACGCGTGAATAGAATGGAGCGAACCTGGTAATAGTGGTCGCTCGGATAGGTAAATCGCATATCGTGCGCGCTTTTTGAACAGGATATACGATCGCTCAAAAAGTAAACAGTGTTTACTCATCATACTCATCAACAACCGGCTGTAAAAATTCGGGAAAAGATCGTTTTTACTGGGGACTAATACTATGCGTGTATTCTGGACAATCATACATCGTTGGATTGGTTTAGTAGCCGCGGCTTTTTTATTTCTGACCGGAATAACCGGCGCAGTCATCTCCTGGGATCATGAACTGGACGATCTGTTAAACCCGCATCTGGTTGAAGCACATTCTTCCGGCCCGGCACAGTCGCCGTTGCTACTCGCGCAACAGATTGAGGAGCGCTATCCGGAAATCGCCGTCCAATTTATCCCACTGCTGATGGAAACAGGCAAAGCACTGGAATTAGGCGTCGACGCACGCGTTGATCCAACGACCAACCGACTGTTTGAACCGGGGTTTAATCAGATTTTCATCGATCCCGTTTCCGGTGAAGAACTCGGCAAACGGGAATGGGGCGCGGTCTGGCCGATCAGCAAAGAAACGTTTGTTTCCTTTCTGTATAAACTGCATTTCTCTCTGCACTTGCCTGAAATGTGGGGTATTGACCGCTGGGGTATCTGGCTGCTGGGCATCATTGCACTCCTGTGGACATTCGATTGTTTCGTGGGCGCCTATCTCACATTGCCTGCCCGTAAGCGATCTCAACACAAAACCGACGACTGGCGATCAAACGATGCACTGGATGCCGAAGAAACAAGCGGCACCACTAAAAGTTTCTGGCAACGCTGGAAACCCGCATGGAAAATCCGCACCAACGCAAGCACCTATAAATTGAATTTCGATTTACACCGGGCGGTCAGTCTGTGGACGTGGGGAATCCTGTTCATCGTTGCTTTTACTGCATTTTCCATGAATTTATACCGGGAAGTGTTTTTCCCGATCATGAACAGCTTTTCCCAGTTGACGCCCACGCCGTTCGAATCCCGTGAGCCTAGATCGAAGCATGACCCGATCACCCCGGCTTTGACTTTTGCCGAAATTGTCGCCATCGCCGAAGCCGATGCAAAAAATAAAGCATGGCAGGAACCGGCAGGCGCGATCTTTTATTCGCAGGAATTTGGCATTTACGGTGTACAGTTCTATTATCCGGAAGCCGATCATGGAACCGGCGGCGCCGGTCACAAAAGCTTATTCTACGATGGGATGAACGGGCAGTATCTCGGCAATGTCCTGCCCTGGAAAGGGACAGCCGCCGACATTTTTTTACAGGCTCAATTTCCACTGCATTCGGGACGCATACTCGGTTTGCCGGGGCGTATTCTGATTTCTTTGATGGGATTGGTAGTCGCAATGCTCAGCGTCACAGGCGTTTATATCTGGTGGAAAAAACGGGCGGCGCGCAGCAAGCTGTCAGCACGGGGCATCGCATCACCCGATAACCCGTCGGTCAAAATAGAAGCCCATTGAACAACGCCATCCATGCAATTCCTCACATTACCGCAAACCGTTCCCGTCGATGTCGAAGTCTGGCTGCTGACGTTGAATCTGCAGGCCCCCTTGCAGGATAGCGATCTGTCGATACTGAACGACCATGAGCGTCAACATGCGGCATCGCTGCATTTTCATGAAGATCGCGTGCGCTCGGTCGTTACCCGGGCAGCATTGAGAAAACGACTGGCTGCGCGCATGCGGATAGCGCCGGAAGCAATACTTTTTACGGCAAACAATCATGGCAAACCCGGCGTGCAAGGGAATACGTCTATTGAATTCAACGTTTCGCATGCGGGCTGCTTTGCATTGATCGCACTGTCCAGCCATCGGCGCGTCGGCGTGGATATCGAATATACCAACCGGCCAATCGATATCCATAGCCTGTCCCGGCATGTGTTTTCGCCCCTGGAACACCGATCTGTCCAGATGACGCAACAAACATTCATGCACTGCTGGGTTGCCAAGGAATCCGCATTGAAAGCACTGGGTTTCGGCATTACCGAACATCTACAAGCGGTTTCCATATTATCCGGTGACGGCACAGATTATCAGATTGTCTGCGATGACCCGGCATGGCCAAAATTAAAAGGCTGGCTGATCAAAGTGCCTGCCGATGATTATCTGGCGGCACTTACCGTGGCATGCTGACCGGAATGGACGCCACCAGCGCATATGACATACTGATCTTCGATAATCAGGCATCCTCTTTGAGTATCAATGACATATCAATTAAGTATCAATGAACATATCCCGGCAGTTATTCGTCGCAGCATTGATCGCGATTATCGGCGGACTGGCTGCGTTTACGATTGTGCAGTTTCCGCCGCAGACCGATCAGCAGGAAGAAGAAACCACTAAACCGCCACCGGTGCAAATCATCGTGGCAACACCCGCACGGCTGCGCATGGATGTGCGTTCACAGGGACGCGTCCAGGCCCAGACTGAAATCGATATGGTCACCGGGGTTTCCGGAAACATCATCAAAATTTCACCTGCTTTTGTCAGCGGCGGGTTTTTCAAGAAAGGGGATCTGCTGGTTTCGGTCGATCCCGCGGAATATGATCTGCGCGTGGCGCAAGCCCAGGCCAGGGTCATGGAAGCGCAGTACCAGTTGACGCGGGAAGAAGCCGAAGCCGAGCAGGCGCGCGATGAATGGCAGCATCTGGGACAGGGAACCCCGAATCCGCTGAGCCTGCGGATTCCGCAGCTCAGGGAAAAGAAAGCCAAGCTGGCCGCTGAGCAGGAAGAATTGAAGAATGCCCAATTGCTCAGACAACGCACCGATATCCGCGCGCCGTTCAATGGCCGGGTGCGCAGCAAGGAAGTTGGACTGGGCCAATACATCAGCAGCGGAGCGGTATTGGGAAGAATCTACAGTACCAATCTTGCGGAAATACGTCTTCCCATCAGTACCCAGGAACTGGCATTTATCGATCTGGCCGGTTTATCCGGCCAGGCGCGTTCCGCCAGAAAGATACCGGTAACGCTGACGGCGGATTATCAGGGGCAACAACAAACCTGGCAGGCCCATATCGTGCGCAGTGAAGATGTGATCGATGAAAAAACCGGCATGACAATCGTGGTCGCACAGGTTCCTGATCCTTTCGGCCGCGGAAAATCCAAACCATCCCCGGCCAGTTTACCGGTAGGATTATTTGTGGAAGCCAGCATCGAAGGCCGCTGGTTTGACGATCTGATTGTCCTGCCCGCCAGTGCGCTGTTTAAAAATAACCATGTCGCCATAGTCGATCAGGACAACCATCTGCACCTGCGCGCGGTAGACCTATTCCGGCGGCAGCATGAACAAATCATCATTAAAGCGGGTTTAAATGCGGGCGAACGCGTACTCGTTTCCGGCCTGCATCACCCGGTTGAAGGCATACGGGTAACACCGGTCATTCCCGCTCACGCAGCGCATCCGATCGGCGATGAGAAAACGGTAGAAAACACCCCCGATACGCAACCCAATCCATGAGACTCATCATCTGGTTTGCCCGCAACCCCGTTGCCGCTAACTTTTTAATGTTCGTCATCATTGCCGGCGGGCTGCTCGGTTTATCGATATCGGAGCGATATACGGTTCCACCCGCGCCGCAGAATCAACTGCAGATTGTAATCGCTTACCCCGGCGTAAGCCCTGCCGAAGTGGAACAGGCACTCTGCATTCCGATCGAAGAAGCCATTCACGATCTGGCCGGGATCCGGCATATCAACACCATCGCCCATCAGGCAGAATGCGAAATCTTCATAGAATTTGACCCCGTGATGAATCCGGTGCATTTTCAGGCTACCGTACAAGCCAGAATGGACCGTATCCCGGTTTTGCCAAAAGGCGCCGAGAAATTAAGAATCCGGGCAGTGAAAACGGACATCTCCGCCGTGATCGTCATGGTGCACGGTGAAATTGACAGACTTACCTTGATGCGTCAACGCGACCAACTGCGGGCGATGCTGAGCAAGCATCCGGATATTGGCGAACTTTTTTCCTGGCCGCAGCTGCCCTATGAAATTGCAATCGAAATTGCAGAATCGGATTTACGCCGCTATGCGTTGAGTTTCGAGGAGGTTGCCGCTGCGATTCAGGCAGCATCCAATAATATCCCCGCAGGAGAGCTTAAAAAAACCGATGGCAAACTGTTGCTGAGAAGTAAGGGACAGGCCATGACAGTGACTGACTATGCCGCCATCAGCCTGCGCGCCGACCCACAGGGCGCGCGCCTGCTGCTGGGGGATATCGCCCAGATCCATGAAACCGCCAGAGAACAGGATTTATTGATCAGAATTGATGGCAAACCGGCTGTACAAATATTTGTAAAATCAAAAGACCGGATTGTCAGCACGGTCGAGGCGGTCAATGAAGTCATTGAAGCCTACCGCCCTACCTTACCCGATGGCGTGGGCATCACCACCTGGGACGACTGGTCGAAATATTATCAGCAGAATATGTCCATGCTGCTGAGCTCGGCATTTTTCGGCTTTCTGCTGATTCTGCTGGTTCTGACACTGACACTGCGATTCCATTTGGCCCTGTGGGTCAGCTGCGGGATTCTGATATCGATCTTCGGCACTCTCTGGGTCATGCCCATGCTGGGCATTTCCCTGAACACCTATTCGATCGCGGCACTGATCATGGTGCTGGGTATCGTGGTGGATGACGCGGTCATCGTGAGCGAGAATGTTTATACGCACGAACAGCAAGGGCGAACCGGCTTATCCGGTGCAATCAGCGGCACACTGGAAGTTGCGCCGCTGGTGATATTGATGGTTTTATCCACCATGATCGCTTTCGTGCCGGGAATGTTCCTGCCTGGCTTGAGCGGCTATCTGATGTACAACATTTCCGCGGTTGTCATTCTGGCACTGGCATTCTCCCTGCTGGAAACGCTGTTCATTCTCCCCGCGCATCTGGCCATGCACACCGCCAGCCCGGCTTCAGACCGCAAGCAATCGATTTTTTCTCTGGATGCGATCCAGACAAAAGTCGATGCCGCATTACACGGCTTCATCAGGAATGTCTATATCCCGGTACTGAAGACAACGCTGCGATTCCGTTACATCGCGTTATCCGCATTTGCTATGCTGCTGCTGATCACCTGGGCGCTGGTTTTTTCCGGCCGGGTGCAAAGTGTCATGGATGCGCCAGTGAACGATTATTATCTGGTTGCGGTACTGGAACATCCGGCCGGCACACCGCTTGAAGAAGTGGATAACCACGTGAGGCGCCTGGAGCAGATCGCCAGCGACATCCGCCTTGAACTGAACAACACATTCGGAGCCGGAGCATCATCCGCACTGAAGGACAGTTTTCAGCATATCGTGGCAGTGAGCGATGACCACATTGGCTTTATCAATATAGAGATGGCGATCGATGAACGCATCCGCTCCAGAGTGGATGATATCAAACAGCAATGGCAGGAACGTTTCGGCGAACTCCCGGCTGGCGCGACGCTTTCTTTCCAGACCTTCTGGCCCAGAAATCTCGGCGTATCCACGACACAATCCGCCAAAGCGATTGAACTGAAACTGATTGCCCCCGACAGCGCAGTGCAAAGCGCAGCGGGAGAAGCACTCAAAGCGAGACTCGCTTCCTATACCGGCGTACACAGCGTGACCAGTTCCATGCAGGCCGGCAAACCCGAATTAAACCTCCGCCTAAAACCGGAAGCGGCATTTCATGGATTAACCATGCAAAGCCTGGGTGAACAGGTCCGCAACGGTTTTTTAGGACTGGAAGTACAACGGTTTTTCCACGACCGTGAGGAAATCCGGGTAATGGCGCGATTTCCAGCTGAACAGCGCCGTTCTCTGGACGATCTGTACCGCATGCCGGTCAGACTGGCCGACGGCAGCACCGTCCCTTTCGCCGCAATCGCCGAAGCCGAATACACGCCGGGTTTTGCCAGCATAACCCGCCACAACCGGGAACGCATCCAGCTCATCAGCGCGGAAGCGTATAAAGAACAAGTCAATGTTGAGATGATCCTGACCGATCTGCGCACACATGTCATTCCCGCGCTGGAAAAGCAATACCCCGGAATCAAAATCGAACCCGGCCAAAACCGGCAAAAACAGGAGGAAACGATGTCGAACCTGTGGAGCTATGGCGCATTCGCACTCCTGGGTATTTATGCGCTCCTCGCTGTACCGCTGCGCTCCTACACCCAGCCACTCATGATCATGCTGGCGATTCCGTTCGGCTTTATCGGCGCGGTATTAGGCCATATATTGCTGAATATCCCGCTATCGCTGGAATCATACGTCGCCATGTTCGCCGTCGGCGGGATTGTAATCAACAACAGCCTGATATTAATGGCTCGAATCAACAAGTCGCTGCAAAAAAACGCATCGATTTACAAAGCCGTCATCCTCGCAGGCAAAGCACGTTTTCGCGCCATATTCCTGACCGCGATCACAACCTTCCTGGGCTTGCTGCCGCTGATCAACGAACAAAGCTCGGACGCCGAAAAAATCATGCCGATGGCAGTCACACTCGCATTCGGCATCCTGTTCTCAACGGTCATCACTTTACTGCTGGTGCCGATCAGCTGCGTCATTCTGAAAGAAGTATCCGAACGGAAATCAGTCAGCCGGACGGCTAAGAGCTTTTCCTGAGTGGGACTTACTGAAATTTCGTTTTCCTGCCGGCAATCATTGGATCGATGATCATTGATGTTGCATCAGTATTGTTAGTCGGCTTTTTAATTAAGCGCTGATACAATACGCAATCAATTGATCATTGAATCAATTGACCATGGGATCGCTGACGACAAAAATTCTCGCAATATTGGATTGTGGTCATAAAAATAAAAGAGAAGAGCAAACACATTCACTGGCTGAATTCACCTATGACTGTATCAAGTAACAACCGCACAATGACAACTGAGTCGTGCCCGTCCATAGACGAAACAGCTCCTTGTTCATGAATCAAGTCAACAAGAAAAACAATGAATCACATCATACTACTGTAAAGGCAACATCTCGTTCTATGGCTGTAAAACCCGAAGTTAAACCTGCACAGGAGCATGAATCGGCCGCGATATCTTCGACTGCAAGGCATAGTGGCATCGTCAAGAAATCCGACCTCTACAGTTCTATCTGGGCCTCGTGCGACGAGTTGCGCGGCGGCATGGACGCTAGCCAGTACAAGGACTACGTGCTGTTCATGCTGTTCATCAAGTACATCAGCGACAAGTACGGCGACAGCGACGACTTCGCCCCGCCCGTGGTCATCCCGCCCGGCGCCTCGTTCAAGGACATGGTGGCGCTCAAGGGCAAGGACGACATCGGCGACAGGATCAACACCCAGGTCATCCAGAAGCTGATCGACGCCAATACCAAGCTGGCGCGCAGCGACTTCCCCGACTTCAACGACCCCAACAAGCTCGGCGAAGGCGCGGCGATGGTCGAGCGCCTGGGCAACCTGATCGCCATCTTCGAAAAGCCCGAGCTTAACTTCGCCAACAACCGCGCCGACCACGACGACCTGCTCGGCGATGCCTACGAATACCTGATGCGCCACTTCGCGCAGGATTCCAGCAAGAGCAAGGGCCAGTTCTACACGCCGTCCGAGGTCAGCAGCGTCATCGCCCAGGTGATCGGCATCTCGCACGCCAACACCAAAGGCTCCACCATCGCGTATGACCCCACCTGCGGCTCGGGCTCGCTGCTGCTGAAAGTCGCCGCCGAGGCAGGCCGACAGATCACCCTGGAAGGGCAGGAAAAGGACGTGACCACCGCCGGTCTGGCGCGGATGAACATGATCCTGCACCACTTCCCCAGTGCCACCATCCTCAGCGGCGACACGCTGGTGAACCCCAAGTTCAAGGAGGGCGAACAACTGCGCGCCTACGACTACGTGGTCGCCAACCCACCGTTCTCCGACAAGAAGTGGTCCACCGGCCTCAGCCCGGCCAACGACCCCTACCAGCGTTTCACCTGGGGCGAGCCACCCACCAAGCAAGGCGACTACGCCTACCTGCTGCACGTCATCCGCAGCATGAAGGCCACCACCGGCAAGGGCGCGGTCATCCTGCCGCACGGCGTGCTGTTCCGTGGCAATGCGGAGGCCCATATCCGCAAACAACTGGTGCGCTCCGGCATCCTCAAGGGCATCATCGGCTTGCCTGCCAACCTGTTCTACGGCACCGGCATCCCCGCCTGCATCCTGGTGCTGGACAAGGAAAACGCCAGCGC
>CAYXFV010000054.1:0-20160 GCA_964464365.1 uncultured Nitrosomonas sp. | reverse complement strand
TATATGGGGAAAATAACTCCTAAGGCTCCTGTCCAAAAATTGGGGTCCACTTCTCAGCTCGTAACTTTTTTAAATAATAGGTTATGCGGCCAAACGGAAGCGGCCCTGTAACAGGAAAATTGCCGGTATTTTATGGATGTCCGGCGGTAAGGTTTGTTTCCATTCTTTTATCGTTTTTGTGGCAATCGTTTCGTCAGCGGCGGTCAGGTGCGCGGCAATACATAAATCCGTATCATCCCGGCAGGTTTGCACGATGCGTTCAAATAACCCGTGATTGCGGTATGGCGCCTCGATAAAAATCTGGGTTTGATGATGTTTGACGGAGCATTTTTCCAGCGTGAGAATCTGCTGCGTACATGCGTGTTTTTCAATGGGCAGATAACCGTTAAAACAGAAGTTTTGTCCATTGAGGCCGGAAGCCATCAGTGCCAATATGATCGAAGAGGGGCCGACCAGTGGAATAACCGGAATCTTTTTCTTATGCGCCAGCCGCACAAGATCGCTGCCGGGGTCGGCAATAGCCGGGCAGCCTGCTTCAGACAGTAACCCCATATCCTGCCCGGATAATACCGGTTGCAGCAATGCTGCAAGATCGCCCGGTTTCGAATGTTCATTCAATATGAATAACTGCATTTCGTGCAGCGGCAGTTTGCATGCGATTTGCTTCAGAAAATGCCGGGCGGTTTTAGGGTGTTCAACAACAAAACAGGATAATGCCTGAATCGATGCTCTGACGGCTGGCGGTACGACCCAGTCAATGTTTGAGTTGCTGATGGGGGTTGGAATCAGATAGAGTTTTCCAGTCACTTGTCGTCCTCTGCATATTGCTATCGGTGTGACATCGATCGGGTTTTTACGATCAGACGTGCGCGGGAGAAAGAAAATACGTTCGTGTGCCGCGATGATACGGTTGCCGTATTTTCTTTTCTTCGGATGTTGTTCAAGCCTTTCGAAAATTACCTGAAACGCAAATCGTTACCTAGCAGGAACGCTAACGAAACCTGGCCGATGCGTTTGGTGAAACGATCAAGCAGGCTTTCGCGGACTGAGAAGTTGACGATCGATTCAGCTTTGATCACTTCGCGCGCTACATACTCTTTACTGCCCATCGCATCGGCCAGACCCAGCTCAATGCTTTTTTTGCCGGTCCATATCATCCCGCTGTAAATCTCTGGTGCGTCCTTGAGCCGTTCGCCTCTGCCCTGCTGCACGATGTGAATGAATTGTTCGTGAATTTCGTTCAACAGCCCGGTGACATGTTCCCGCTGTTTCGGATCAAGCGGCGCAAATGGATCCAGGAAGCCTTTATGTTCTCCCGCAGTGAATAAACGTCGCTCGACGCCGAGTTTTTCCATCGTTCCTGTGAAGCCGAACCCATCCATCAAGACACCGATCGAACCGACAAGGCTGGCTTTGTCGACAAAAATTTTATCCGCCGCCGCCGCAATATAGTAACCGCCGGACGCGCAGACATCGCCAATCACTGCGTACAGCGGGATATCCGGATACAGGGCACGCAAGCGGTGTATTTCGTCATTGATGTAACCTGCCTGGACAGGGCTGCCGCCAGGACTGTTAATACGTAGAATAACGCCTTGCGTGCCGCTGTCTTTAAAGGCCGATCTCAGGCTTGCATTAATGTTGTCAGCATTATTGATGCTATCCGGCATAATCAAGCCATTCACATCAATGAGCGCCGTGTGTTTGTCGGAGATCCCGACACCCTTACCTTCAAACAAGTCTGTAAAAGCAAGAAGAAGTATAAAGAGATATATAAAAGTCAGTGACTTGAAAAATATACCCCAAATCCGTGTCCGTCGTTGTTCACGTAACGAGGCAAATGCCAGCCCCTCGATCAATTGGCGTTCCCACTTCGGGTTAACCGGCTTTCCTTCTTCATCAGTCATAAACATTTATCCATTATTGTCAGTAAATCAATCAATCGCTTAATCGTTTGTTCCGTATTTCAATTCGTCCAGGCATTATTATAGAGAATGAGAAAACAAATTAATTCCTTTTTAATTTTCCTGGGGGGGAGCTTGGGGGGAGGAAGCGGCTGATGATAGCCGGTTGCAAGGGTATTCGCTGTGCCGGATTAAACAGAACGCAGCATGCCAATCAGTGTCAGGAACCAGACCAGCAGGGCGAACCATCCCCAGTATTGGGCAATCATCGCGAGGAATTCGTAACCGGTTGCGTTCATCAGCGACAACAGGCTGGCGGTGTACATTCCCATCGGGAAAACTCTGCTCCATAATGAAGGATCATAGGCATGGGATGCTTTGCCGGATGCCAGTTTCAGCCACGGAAAGATTTTGATCCGCAAAGGTGCTGCTGAAATGTCTGCGCGGGTGAATTTTTGGATATCCCTGAACAGCAGATAAGGAATCCACGCTGTACCGATGATCCATACACAAACAGTCATCCATAAAACAATTTCCCGTAAGTCGTGCCATACTGGTGGGAGATGCATGTGCATCATGAACTCAGCGCCTGTGAGCGTGAGAATGGCTGCTGCACCCATGCAGATCCAGTAGGGCGCATCCCAGTTTACAGGATCGGATGGCCGGAAAAACAGGCGATAGATCAGCAGGGCTATCAGAATGAAATACGCGACAAAGCCCAGAAACCAGAATCCTCCGGCAGCAAGATAAGCCAGGTCGTCAGACCAGTCCATCGCATTCAGCAGTGTGATCCCCAGTAGTGCGATTGACGTTGTGCTGACAGTAATCAGTAGAATTGCGCCACTGACAATTTCGCACAACGATTTTTTCCGTATGGCGATGAAATTAGACAGGATGAAATAGCCGCAGATCAACCAGCCGATCAGCGCGGTAAACCATAAGAAAATGGCCAAAGTTACGGCCTGATGGAAAAGAATAAGCTGCATTCCAATGGTGTTGGTGCCAACCACGAAAGTCAGTGCAAGTAATGCACGCCTGAAAATCCTGAGATCCGCCATTAAATCCGGCAGGAAAAACACCAGGCGTGTCAGCAGGAAAACGCTCAGCACCAGATAAAACACTAAATTCAGTGCGAAAAGCGCTCTGGCTATTCCGGAGAAAGCCATCGCTTCAAAGGCGATTGATAGAATACCGGTAGCCATCACCAGGGCAAAAGATGCTGTATGGAAATTTTTGATACGGTGATTGATGATGTTGTCCCACTTCATGATCGTGCTGGCCTAATCTGACAGTAGTTGCAACGGCGTGTATCGGCGCCGTTTTTTACTGTGAATACGCCGCTGCGTTATCTCCTATGACCTATAAAAACAGTACCTGCACTATAATAATGAATAATGTTTAAATCTGCTATTTTGATAGCGGACGTATGAATCAATACACCCTCCATGGATTGGAATAGATATGCGTTACTGGCTGATGAAATCTGAGCCCAAAAAATTCAGCATTGATAATCTGGCGGCCTTGCCTGGTCAAACGACGGTATGGGATGGCGTGCGCAATTATCAGGCGCGCAATTTTATGTGGAAACAGATGCAGGTTGGTGATCTGGCGTTTTTCTACCATTCCTGCTGCGTGCAGCCCGGTATTACCGGCATTACCGAAGTAACCCATGCTGTTTATCCGGATGCGACACAATTCGATCCTAAAAGCAGATATTACGATCCCAAGGCAAGTCAGGAGAATCCGCGCTGGTTTAATGTTGAAATCACACTCAGAAAGAAAACGCGCTTGTTGACGATCAAGGAGTTGCGGCAATATCCGGAGCTCAAGTACATGCGCATTATGCAAACCGGCAATCGATTGTCCATTACGCCGGTCGACCCGGATGAGTGGAAGTTTATTTTGAAAATCCTGCAAGGCTGATCGATACTATGGAGTGGTGGCTGATCTATTTGCTGTTGGGTGCCATTGTCGGCTTTTTTGCCGGGTTGCTGGGTATCGGCGGTGGTCTCATTATTGTTCCGGCATTGACTTTCCTCTTCACGGCACAGGGTTTCCCGCCGGAGCGTATTTTGCATCTTGCGCTGGGGACAACGATGGCGGCCATTGTTTTCACAGCAGCGACCAGCCTATATACGCATCACAAACATGGTGCAGTTCACTGGAAGATATTTAAATACATGGTTCCCGGTATTCTGGTCGGTACGCTGAGCGGCACTGTTCTGGCCGGAATGCTTTCCAGTATGGTGTTGCATGTGATTTTTACCGTGTTTATTTTTTATGTGGCGACGGATATGCTGCTGAAGCTTATTTTTAAACCTGAGCCGGATGCCGGTTTAAATGCGCATGGTGATCGTGATTTTCCTGGGAAATCCGGTTTTTTTGCTGCTGGTGGTGTGATCGGTATGGTTTCCAGCTTGGTCGCGATCGGTGGCGGTATCCTGACCGTGCCCTTTTTAGTACGATGCCGTATCAAAATGCAACATGCCATCGGCACGGCGGCTGCCATTGGTTTTCCTATCGCTGTGGCAGGTACAGCCGGGTATATTCTGAATGGCCTCATGCAATCGCATGTTCTGCCGGAATACAGTCTGGGGTATGTCTATCTGCCGGCACTGGGCTGGTTGGCGCTAGCCAGTATGCTGACAGCGCCGCTGGGCGCGAAAACAACGCATGTGGTCCGGACCGCCACGCTCAAAAAAATATTTGTCGTGCTGCTGTATTGCCTGGCGGTCAAAATGCTGGTCGGTTTGTTCGGTTAGCATCTGCGGGAACAGATCTGAATCTTCAGTAGCTTATCAGGTGAAACAGCCGCAGGAATTTCAAACCTGCATATTCATGATTTCCTGGTAAGCGGTGACCAGTTTATTACGTACCTGCACCATGGTCTGGAAAGTGATATTCGCTTTCTGCATGGAAACCATGACATCGTGTAAATCCCTGTCGGATTCACCACTGACGAAATCCCTGCTCATTCGCTCAGCGGTCTGCTGCCGGTTGTTCGTTTTATCCACGGCAGTTTTCAAGGCTTCACCGAAATCAACCTTGACCACATCATGTTCTGCCTCCTGCCGCTTTATACCGGATGCCTGTGCTGAAGCTGCGCGCAGTTGGTCAAGTATCGTGTTGATTCCGGATGTGTCCATGATGCACCTTATGAGCAAAAATTTCAGGTCAATAAAAATTCAAACCGGTTATGCGCTGGATCACTGTCTGTCGTGCAAATCATTGATCAACGTCATGGTCGCCAGGATAGCATTGATGACAGGGGTGATCATGGTGGGAATAGAGCAGACAAATTTGCTTTATTCAGACATTCGGCGCACGAAAAATTATTGATAATGCATCTTTAGATGGTGTGTTCGCGGATGAGGTAAACACACAGGTGGGTTCGAAAGTTGTTAACGGCCAAAAGATTTAACGGCGAGTAGCACGACAACTTGAATCATGAAAGATATCACTGAATGAAAATTGCTTAAGTTTATTTTCATGGCAAGCAGGAAAGCACTCAGGCAGGAGAACATTTGTGGCCACAGTACCCAATGAAGTCAATACAGTAGATCCAACGATAGTACAGCCCAACGCGCTACCAGGCGCAGCATTTGGATTAGACAAATTCAACCAGTTATCCCAGCAAAAAAAACTGGGGATCATGGTTGTCGCTGCGGCAACGGTTGCACTACTGGTGGGTGCTTGGTTATGGAGTCAGTCTCCGGAATACCGGGTGCTGTTTTCCAATGTTTCCGATCAGGACGGCGCCGCGATCACCAGTGCGTTGCAGCAATCGAATGTGCCGTACAAATTTTCTGAGGGCGGCGGCGCTATTCTGGTGCCCAGTAATCAGGTACATGACATTCGGTTGCGCCTTGCCGGTCAGGGACTGCCGCGCAGCGGTTTGGCCGGATTTGAGTTAATGGAGAACCAGAAGTTCGGAACCAGTCAGTTTCTCGAACAAGTCA
Organism: uncultured Nitrosomonas sp.; assembly: GCA_964464365.1. Taxonomy (GTDB): domain Bacteria; phylum Pseudomonadota; class Gammaproteobacteria; order Burkholderiales; family Nitrosomonadaceae; genus Nitrosomonas. The sequence goes on along the minus strand of CAYXFV010000054.1, from coordinate 14,297 downwards.
ATTATCAACGCGCACTGGAAGGTGAATTGGCGCGCTCGGTGCAATCGCTGGCGGCTGTGCAAAGCGCGCGCGTTCATCTGGCTATTTCGAAACCCTCTGTTTTTGCAAGAGAGAGACAGCAGCCTACCGTTTCTGTGTTGCTGAATCTGTATCCGGGGCGCGTGTTGAGCGAAGAGCAGGTCAGCGCTATTGTTCATCTTGTATCCAGCAGTATTCCCAATTTACCCACGAAGAATGTGACGGTTGTCGATCAGAACGGTAATTTGTTAAGTGGGCAGGCACCGAAAAAAGAATCGAAGTTCGACGCAAAGCAATTGGAATATCTGCATGAGCTTGAAAAAAGTTACGTACAACGCATCGAAAAAATATTGTCGCCAATTACTGGCAGTGCCAATGTACGCGCGCAGGTAACAGCCGATTTGGATTTTTCGAGAATAGAACGGGCCGAAGAAATGTACCGGCCCAATAATACACCGGACGATCCGGCTTCCGTTCGCAGTCAGCAGACGATGGAGTCCTTGTCTACAGGCAATAAATTTGACGGCGGAATACCGGGTGCATTGACGAATCGTCCACCGGAACCTGCAATCGCTCCAATAGAACTGGAAGGCGAAGACGGCGAGAAGAAGCCTGAGCCACTGCCGACCGATCAGCGCAAGGAATCGACAATTAACTATGAAGTCGATAAAACGATACAGCATACGCAATTGCCGACCGGCAATATCAGGCGCCTGTCCGCAGCAGTCGTTGTAAATTACCGGAGAACAATTGATGAGGAAGGCAACGTTACTCATTCACCGCTTTCCGGGGAAGAAGTTCGGGAAATCAATCAATTGGTAAAAAATGCCATAGGTTATAACGAAGAACGGGGTGATACCTTAACGGTTACAAACAATCTGTTTAGTGACATTGATGACGCATCACAGAAAATACCGCTATGGCAGGATCCTGACATCATCATGGCGGCGATGGAAATCGGTAAACAGCTGATCATTGCCGCCATTGTTCTGTTCTTTCTGTTAAAAGTTCTGCGTCCATTCCTGAAATCACTGACCGACGAACCCGCACTGGAAGAAAAAGAAACCGCTCAACTGCCTGATGGTATTGCAGCCGTTGATGAGTTCGGGCATCCCGTGCAGTTTGCGCCGGATGGTACACCATTACTGAATCAGGAACCTACCGAAGAAGCGCTTAGAAAAGAGCAGTTTGAAAAGAATTTAAAAAGAATCAGACAAATGGCGCTTGAAGAACCGGCTATTGTTGCCAATGTAGTGAAAGAATGGGTGAACAATGGATAATAATGGCTTAAAGAAAAGCGCTATTTTGCTCATGTCGCTCGGTGAGCAGGAAGCCGCATCGGTGTTCAAATTTTTGTCGCCTAAAGAAGTCCAGAAATTGGGAACAGCCATGTCGACACTGAATAATGTCACTCAGGCGGAAATTGAGAGTGTGGTTGATGAATTCAGCGCGCAGGCGTCCGGAAAAACCGCGTTGGGACAGGATGCCAGTGAATATATCCGTAAAGTACTGGTCAATGCATTGGGCGATGAAAAGGCTGCCAACCTGATTGACCGTATTCTGCATGGTGGCGATACAAGCGGTATCGAGGGCCTCAAATGGATGGACGCGCCGTCAATTGTTGAAATGATCAGGAATGAACACCCGCAGATTATAGCCACAATCCTGGTACATCTTGAACGCGACCATGCCAGTGAAATACTCAGTCTTTTTCCGGAGCGGTTACGCAATGACACATTATTGCGTATCGCAACACTGGACAGTATTCAACCGGATGCGTTGAGAGAGCTTAACGATGTGCTCATGAAATTGCTGTCCGGCAGCGCCAATATCCGTAAAGCGCCAATGGGGGGGGTCCGCGCCGCAGCTGAAATACTCAACTTTGTACCTACCGCTCAGGAAGTCAGTGTCATCGAAAATATCAAGCAATATGATGAAGATCTGGCGCAGCAGATTATGGACGAAATGTTCGTATTCGATAATCTGGTCGATGTCGATGACCAGGGTATCCAGTTGTTGCTGAGAGAAGTGCAGTCCGAATCCCTGGTGACCGCCTTGAAAGGCGCGCCGGAAGAGGTTCGGGAAAAAATCTTCAAGAACATGTCTAAACGTGCGGTTGAAGCATTCAAGGAAGATATTGAAGGCAAAGGACCCGTGCGTGTATCCGAAGTAGAAGCCGAACAGAAAGAAATACTCAAAGTGCTGCGTCAGCTGGCTGAAAGCGGACAGATTGTGCTGGGTGGCAAAGGTGCCGATAGTTATATTTAAACCCGCTAACTTACCGGGGCTGATTGATTCGAAATAACCGGATTCATACACATGGAAACAGCAACGGTCATACCGAAAGACAAACTCAAATCGTGCCAGGTCTGGCAGTGGAATACGCTCGATCAAACCGAACCCGGTCAGAACGAACCTGCTCAGAATGAGCCCGCTCAGAACGAATCCGGTCAGAACGCACCGGATTCTGCCCCGGCAGGTCAGGAACACGCCACGCCAGCGGAAGAACAGCAGGCCGACGATCAGCCGGGCGAACACTATGCGCATACGGATCAGGAAAACCGGGTACATGAGCGTGCGGATAAAGAACATCGAATAACCGAAGTAGAGATCGCGACGATAACGCAACAGGCCAGAGAGGACGGTCGGAAACAAGGCCATGACGAAGGCTTAAACAAAGGGTATCAGGAAGGCTACAGCAAAGGCTATGAAGAGGGTCGGCGGCAAGGCGAGTCTGAAATAAAGACGGAACTGGCGCATGTCAATCAGGTATTTGAAAACCTTGACGAGCAGCTGCATGCGCTGGATCAGCAGGTTGCGCAGAATCTTCTGACGCTCGCCATTGATCTGGCTAAAAAAATGACCGCGCAGACCCTTGCGGTGCGGCCTGAATTGATTATTCCTGTTGTACAGGATGCCGTCCGTCAGCTGCCGGGCATGATGCAGCCGCTCCATCTGTTCTTACATCCGGATAATGCCAGAATCGTGCGCCAGCATCTGGATGAACAACTGTCGCAAGACCATTGGGAAATCCATGAGGATGCTCAGCTTACCCCGGGCGGTTGCCGTATTGAGGCTGGCGGCAGTGAAGTGGATGCCAGTATGGAAACACGCTGGCGCAGAGTTCTCGCCGCGATAGGCCAGAAAAATGAATGGATTGAGAAATAACGGCGATATGCATAATCACCAGCACAATTGGTGCAGTTTTTTAGAAAACTGCAACCAGCTTATCTCACCGGTCAGCCCGACTTTGCCAAGCGGAACCGTAACAAAGGTTACCGGTCTGGTCATGGAGGCAGTCGGGCTAAAACTTGCAGTCGGCAGCAGTTGCACTGTTTTTCTGTTTAACGGCAACAGTATCGCCGCTGAAGTCGTCGGTTTTTCGGAAGGGCATTTATTTCTGATGCCGATCGGCGAAGTATATGGATTGACGCCGGGTGCGAAGGTCATCGCTACGGAAATTGTTGCACAGACGCCCAGGATAGGCACGATACAGTACCCGAAAAGGCGTGCCGTGGATCAAGCCAAACATGTCTACGTCGGGCATGGGTTACTGGGGCGTGTATTGAATGGCGTCGGAGAACCGCTGGATAATCTGGGGTCGGTAAAAACGGAAAAATGCGTCCCGCTCTATAGCAGGCCATACAATCCGCTTGAGCGCGTTCCGGTTTCTCAACCGCTGGATGTCGGCGTGCGTGCCATTAATACATTGCTGACCGTTGGCCGTGGTCAACGCATGGGATTGTTCGCAGGCAGTGGTGTCGGCAAAAGCGTGTTGATCGGTATGATGGCGCGTTACACCAGTGCCGATGTGATTGTTGTCGGCCTGATCGGTGAACGCGGGCGCGAAGTGAAAGAGTTCATCGAAAACATACTGGGGCATGAGGGGCTCGAACGTTCCGTAATTGTCGCAGCGCCTGCGGATACCTCGCCGCTGTTGCGGCTCCAAGGCGCGTCATACGCAACGGCAATTGCAGAATATTTCCGCGATGAAGGTAAGCATGTGCTGCTGATTATGGATTCGCTGACACGATATGCCATGGCGCAGCGGGAGATTTCGCTGGCGATTGGCGAGCCGCCCGCGACAAAAGGTTATCCGCCCTCCGTTTTTGCCAAACTGCCGCAACTGGTTGAACGCGCAGGTAACGGCAACAGGGATAGCGGCTCCATTACCGCGTTCTATACCGTGCTTACTGAAGGCGACGACCATAATGATCCGATTGCCGACAGTGCGCGGGCAATACTGGATGGACATATTGTCCTTTCACGCCGGTTGGCGGAAGCCGGGCACTATCCGGCGATTGATATCGAAGCATCGATCAGTCGTGTGATGTCGAGTGTGGTATCCCCCGCGCAAATCGAAGCGGCTAGAAAATTCAAAAGCGCTCTTTCCCGTTATCAGCGCAGTTATGATCTGATCAGCGTGGGCGCTTATATGCCAGGTTCGGATCCGGCGTTGGATCAGGCCATTCAACTTTATCCCAGGCTCGAAAGTTTCCTGCAGCAGGGCATGACGCAACATGAAAATTACGATGACGGGATTAAAGAAATGATGGCGATATTCGATACATTCAAAACCGAATAATCTTGGTGGATTTCAAAATGCCTGAAAATGAGTCTTTACAGAAATTACTCGAATTTGCCCGGAAGCAGAATGACGATTCTGCTAAAAAATTGGGCACACTGAATGTGCAATACCGGGAAGCCGGGCAAAAACTCGATTTGCTGCTGAATTACCGGAAAAGTTATCAGATGCAGTTGCAGAATGCATCGCGGGGCGGCATGGATCATGCCGAGTGGCGCAATTTTCTGACCTTCATTAATAAACTGGATGCCGCCATTGCCGAACAGCGGCGCGCAGTCCAGTATGCGGAAAATAACCGTAAGACAGGCTGCGATGAATATCAGGCCTGCCAGCGTAAATTAAACGCTTACGACACGGTATCGCAACGCTATCAGAAAATTAAAGCGCTCAAACAAAAAAAACTTGAACAGAAAGTCATGGATGAATTCGCGTCCAACCGTATTGCCCGGAAAAATTCGGGACTGATGAAATAAACGAAGAGACCGTGCCCGCTGATCGCTGAAAGACCATGAAAAGACAATAATTTTATAGGATACCCGCTATGTTGAATCCAGTTGCCCCTGTACAAATGCCCGAGCAAGTTCAGTCGCCCATGAAGGGGCATGATGGGCAGAACCACTCAAGCAAGTCTGAATCGAAAAAATTTGACACTATTCTGGCGCGCGAGATTGCTGAGAAAGAACCTGCGCCGGTCGAGAATCATGCCAAAAAAACAACCCCGGATACGCGCCGCGGATCGGCAGAATCCGCATCGGATGCATCCGCACCTACTACACCCAGCGTACCCAGCAAAAAGGCGGGCGATACAGGCAAAACCGGTATAGCCCAGGCCGCTGATGCTGCAAGGGCTGCAAGTGCTACGGATACGCTGACAACGATGGCGAATCCGAATAATGAATTGGCAGTGAACCAGACCCCAGCTTTTCAGATTTCGGCTTCTCAGGTTCCGGTTTCTCAGACTCCGATTTCTCAGATACTGTTCCCGGAAAACGGCGTCAATGCTGAGAATACTCTGGGTATTGAGGGTGTCGAGGGCATGCCGCCGGTTGTGTCTTTAGAAGTGCCTGCAGGCAATGTCGTACCGCCGCATCACATGCAAGCCGGTGTGAACGAAAAGCGCGCCGACGTCATGCTGAATTCGGGACTGGCTATCGCTCCTGCTTCTGTTACTGCTGCTACGCCCACTCCCACGCAGCCACTTCAGTTCGGTTTACAGGAAAGTTTGATGCGCAGTCCCGCAGGTAATGGCACGAATAGCCAGTGGCGTGCGCAGCAAAATCCGCATTTCGCGGATGATTCGGCGTCTCCGATGCTTTCTTCCGGGTTTCAGCGGCATTTACCCGAACGCATGGCGGGCGCAAATCAATTATGGCAGACCGATCGTGACATGTTGCAGTTTCATAATCAACCTGGTCTGAGCGGCGGGGTTCCAGCGGGAGAAACGGTTTTTCCATTGCAGACCGGTACTGACATGCCGCATATCCACAGCCAATCCGGCCTGAGCAGCGTGACACAGACGGTTTCAAACACGGCGGCACAAACCGTTGCGGCGCATCATATCGGTCTGGATGCGCAAATGGGTCAACCTCAGTGGGGCGATGAGTTTGCGCAGAAAATTGTCTGGCTGACGCATCAGCAGAATCAGATTGCAGAGCTTCGTCTGAATCCCGCGCATCTTGGCCCTGTTGAAATCCTGTTGAATCTTGCGGGAGACAATGGTCAGGCTTCGGCACAATTTGTATCGCCGCATCTGGCGGTACGCGAGGCTATAGAAGCGGCACTGCCCCGATTACGTGAGATGATGGCGGAGAGCGGTATCCAGTTGGGTGATGTGATGGTCGGTGCCGAATCGTTTCAGCGTCAGGAGCAGGGTGAACGGGGACATCAACAGGCGAGACCTATGCAGAGCGTTAATGCGCACGATGAATCAAGTCTGAGTCTGGAAAAACAATTTATTCCAAACCCGCATAACGGAATCGTCAATACGTTTGCCTGAATCAGCGGGATAGGCCGTAGTTCCGGAATATCATTGCAGTTTTTGGGGATGCAACTGCGATGAAAACGTGATTCGGAACGTGGTGCCTCGTCCGACCTGACTTTCGACGTTGATTTGCCAGCCGTAATGGTTGCAGATGCGTTTGACAATCGGCAGCCCGATGCCCAGCCCTTCGACACGCGTGGTGCCGCGAAAGAAACGTTCAAACAGCAATGGCAGAAAAGCCGGTTCAATACCGATCCCGGTATCGGTCACCGATAGATTGCCGTTGCTGTAGTCCACCTGAATAGAGCCTTCGTCGGTATATTGAATGGCGTTGCGCAGCAGATTGGTTAGCGCGGTATGCAACGCCTGGCGATTCAGCAGAACAATAATGTCCGGGCCGACATTGGTAATAAATTTCAGCTTCTTGCGATGGATTTCAGGATACAGCGGTTCGGCTGCATCATTGATGCATTCGGCTATGGCGACGGGTTCCATCACACCTAATGCCTGTTCGCGTGCCAGAAACAGCAGCGCCTGAAGTTGTTCGCCCATGCGTGTTGTGGCTGATTCTATCCGTTTGATGCGCAGACGCACCTTGTCGGAAAGGCCCGGTTCTGCGTCCAATAATTCGCAGCTGGTGAGAATGGTCGTAATCGGTGTTCTCAGTTCATGGCTGATATTGGCCGTGAATTCCTGCTCTCTTTGCAGCATGCTGCGTATCCGGTTCTGGTAGCCATCGAGTGCCAGTGCCAGTTGCGCGACTTCCGCATCCATGTCGGATTTCATCAGCGGCACGCCCTGTACGTCACCGGGAGCCAGCAGCTTGACCCTCTCGGCAAGATCGGTGACTTGCCTGACCAGCAAGCCCGCCAGAACATAGCCGACAACAAATGCGATGGCAATGACAGCGATCCAGGAAAGCAGGATCAGTATTCTTAATTCGCTTAACCGCTGCGTATGCAGGGCAATGCGATAAGCAACGATGAATTTAACATTTTCAATGGATTTGACCAGAACGTAAATGTCCTGGTAATCATAGTAGATTCTGTGGTAGCCATCATTCAAACCGCGAAAGTAAGGTGGTATCTGTAACTCATCATCGACATGGCGGATAACGTAGCTTTTGAGGTGTGAGCCGATCTGGGAGTAAAAATCAGAGTGTTTGCGATAACGGTGTACAAGATGATCCATTTCTACTTCGATCACCTGTTTGATATGCGCTTCTTCAATATTATCGGAAGTGACATATAAAATGATGCATAACGCGCCAACGATAACAATACAGAAATTCGCCAGCGCGTTGGCGACGCGCAGACGCAGGCCGTGTTTAATCCTGATTTTTATCACGGGAAGACAGGCAATATCCAATGCCGTGAACGGTTTCGATCGGGTCGTAGCCGCCGACCCGTGATAAAGCACGCCGCAAAACGTGCATATGGCTGCGCAGTGTATCGCTGGTTTCCTGTGTATCTTCCCAGGCTTCCGACTCCAGTTCCTTGCGGCTGAATACGCGCCCGGGTTCGCTCATCATCAGGGCCAGCAAACGCACGCATTTAGGCGGCAATTTGACGTCCTTATTTTCAAAACGGATTGAAAAAGTCTTGGGATCGTAGGATAGATTGCCGACTTCCAGTGTGCGACTCGCAACACGTCCGGAATGGCGTTTGTGTAATGCGCTTAACCGCGCTTCGACTTCTTTGAGTGCAAATGGTTTGACCAGATAATCATCCGCGCCGTATTCGAAACCGGTCAGCTTGTCTTCCAGCGTATCTCTCGCGGTCAGCATCAGAACGGGCGTATCAATCCTCAATTCATTTCTCAGTTTCTGACACAGCGCCAGACCACTCATACCGGGCAGGCCCAGGTCGAGCAGAATAGCGTCAAACTGCTGTGTGGCTGCCAGATGAAGTCCCACTGCGCCGTCGGCTGCTGCGTCCACGCTGTGTCCGCGTGATTCAAGAAAATCATAAAGGTTGGCGGCAATCGCCATGTCATCTTCAATGATCAAAATATGCACAATGTTACCTTTTTATGACTTCTGCAGAGGCTATATGACGATAGCCTGAAACCTTAATGAAATTTGCGGCTCAGCGTGTGAACCGCTTCAATCAGTGCGGCGGCATTTTCCGGCGGGGTAAACTGGGATATGCCATGACCCAGGTTAAATACATGGCCGGAACCATGACCGTAGCTTGTCAGTATTTTTTCCGCTTCCTTCGCGATCACTTCCGGTGAAGCAAAGAGTATCGAAGGATCGAGATTACCCTGCAAGGCCACTTTATCGCCCACGCGGCGGCGCGCATCGCCGATGTCGATTGTCCAGTCCAGACCTACCGCATCGCAACCGATAGCCGCGATAGTTTCCAGCCATAAACCGCCACCTTTGGTGAATACGATATTGGGAATGCGTGTATTGTTCTTTTCCCGTGTAATGCCGGCAATAATCTGCTGTATATAGTGCAGGGAGAATTCCTGGTAGGCCGAATGCGACAACGCGCCGCCCCAGGTGTCAAAAATCATAATAGCCTGAGCGCCCGACTCGATTTGCGCATTCAGGTATGCTGTTACGGCCTGTGCGTTTTTATCCAGTATCTGGTGTAATAAATCCGGCCGGTTGTAAAGCATGGTCTTGATATCGCGGAAATCCGATCCGCCGCGTCCTTCCACCATATAGCAGGCCAGCGTAAAAGGGCTGCCTGAAAAGCCGATCAGCGGCACGCGGTTGTCCAGTGCTCTGCGGATTTCCGCCACGGCGTCCATCACGTACCGCAAGTCGGTATCCGGGTCGGGTACTTTGAGTGCATGAATCGCTTTTTCGTCTTTCAGGGGTTTTTCAAACATCGGGCCTTCACCGGGTGCGAAATAAAGCCCCAGACCCATCGCATCAGGAATGGTCAGGATATCGGAAAATAAAATGGCGGCATCCAGAGGAAAGCGTTCCAGGGGTTGCAGTGTTACTTCTGTAGCCAGGGTCGGTGTTTTGCACAAGGTCAGAAAATCACCGGCGCGTGCGCGGGTTGCATTGTATTCGGCCAGATAGCGCCCTGCCTGGCGCATCATCCACACGGGGGTATAGTCAACAGGTTGTTTCAGCAGCGCCCGTAAAAAAGTATCATTCTTAAGGGTTGTCATCAGGATATCGGTAGCGTAAATCAGTAGAGTGTATCGGTAATCGGTATGCTAACGTCTTATTGCGTAGCGTGCGACTATTGAAAAGCGCTATATTACCAGCGAATAGCCATGCCGTACATTGACAATTTTGAAACCGGCAGCAAACGTCCGGTCTGCAATGACCTATGTTTTTTACGGTGAGCCTGTTATCTCATGGATGGGAGCGGTGATGTTGATGCGGCGGTGGAGGGCGTGATTGTCATTGTGTCTTGATGTTCCTGAAATTTTTATTGTAAAATAAAGAATTTTTGTATCAATGGGTTACGATGATTCATATGGTTATGATTCGTATGACTCAAACGGAAAGCCTGAGAATTTTAAAGGATTAAAGGAAAATTGCGCATGACCAGTCCCTATCGCCAGCATCGCCGTATACTCGTCGCGAGTCTGGTTGGAACAACTGTCGAGTTTTACGATTTCTATATTTATGCAACGGCGGCGGCATTGGTATTCGGGCCATTGTTTTTTCCAGCCAGTTCACCAACCGCGCAATTGATGCTGTCATTCTTAAGCTTTAGTCTTGCCTTCATCGCGCGTCCGTTTGGTGCTGTATTATTCGGCCATTTTGGTGACCGGATCGGGCGGAAATCGACACTGGTCGCGTCGTTGATGCTGATGGGAATATCGACGCTGCTGATTGCGTTTCTGCCGACTTATGCGATGGTCGGTTGGGTTGCGCCGTTATTGTTGTGCATTTTGCGCTTTGGTCAGGGGCTTGGGCTTGGCGGGGAATGGGGGGGAGCAGCGCTGTTGGCGGTCGAAAATGCCCCTCCGGGGTGGCGGGCGCGGTTCGGTATGGTTCCGCAACTGGGGGCGCCGCTCGGTTTTCTTGCTGCCAATGGGCTGTTCCTGTTGATTGGCATGGGATTAAGTGAAGCGGATTTTCTGGAGTGGGGCTGGCGTATCCCGTTTCTGGCGAGTGCCATTCTGGTCGGACTCGGTTTGTGGGTGCGTCTGAAAATCAACGAAACACCTGAGTTTGCGCAAGCGCTGGCAAAGGAGCTTCCGGTTGCGGTGCCCATTGGGGAACTGATCCGCAATCATGCGCTGGTCACCTTTGCCGGGACTTTCGCGGTGGTCGCCTGTTTTGCGATTTTTTACCTTTCGACTGCTTTTGCGCTTGCTCATGGTACAACGACGCTGGGGTATGATCGCGAGGTTTTTCTGACGGTACAACTCGCCGCAATTCTGTTTCTGGCGTTTGGTATTATTATCTCAGGTATACGTTCCGATGCGGCCAACGCAGGGCAGGTGCTGACATGGGGGTGCGCAGCAACCATCGGCATGGGGTTGATATTTGGCCCACTTCTGGGTTCGGGGTCGCTGTGGTTGGTATGGGCAGCGCTGTCGCTTGCACTGTTCGTGATGGGTTTTGTTTATGGCCCACTCGGTGCGTGGTTGCCGTCGTTGTTTCCGCCACAGGTACGTTATACGGGAATATCGGTCGCTTTCAACGCGGGTGGTATTCTGGGTGGTGCCGCTGCTCCGATTGCTGCACAGGCGCTCAGCCAGGTTGGAGGTACGTCAGCCGTCGGCCTTTATTTGACGGTTGCGGGAATATTCAGTCTCGGTGGATTGATTCTGGCTCGACGGCTCAAATATCTCGGTTAATTCGTGCAGTCGGTATATGTTCCAGTTGATCTGGGCGGTAATGGTTTTCCTTAGAGAAATACAATAGTTTCCCCAATATATTTTTCAGGAACGACTCACATAAGATATGTGCTGGTTAATCTGCCAGGAGTCACATGTCATGAAAATGGGAAATTTTATTGTAATTTCATCTATTTTTGCGCTCTTGATCATATATCTGGCAATGAATGCTTCAGTATTCTTGTACGATAATGAGTACGAATTTGATCATGAGGCGTTAGCGCGTCAATATGAAGATTTAGCCAAAGAAATGCAGGACGAAATACATGAGCAGGTAAAGGTTTTAGAAGTACTGAATGATAAGCTGCATTTTAGTTTTTTCGAAAAGAATGAACAAGATATCAAAAACTATATTTTCAGTAAAATTCAAAATTTCGAGAAAGTACTGACGGAATATTCGGATAAAGCCGCTTATCACCATGCATTGGCGACAAAACAAAAGGATATTTTTTGTTGTTTGGCGGTAGGTTTAATCATCATCAGGTTGCCGCTTTCATTGTTAGCCTGAATCTGTTACAGGAAATAGAGCATCATAAAAAAACCAGCACATCGGAAATAACTATGAAGGAAAGAATAAAACAGTGATGTGCTGGGTAGTTCATCAATGACTTAAAACAACTAAACAATTTCCAACCATCCGGCTACGCGTACTGCAATGCGCTGATTGGTGCGGTAATACATCTCACATAGGGCTCGATGAATGTATGAATAGAATTGTAAGTGATAATGGTTATCATTTACAAGTTATATTTAATGGATATCGCAAAATTTTTTATTGGTGGTCTTAAATATTCATGATCCGATGATTGACCGCTCGAATGAGCAGAGACGTCCGTACAGGAAATAAGCAAAAAAGCAGGAATAACGCACTGTCATAAACTCGGGGAATCATGGCCATAAATTCGGCCAACTGAGCAGGTCAGAACCGAGAACACGGACTGTCTATTTTTTTATGAAGTGCGCCGAGGGTAGTTCTAAGTTATCGACTATTTTAGGGCTATTTTGCGGCTATTAATGCGTAGCATTACGGCTAATTCTGGACTATATTGTGGTTATGAGCTGGAAGCCTGAATACACTATTACGGACCGATTGCTTTTGACCATGCGCGAAATTGGTGAAGCGATTGGCGAATCAAAAGTTTTGGCATGACCCAAAAGACACTGGCGCGTCTGGAATTGGAAGCCAGAGAATTATCATCCTATGCGTCGACCAGTATTGAAGGCAATCCGCTGTCTCTGATCGATGTAAAAAAACTACTCAAAACCAGAAAAGAGCATTTGCGAGATACCGAGCGTGAAGTGCTTAATTACAATAAAGCATTACAGGTACTTTATACCTCTGTGCGGTCCGGAAAATTTACGCTCAATCTGAAAACATTTGAAAAGATACAACAACAGGCTGTCGAAGGACTGATGGAAAATCCGGATGATTGTGGCCATATCCGGCAAGCACCGGTTGTTATTCGTAATCCGCGAAAAATTGATGAAATTGTTTTCATTCCGCCAGATGCCAAAGATGTTACGGGCCTGTTAAATGAATTGAACGATTTCATGAACATACACATTGGTAAAATCGACTCTATTATTCTGGCCGGTTTGTTCCATCGTCAATATGCCATCATTCATCCGTTTATGGACGGAAACGGACGCACCGCACGTTTGCTGACAACCGCTATTCTGGGCAAAGCGGGGCTGGATTTGTTTGAGATTTTCAGTTTTGAAAATTATTATAACCAGAACATCACGCGCTATTTTAAGGCTGTTGGCCTCGAGGGTGATTACTACGAACTAAAAGATTCTATCGATTTTACGCACTGGCTTGTATATTTTGCCGACGGCATTCTGGATGAGTTATGGCGTATTCGTAAAACATTGCCCGAAACAATGCAAATACCGCCACGTCTTGAGCCGCATCACAGGCTAATGCTCGATTACATCCATGAACACGGCAGTATTACACAGCGAGAATACGGCAGCATCTCAACTCGCAGCCTTGCGGCAAGGAAGCTGGATTTTGAAAAACTGCTGGATTTGGAACTTATCGAAATAAAAGGCACAGGCCGGGGGACATATTATGTACGAAAAATATAAAAAGGCAGAACTGGCCTATTCGATATCATTTCATTACGCAAGGGAAAGCTAACTGTTTGATCCCGTCATTAAATGACGGGATCAAACAGTTAGACGGCAGTGCGAATGTATTTTCTTGGCACAAGTTTGCACTCCATGACGAGCGCCCCGGCGTTGATGGACTTGAGGAGTCTGTGGAACCCATCGAGAATCACGAGGCGATCGCCGAAGGTAGTTACATCGATTGGGAACTCGAGATCTGCGGCGAGTACGCGATCCCAATGCTTCTGAAAATTACGAGGGTTGTCTAGAACGGCCCGCGGCTTCAAATCGAACAACGGAGCAGGAGGATTGCTGGAGAGAAAAGGCCAATCAAGGTGCCATTCGAGTTGCTGAATCGGAAGCCTCCTCCGTGGAGTTTCGAGACGCCAGATTTCGCGGGTTTCCCACGACGAATAGAAATACGCCGAGATTTCGGCGGGGAATTTGTTCTTGTGGCCTGAGAAATCCATGAACGGTCGGTCTGCCGCCTAACGAGGATGTAGAAAAACTCTTTTTTCAGCCTGCCTGATGATGTATCCAGGCTTTAAATTTTTGAAGTACTTTGACAAGCGGGAAATCGAGTTTTTTTAGAACTATATTCATAGTGTCAGTATATCGTTTATATCTGGCCTGATGCGCGCAGGTGCTTGAACAGCATATTTTGTTCTTTGATTCGCTGTTTTCATTGACCCATCCCATGATGGGCAAGCTTCTCAATGTTGTGGACTAGTGGTTCGTTCCAACAATACAATTACGTACTAGTTTATAATAGCCATGATT
>CAYXFV010000053.1:0-20559 GCA_964464365.1 uncultured Nitrosomonas sp. | reverse complement strand
TCGTTCCTACATTTACGTGCGGTTTTGAACGCTCAAATTTGCTCTTTGCCATGACCTGCTCCCTGTAAACACACTCTTCTATATCCTGATAACTACCATATTCACTTTTCGTCTCTGGAGCCCATGGCCAGAATTGAACTGGCGACCTCTCCCTTACCAAGGGAGTGCTCTACCACTGAGCTACATGGGCATCACAACCTTATAATCTTATTATTACCCATAACTCCATTTGGAGCGGGTGAAGGGAATCGAACCCTCATCGTAAGCTTGGAAGGCTTCTGCTCTACCATTGAGCTACACCCGCTTGCACTCAAAAGGAATCTGCCTGACTAGGCACAAACCTATACCAAGCGTTCCTTAATCTGTCCCAATAAACGCTCTACTACTGATTCCCAAATAATTGGTGGAGGGGGAAGGATTCGAACCTTCGAAGGCAGAGCCGTCAGATTTACAGTCTGATCCCTTTGACCGCTCGGGAACCCCTCCGAACGAAACCGGTGATTATGAATATGTTGCGACCATAAGTCAATTACTTATTAATAAAAGCCCGTTATTTACCTGATAAATTTTAATAAGGTTTAACGAAGAAATATATAACAACAACGATAACAACACCTATCCAGCCTTCAGCCCAGTCGTATTCTTGGGTCAACGAAAGTATATGAAATATCAGTCAATATCAGACCGATGATATACAAAACAGATCCCAAAAATACCATTGCTCTGACAACAGCAAAATCCTGTGAATTTATGGCATCAATCGTGTAGCTGCCAAGCCCGGGAATTCCAAAAAATGATTCCACGATCAGACTGCCGAGAAACAATAACGGCACAACAACCACTGCGCCCGTGAGGATAGGGATCATTGCATTTTTAAGCACATGCCGAAAAAGTACCAGATGTTCGCCGAGTCCTTTTGCTCTGGCTGTGCGCACATATTCCTTCCCCATCTCTTCCAGAAATATTGTTCTGTACCAACGCGTACTGGCGCCCGCACTACTGACAATACCGATAATAACAGGAAGAACCAGAAACTTGACTACATCCAGCCCATCCCCAAATCCTGAAATTGGTACCAGATGCCATAATTTACTCATTAAAAACTGACCAGTGATAATATAAAACAAACTTGATATCGACATTAATGCCACGCACAGAACCAATCCCCAGAAATCGATGTAGGTCGCTCTGAAAAACACCATAATCAAAGCGCATGTGATATAGACGATCAATCCCAGTACAAATACCGGCAAAGCAATCGCCAGACTTGGCAGCATGCGTGATTTGATTTCATAGCCAATATCGCGCCCTTCATCCGATTGCCCGAAATCAAAAATAAACATGGCCATCGATTTTTCGAAAAAAATAGTTTCGGTAATTTTTCCCAAGCCATCCCGTTCTTCATTAAACAGCAATGGCTTATTATAACCACGCTCAACTTTCCATTTTTCAATGGCTTCCGGTGTGACATACTTGACGCCCAACTGCATGCGCGCCATATCGTCGGGCGTATTCACAACAAAAAACAGCATAAACGTAATAAGATTTACGCCTATCAGAATTGGAACAGCATACAGAATGCGTCGAATGATATAGCTCAGCATGAATGTGCTTTACTTCAACTCAGGTTGACAGTGGCTCAATGCCTTTGATCGCAGCACTCTTCTCGTGCCTGCGGAATGCTAGCACGGCAGGCCACAAGCTGCCCACAATCACAAGGAACAGCAATATCACAGGCCATAAAACAGGCGCATTCCATTCATCCCGTTTTTGTTCCCTCACCGTGGCGTCGATACGGTAATATTTCATATTATTATTTGAAATTCTGTTAGGCTTCACATTCTTAAACCACGCATGATAAAGCCCGTAATCTTTCGGATGATAACCCCATAACCAGGGAGAATCATGACGCAGTATATCGACCATGCGATCAATAATTTCCTGCCTTAGAACACCCGCTTCCATGTCCTTCATTTGTTCAAACAATCGGTCGTATTCCGCGTTTTCATAATTGGCAGCATTATTGGCAGAACTTCCGCTGCTGTTACCCGCTTTTCGCTGCGGTCCATATAACAAGAAAAGAAAGTTTTCCGGATCCGGATAGTCGGCATGCCAACCCCATTCGAATATTTGCGCATTACCTTTGCGGATCTTGTCCTGGAAGCGATTATAGTCCGTACTCCTGACCACCAGTTGAATATTTAGCTTCTGAAACTGTTTACGCATCCAATCCAGTATTGATCTGTCTTCCGAACTGCGGGCCACGACATCAAAGTACAATATCAACGGTGACCCTGTTTTTAAATCAATACCATTCGGATATCCGGCTTCTGCCAGCAATGCTCTGGCCGTTCGCAGGGACTTGCGCTTGGGCTCCCCATCCTTCCATTCATAAACCACCGGATTCATACCCGCTTTACCTGATCGATATCCGGGTACCCCGGGCGCAACCGGGCCATGCGCCGGCAATCCTCTTCCATTAGCAAAAATCGAGATATATTCTTCGTAATCCACAGCAATTGAAATCGCCTGCCTGAGTTTTCGCGCCGATTCACTTGCCCCGCCGACAACCGAATCAAGCATATTGAAACCCATATAAAATGTTGACACCGCCACGGTAGTTTCAAGTCTTATACCTTGCGCGGCCATTTCATCCGTTACGGTCGCTTCGCCTTGTCCCACTAATTGCACGGCCTGATCAAAACTATCCGATCCAATGCCGGACGCATCATAGTAACCTTGTAAAAATTTATTCCAGCGCGGAATACCTTCTCTCTCACGCGTATAAACTATCTTGTCTATAAACGGTATGGGCTTACCGGCATCGTCTAATAACCCACCCTCCAGATCACCCGGCATGCCTTCTTCAGGATAAAACTCTCCGTGAAAATGAGGATTTCTTTCCAGCACCATGCGCAAATTCGGGTTATTCTCGGTCAACATATAAGGGCCTGTTCCGACAGGATACCAATCCAGCGTAATATTCTTTTCAATCAATCCTTTCTGGGAATAGAACAAATCTGCCTCCCACGGTATGGGCGAAAAAAAAGGCATTGCCAGCCAATAGATAAACTGCGGATATTTCCCGTTGATCCTGATTTGATAGGTATAGTCATCAATGACCTCAACCCCGCGCAATGAATAGTTACGCAAATCCAGAAACATTTCCTGTTCCGGCATCATACGCTCTGCACTTCTTACTGCTGCCGCGTAATCGCGCAGTCCCACAATATAATCAGCCATCAATCCATAGATCGGCGAATGCAGCCGGGGATGCGCCAGACGCTTGATTTGATACGCGTAGTCATGCGCAGTCAGTTCACGCGTACCTGTTTCTGCGAAATCTGACAATGTATATACCGCAGCAACGTCCTGATCACTTAATTGATGATATAACCAATCTCCCTTTTCATTTTTTGCAAATGCCGGATGCGGTTGATAAAAAATACCCGGTCGGATTGAAATTTCATATTGCGTATAAGCAATCGTTTCTGTTTCCACATCCCCCGATAACTGTTGACCATCATGATCATAATAAGACACGATTGGCAGATCGACGGCGGTACCCGGAATCAATGTAAAGGGCCGCTTCAAATAGTGGTATTGCAGTGGTGGTTGATATATCTGCGCAGTAAACTGAATTTCGTTACTGCTATAGGATTGGACCGGATCTAAATGTTTGGGGCGCTCTGTAAAAACACTGTACAGAATATTCTGTCCGGTCTCCGACGCAGGATATGGATTATTCCAACTCGTCGAACCGCTGCACCCAATCAGAAAAACGACTGCACAGGTCAAAAAAAGAGCACCGGTTTTTCTTATCATTTTCACAACATTTAGCAAGTTATATTAATCCGTCACATTAGCGATGCATGCAGCCGTTTGCACAATATTCCACTACCCGAAAGCAACCCGTTGAACAAAGCCCGCATTCAACTGTTCATCCGCTTCGGCTATAATTCATGATTACAGAACATTTTACAAGGAAATTTTATGGGCTTTCTCAATAACAAACGTGTCCTTATTACCGGACTACTCAGCAACCGTTCCATTGCTTACGGCATTGCCAAAGCGATGAAACGCGAAGGCGCTTCACTTGCATTTACTTATCAGGATGAAGAACTACGCGGAAGAATTGAGAAACTGGCAACCGAATTTGAGAGTGATTTATTGTTCCCCTGCAATGTCGCCAGCGACAACGAAATCACACAATGCTTCGAAGATTTACAAAAACATTGGGACGGACTGGATTGTATTATTCACTCCATCGCGTTTGCACCACGCGAAGCGCTGACGGGGGACTATCTGGAAAGCGTCAGCCGAGATGCCTTTCGAGTCGCGCACGATGTCAGTGCATACAGTTTTGCCGCACTCGCCAAAGCAGGATTACCGCTCATGGAAAACAGAAATGCCGCACTATTAACACTGAGTTATCTGGGTGCTGTACGTGTTATGCCGAATTACAATGTCATGGGTCTGGCAAAAGCAAGTCTTGAGGCCAACGTACGTTTCATGGCTTCAAGCCTTGGTCCGAAAGGAATACGCGTTAACGCCATATCTGCCGGCCCGATCAAGACGCTTGCCGCGGCCGGTATTGGAAATTTCGGGAAACTGCTGGGATACACTGAACGC
Source organism: uncultured Nitrosomonas sp. (assembly GCA_964464365.1). Taxonomy (GTDB): domain Bacteria; phylum Pseudomonadota; class Gammaproteobacteria; order Burkholderiales; family Nitrosomonadaceae; genus Nitrosomonas. The sequence continues at coordinate 15,927 of CAYXFV010000053.1, read as the reverse complement.
GTCTCGCCGCTCAGACGTAATGTCACCATCGAAGAAGTCGGCAATGTCGCCGCTTTCTTATGTAGCGATCTGGCCAGCGGAATCACAGGTGAAATTACCTATGTCGACGCCGGTTTTAATACTGTGGCATTTAGTCTTCCCGATTAGCCGTTGTTTTAATTGTCACAACGCTGGCGCAGATCGCCGTCGGGTATCACTCGAACCGCAAGATATCTGACGTCAGCAGATCAATAACTGTCCTGTTTAACAATCACATCATAGCGCTGTCTCAGTCCGTTCAAATACGCTGACATTTCTTCCTGCGCCATCATTTGCTGTAATTGTCGGTTAAAATTTGTGCGGTCGTCTTCAGTCACAGCTTCAGGTTCTATAACCTTACTGATGCGAATCAAATTATATCCACCCTGAGGGCTCTCAATTCCAAGATAAGCCGGTAGTACACTGGTATCGACTTTAAAGATTTCGCGCACTGTGTCCTGATTAAGATCGAGTGGCTGCATATACGATACTTGTTTGGATTCACCCCATTCAACCGTGTCCGCCGTGCCTGACTCCAGTTCAGCAAGTATTGCTTCACCGTGCTTGAGCGCTTTTTCTACCGCAAGCCGTTTCTTGAGTCGTTCGATTATTTCCTCCCGGACAATCGATAATGATTGCGATGTTTCTGGCCGGTGCTCAAGAATACGCGCAGAAACAAATGTACTCGGCGCCACTTCAACAGTGTTTGTATTTTGCTTCATCGAAACGGCATCGTCAGAAAAAATCGCTGCTAGCAGTTCCAGATTCTGGAGAATGGCGGAGTCAGCCGAATTTTTCGTTATCCATTCGCTTTGCTGTACAGTTAATTCAAATTTCTCTGCTGCCGGCTGTAAGCTGTCATTCTGTTCATAAACAGTATTGCTAAAATCTTCAACCGCTTCGCCAAAAATACTACCAACCATCTCCAGCTTCAGTTTTTGTTCGATTTGCTTCCGGACTTCTTCCAGATCTACTGTAGCAGCCTCTTTGATTTCAGTTAATTGTATGATGTGATAGCCGAAATCGGTTTCGACAAGTCCACGGATTTCATTCGGCTGCATATCAAAAATGGCTTCTTCGAAAGCTTTAACCATAACGCCACGCCCAAAGAAACCCAAATCTCCGCCTTGACTTACCGAACCAGGGTCATCTGAAAACTCTTCTGCCAGCGCTGCAAAGCGTTCCGGATCTTTCTGTACTTGTTCCAACAGGTCTTGCGCTTTTTCATGCGCCTGCTGTTTCTCTTCTTCTGAGGCTGCCGCTAACACAGAAACCAGAATATGACTCGCCTTGCGTTCCTCAGGCTGACCAAATTCCTGTTGATGTGTTTCATAATAATTCAGTACAGCTTCTTCGCTGACAGTCTCGTTCTCGGCAAGCGCATCAAATGAAAGAACGAGGTATTCGACGCGTGCTCGCTCCGGCAGATAAAAATCTTCCTCGTGGTTATTATAGTAAGTAGAGATTTCCTCTTCTGTCGGCTCGATCTCTGCCAGAAAATCTTCCGGTTTAATCTGTTTTTGACTGATTTCGCGTTGTACTTCGCTCAAATAGATGAGCTTACCCACGATCTGATTCGAAACAAAGCTGTTTTCAGTGAAACCATCCAGTAACTGTTGCAGCAATAATTCCTGTCTCACGCGTGATTCAAACGCTACCGGACTCAACCCTTGATTTCGTAACAGTGTTTCATACTGTTTTTTGGAAAATTTGTTATCAATCTGAAAATCAGGTATTTGACTGATCTCATTGATCAATTGCGAGTCAAGCACAGTAAATCTATTACTGACGGCTTCTCGAAACAGCAAGCGCTGTTGAATCAATTGCTCAAGCACCGAGTCTTTAATCTCGTAGCTGTCCAGCATGGCGCTATCAAAATTACCGCCAAACATGGCACGCAGCCTCGACTGATGATCACGCAGCGCCTGCTCAAACTCCCGGCGTTTAATTTCTTCTCCATCAACGATGGCAACATAACTTTCCTTGCCATCACTGCGATAAGATTCCACACCCCAGAACATAAATGGCAAAACAGCCAGTAACAAAACAAACTGAACGATACGTTTTTTACGATTGACGAAATCAAACACGATCTAAAAATCCGAAATTAATTCACTAGAAAAAAGGCAGGATAAAACGAGGGGATATAGCGCGAAGATAATGCAAAGCAATATGCTAGAGCCATCTTCAGTTACATCACGCTGTCCCGTTAATGATGCTTTTTGAAGATTGACTGACAAACCGATTCCACCCGAAATACATGAAACGGTTTGTGGCGGAGTGGACGGGACTCGAACCCGCGACCCCCGGCGTGACAGGCCGGTATTCTAACCAACTGAACTACCACTCCTAGCTAACGAACAATTCAACTAACTTACTGCTTTACTGGTGGGTGCTGACGGGATCGAACCGCCGACATTCGCCTTGTAAGGGCGACGCTCTACCAGCTGAGCTAAGCACCCCCGGTTTTTAAAGTCCGTTAGTTTACTGCATTTTTAAGTGCCTTGCCAGCACTAAATTTAGGAACTTTTGCTGCTTTGATTTTAATTTCCTCGCCTGTGCGCGGATTACGGCCTGTGCGTGCCGCTCTTTCACCAACTTTGAATGTCCCAAACCCGACCAACGTTACGGTATCGTTCTCTTTAAGCGCGGCTGTTATGGCAGAAATTGTCCCATCTAATGCACTACCTGCCGTAGCCTTCGAAATATTAGCAGACTTCGCAATTGCATCTATAAGTTCGGATTTGTTCATAAAATTCCCCTTTAAATTTGTTGGTAGTCAAATCACAAGCAATACTGCACAAACGCACTTATATCAAGCCATCCGTACTAGGTCAAGAGGTTACACCATTCCTTTGGTAAAATAAACTTTTTATTATACATGCGGTATTCGGGACGAAATTTGCGTCAAACAGCATACTCTCTCATAGACAAAATACGATGATCGATGGCCCACGGAATCGCTGATACACCGATTATCTTGCGAGCTTGCCTCTAACCACACTAACCACCACAGGAGATCAATAGATTTCTGCTTTTGGCTCACGGTTTAACAGCTTCTCGACCGCTTCTCTGGCAGGTAGATCGTCATGCAGAATATTACAAACAGATTCTGTGATCGGCATACTGACATTCAATTTTTTACTCAAATGCAGCACGGCCTGTGCTGTATGAACGCCCTCGGCGACATGACCCAGCTCACTTAAAATTTCCGGCAACGCTCTGCCAGCAGCCAGCATTAATCCCACACGGCGATTCCTGGACAAATCTCCGGTACAGGTCAGTATCAGATCACCAACCCCGGCCAGCCCCATGAGTGTTTCCATTTTTCCGCCCAACTCTAACCCCAGACGGGTAATTTCCATTAAGCCGCGTGTTATCAGCGCAGCACGCGCATTGTGACCAAACCCCAAACCGTCGGATATTCCCGCTGCAATCGTGATGACATTTTTTACCGCACCGCCGGTTTCAACGCCGACGACATCCTGGCTGGTGTAGATACGCAGTTTAGTGCTATGTAACTGATTAGCCATTTCTTGCGCAAAAGCCGCGTCGGTTGAAGCCAGCGTTAATGCCGTAGGCAATCCTTGCGCCACTTCCTGCGCAAAGCTTGGGCCCGATATGACACCACAGGGATAATCGCCAACCGACTCTTCCGCTACGACTTGATGTGGCAGTTTTGCTGCCGCCGACTCGAATCCCTTGCATCCCCAGATGATGGGTACCTTGATCCCTGTTTGCGCCATGCTTTGCAACGTCTCACGCAAACCGGCCATGGGCACGACAACAATGGCCAGATCTGCCGTTTCCAGCGCTTCGGGCAACGATGATGTCAGCAATAATGTTTCCGGAAGATGAAAATCCGGAAAAAAGCGTGCATTAACACGATGGGTGACGAGTTCGGATAAATGTTCCTGAAATCTTGTCCACAAAACCACTTGATGTCGTGTCGATAAATTAATTGCCAGCGCCGTACCCCAGGCACCAGCACCTAATATGGCGACTTTCATGCACCCCAAACCTGATTTGATCTTACATACCCTGTTTGTCCATCGCGATGCCGCACCTGTACCCACCCGGGCGTATCGGAATCAATCCATTCCATCACAACGTTTTCCTGGGCCTGAAATATTATTCCTGAATGCTCATCTGCTGATTGATGAACACTCGCCATTGGCGCAGTTATAATAACAAAACGCTGTTTACTGAGCATTTTATGCTCAACCCACGCCAGACTGCCGCTGCTATCGCGTATTTTTGACCAGCCTTCGACATTAACAACAACTTCGACGGGCAAATTAGCACTCGCCACAAAAAGCTTTACCGACTTTGAAGACGGTGCGTCATACATGACGACCGCATTTTCCGCAATTGAGAAAAAATCGATACCGGCATTTACAGGATAAGAAGCGCCTAAGAACAAAAAAACCATCCAGAGAAAACCTGACCACCTTGGATTATTTCCGTTCTTACTGCCGCTTAATCGATCTATTTTATTCAGCATGTTGACTGCCAACAGTTAAACACTTAGGTACTGGCTTTATTGCTTGGTCTCTGCCGCCTCGGATTGAGCCCGTTGCTGGCTTTGGTTATAAATCACTTCAAAATTAACCGGATTCAGAATCACTGGCGGAAAACCTGCACGAGCTACCGTATCGGAAATCGTCTCTCTGAGATAGGGAAACAGGATATTGGGACAGCCGATACCCAGAACCGGGGCCAGATCGTTTTCAGGAACATTCTGTATACGAAAAATACCCGATTGATGCGCTTCCACGAGGAACATCACTTTTTCTTTAATCTTGGCCGTCACTGTAACCACAACCTGAACTTCATAAAGCCCATTATCGAGAGACTCGCTTCGTGTGTTGAGCTGCAAGTTGACCTGGGGTGCTTCTCTCTCCAGAAAAATTCCAGGTGCATGCGGAATTTCCAGAGATAAATCCCTGACATAAATTTTTTCTATATTAAATGCCGGTTGTTGTTCGCTCATTTCTTACCCTTATATTTTTATCTTAATATCTCTCAAATTCCAAACGTACACTGCTACGATACCAGTAAAGGCATCAATTCACCTTGATGATCAAGCCGCGCCAGATCATCATAACCGCCGACATGCCTGTCGCCGATATAAATTTGCGGCACTGTTCGTCGGCCTGTTTTTCCCATCATCTCTAGCCGTTGCTCCGGATCGAGATCAACGCGGATAAATTCTATTTCCTCTACGCCCTTTGCGCGCAGCAAGCTTTCAGCCATTTTGCAATAGGGACAAAATCCCGTTGTGTACATAATTACCCTAGTCATTTCTTATCTCTTGACGATAGGCAAACTTGCGCGCTTCCATGCATCAATACCGCCCATCAGATTATGTACCTGTTTAAAGCCATTTTTGTGTAACACTTCGCTCGCATGACCTGAACGTATGCCGCTTTTATAAATGACTACTATCGGTTTTTCTTTGTACTTTTCTATCTCCACACAGCGTTCTTCCATTTTTTCGGCTGGCATATGTTTTGAATTCGGCAGATGTCCTGCCTCATATTCGCTGTCATCCCTGACATCAAGTATCAATGCATCCTGATAATTAATTAACTCGATCGCTTTGCTGGTATCAATTTCCTTGGCGCCGCTCCGGTTAATTGATGGCCAAATCAACATCGCTGCACTGACTATTGCAGCCAGCACAAAGAAAATGTTTTCGATTCTTAATAAAAAATATTGCTGAAATATTGAGGTTTCTTCCATACAGACTCTATTGATCCATTGATATTATTTTTGAATTCTATCAGAAACGCACCTACAGCGCTTCCCCTTAAGGCTTTCCTCAAAAATGACGCACCAGAAAATTATGCGTACTGCAAATAGATACGATACCGATGCGCTATAAATTTAACAGCCGCAACATTCACGCTCTTCGTTGTTGTCCGGGAACTTCATTTCCTGGGTGCCAGCATCTATCATGCAGTAACCGCAATAAAAAACCGGAACATACTGAAGAAATATGATCTGTTGTTTAAAACATACAATCGTTATTTATCACGCATCACAGCAGCTTAAAAAACAAACAGATGCTGCGAAAACAGGCCGGATATATTAAAATATATCAATTAACTTATCAAAAAAGAACACCCAACTAAACAAATATGAAAAAAATTGTCCTTCTTCGACATGGAGAAAGTATCTGGAATAAAGAAAACCGATTTACCGGATGGACAGATGTTGATTTAACGCAAAAAGGCATAAAAGAAGCCCGGAATGCGGGCAGATTACTACGTGAAAATGGTTTTACCTTTGATGTCGCGTATACCTCCGTTTTGAAACGCGCCATCAGAACCTTATGGCTTGCACTTGATGAGATGGATCTCATGTGGTTGCAGATTTACAACACATGGCGTCTTAACGAACGACACTATGGCGCATTACAAGGTTTGAATAAAGCCGAGACAGCTATTCAATATGGTGATGATCAGGTTTTAACCTGGCGACGCAGTTATGATACCCAGCCACCTGCATTATCTGCCGATGATGAACGCTACCCAGGTGCGGACATACGCTACAAAGATATCAATCATTCAGAATTACCCCTCACCGAATGTCTTAAAGATACGGTGGATCGATTCCTGCCCTACTGGAAAGAAGTGATAGCACCCCAGGTTCTTGCGGGGAAAAACATTATCATCACTGCGCATGGTAACTCCCTGCGTGCACTGGTAAAATATCTTGACAACATCTCAGATGCTGATATCTTGAATTGTAACATACCTACCGGCGTACCGCTGGTTTACGAACTGGATGATCAGCTTAATCCTGTCCGCAGTTTCTACTTGGGTGATCAGAGCGAAGTTCAGGAAGCGATGAAAAAAGTCGCTAACCAGGGAAAATCGAGTCTATAGGATAATCAATTAAGGAAAAATACACGCCATTGATTCCAGCGAGAAGCGTTTCTTCGTATAAATGCATGATTGTTTGATCAAATTCGGTCACATTCTGATTGAAATCAATTCATAACACAATGCCGCTGCTATACCTCAATTTGCTTCTGGCTTGCATGCTGTTTTTGCTCTGCACACCCGCCAGTGCTTCGGAAAATCAAAAAAAACTGAACGTACTGCGTCACCAGATACAGACCATACAAACACAATTAGCAGCGCAGGAAAAAATCAAAAAAACCGCTGCCGATGCCTTGCAGAAAACAGAACAGTCCATCAGCACAATCAATCGAAAACTTGCAGAATTAAAATCCGACCGGCAAAAAATCGACCAGGAATTGAATCAGCTCACAAAAAAATACAATCAATCGAAAGATGACCTCGAACTACAGCAGAATCAATTAAACGCATTGCTCTACCAGCAATACACCAGCAAACAGCAGAATTACCTGCACGCGTTATTAAATCAGCAAGACCCCAGTCAGGCGATGCGTCATATGTATTATTATCGTCAATTATCGCAAGCGCGCTCTGCCAGCATAATCACATTACAAGACAATCTGAATCAATTAAGAGCACTGGCCCAGGATATACGCGAAAAAAGAAAGACTATCGACACCATAACCGAAGAATACGCAACGCAAAACAAAAAACTGGCGCAGGAAAAATCAAAACACAAAATGATTTTTGATCAAGCCGCTCTAGAAATTACCCGGCAACATCACGAAATTAACAAATTGACGCAAGACGAGAAGCGTATATCCCGTCTCGTATCAGAAATCAACAAACTGCTCGCACAAGAAAAAGAAAAAAGCAAGCGTTCCAATACGGTTAACAACAACCCGGTTTACAACAGCCAGCTTCCCGCCCCGACTGAAAATAATATGAATTTCAAGTCGCTCAAAGGAAAGCTTAACCTGCCTGTACGTGGAAAACTCTTAAACCGTTTCGGCGGCCAGCGGTCAGGAAAACTCACATGGCGCGGATTGTTCATCAATGCGCCCAGCGGCAGCAATATCAAAGCCATAGCGCACGGACGCGTTGTCTTTGCCGATTGGCTGCGTGGATTCGGCAATTTAATGATTATAGAACATACCCAAGGTTATATGAGTTTGTATGGCAACAACGAAGCACTGCTGAAACGCGTGGGCGATACGGTACGCAGTGGAGATACCATTGCAACCGTTGGCAATAGCGGCGGTAACCCGGATACCGGTCTGTATTTCGAATTACGCTATAAAGGCAAAGCATTTGATCCACTGACATGGATCAAAATAGAATAAAAAACTTAAATGATTTCAGAATGTCTTAAAAACTACCTGTTGAATCGCATTCATAAACAAATAGCGGGACTTTCCGTATATTTTTAAGGTATGATCAAATCGCAATCATGGTATAAATTGATATCTGGCCTAGTCTGGATCGTTATTCGTTATTTATAAAATATTCAAACTTACAAAGTTAGTTAGTGCGGAGAGATAGCATCATGAGCAACATAGTCAAAAAAGCAGGTCTGGTTTTAGCTGGCACAATCGCAGGCGTGATGCTCAGCTTAAATTTTTCGGCCATCGCAAAAAGAGATACAGTGGAAGTCATTCACCCGCTTCCTATCGAAGAACTCCGCACATTTGCACAGGTATTCGGGCGTATCAAAAGCGATTATGTCGAATCGGTAGAAGATAAAAAACTCATCACAGAAGCTATCAACGGCATGCTGGTTGGCCTGGATCCGCATTCCTCGTATCTCGATAAGGACGAATATAAAGAACTTCAAATCGGCACCCACGGCGAATTCGGCGGTCTGGGCATACAAGTTACCATGGAAGATGGGCTTGTCAAAGTCATTTCCCCGATCGAAGATACGCCTGCATTCCGTGCCGGTATTCAAACAGGCGATTTGATCATAAAACTCGATGATACCGCGGTTAAAGGCATGTCACTGAATGAAGCCATCAAACTGATGCGCGGCAAACCGAAAACATCCATCACGATTACGATCGTCAGAGAAGGCGAAACCGAGCCTCTGATTTTCACATTGATGCGCGACATTATCAAAATCCAGAGTGTCAAATCCAAATTGGTCGAACCCGGATACGCTTACATCCGTATTACACAATTCCAGGAACACACCGGAGAAAACTTGGCAAAAGCCATCAAAACGCTTTTTGCAGAAAGCGCTGTGCCGATGAAAGGTCTCATACTGGATTTACGTAACGATCCCGGTGGCCTGCTCAACGGTGCAGTTGCCGTCTCGGCCGCTTTTCTGCCTGAAAATGCACTGGTCGTGTATACCGAAGGACGCGCCGTCGATGCCAAAATGAGATTGCACGCTAACCCTGAATATTATCTGCGCGGACATGGCAGAGACTATATGCAGGATTTGCCACCTGCAGTCAAAACAGTACCGATGATTACACTGGTCAACGGAGGATCGGCATCTGCTTCCGAGATTGTCGCCGGTGCTTTGCAAGATCACAAACGATCTGTCGTCATGGGTACACAAACCTTTGGCAAAGGCTCCGTACAAACGGTTCTGCCACTGGGTAATGAAACCGCAATCAAGCTGACAACAGCGCTGTACTACACACCGAATGGTCATTCCATACAGGCCACCGGTATCACACCCGATATTCTTGACGAATCGGCCAGTGATGAACAGCGGTTGCGCGAATCTGATCTGAATCGTCATATCTCCAATGGACAGAAAGACAAAAAACAAAGCAAGGACGAGAAAAAAGATCAGGAATCAGCAAGCAATACTGATACCACACAGGAAAAAAGCAAGAAAAGCGCCACACCTATTGAATTCGGCTCTGAAGACGATCAACTGTTGACTCAGGCGATCAATTATTTTAAGGGTATTAAATCGTCACCGGAAAAGAAAGGCGGTTAATCCGAAAATTAATCGCTTCAGTTGGCGTACACTACTGGCAACACGCGGAGCAACTGCGACTTAAACGATCAGCAGTTGCTCCGGTATAGCAGACATATTCTGCTTCCCGAAATTGATATCTCCGGTCAGAAAACATTGCTCCAATCACATGTGATGATTATCGGCGCAGGTGGACTGGGTTCCCCGGCAGCACTCTATCTGGCGGCGAGCGGCATCGGTAAGCTGACAATATGCGATGGCGATAAAGTCGACCTGACTAACCTTCAGCGGCAAATTCTGCATTCAACATCGGCCATCGGCCTGCCTAAAACACACTCAGCAAAGCACACATTGACCGCAAACAATCCGGAAATCTGTATCGTTACTGTTCCCGAATTTGTTGGCGAGACTGAACTACAGCAACTTGTCCGTGAAGCAGACGCGGTTGTCGATGGCAGTGACAATTTCATCACACGGCATCAAGTCAACAGGGCCTGCGTTACACACCGGAAACCGCTGATTTCGGGTGCCGCTATCCGCTTTGAGGCACAGATATCCGTTTTCGATCTGCGGCATTCTGACAGCCCCTGTTATCATTGCCTCTATCCGGAAAATGGAGAAACCGACGATATGCCCTGCTCAGTGATGGGTGTTTTTGCGCCCCTGGTTGGCATCATCGGCAGCATGCAGGCCGCCGAAACACTTAAAGTCCTGCTCAATATCGGCGCAACGCTTAACGGCAGATTGCAGTTATTGGACGGCCTCACCATGAACTGGCGCACAACCCGTTTACGTCAGGATCCGACCTGTACAGTATGCCAATCCACACCGCAGACTCACCACAATTAATGATATCCGCAATACCGGGACTCAACAATTTAGATCCGTTAATCTGAATTCAGAACTTTAATACTGATACCGGTCAGGTGGTTGAAAATCGACTGGGATAAAACCATTCAGAATGCTATCGCCGGATGGGTATTTTAAAATAGGAAACGCCATTATCTTCCGGTGGCGGCATTTCACCCGCGCGGATATTGGCCTGTATCGAAGGCAGCAGCAATACCGGTGCATCAAGCGTTGCATCGCGTTTTGTCCGCAGCGCGACAAACGCATTTTCGTCGATGCCATCATGCACATGGATATTGTGCGCGCGTTCGGCTGCAACGGTGGTTTCCCAGACCGGCTCGCGATCGGCTGGCGGATAATCATGGCACATGAATAAACGGGTTTCAGCCGGAAAGGCAAGCAGTCTCCGGATCGAACGGTAGAGCGCATGCGCATCGCCCCCTGGAAAATCGGCGCGCGCACTGCCGACATCCGGCATAAACAACGTGTCACCGACAAAAATCGCATCTTCAAACTGATACGCCAGATCCGCAGGCGTATGGCCGGACGTTGAAAGCGCTTTTCCGGTTAATTGCCCCACTTGGAACGTTTCATTATCAGCGAACAGATAGTCGAAATGATGGCCGTCCGGTATAAATTCATCGCCAATATTAAAAAGTTTTTTGAATGTTTGTTGTACGGCGGGAATATTCTCGCCAATGGCAATTTTCCCGCCCAATTTATCTCTCAGGTAATGCGCGGATGATAAATGATCGGCATGCGCATGTGTTTCGAGTATCCAGTCAACAGTCAGATGCTGACGCTGAACAAACGCGATGATCCGATCAGCCGAGGCTGTACTGATGCGGCTTGATTTGGGATTGTAATCCAACACTGGATCGATAATGGCACATTTTCCGTGAAGCTGATCATAAACGGCATAGCTGACCGTACCAGTGGCCGGATCAAAGAAAGCTTCAATACTCAATGGCATTTGAACTCCCACATGCAAAACAAAAAATAAAACATTCAACTTGACTATAATATACCATAACATATACTATCTATAAGTAATATATTATCCATGAAATGAATATAGGACAAATGATTGTGGACATTAACATACCTTGGTCTACGCTGGCAGGTGGAATACTCATCGGGCTGGCGACAACATTATTTCTTCTTGCCAATGGACGTATCGCCGGAATCTCAGGGATCGTTGGCGGCATTATCGGAGACTTTCTGCGCTTAAGCTGGCGCGATCTCGACTGGCGTCTGGCATTTGTCCTGGGTCTGATTGCATCAACTCTGCTATGGCAACAATTCTTTAGTCTGCCGGATGTACAGATTCAGGCCAGCAACATGATGCTGATTGTCGCAGGTGTACTGGTCGGTTTTGGAACACGTTTGGGGTCAGGCTGCACCAGTGGCCACGGGGTTTGCGGCATGGCCAGGCTTTCGCCGCGGTCCATGGCGGCAACGTTAATATTTATGTCTACCGGCTTTGCAGTAGTTTATCTGCTGCGGCATGTCATTGTGTAATTGTTGATTGGAGTGAGACATATCATGCGTCATTGGATTGTGTTATTCACTGCGGTGATATCGGGGCTGATTTTTGGCTTTGGATTGATTCTTTCCGGCATGGTCAATCCGGCTATCGTACTGGCATTTCTGGATATTGCCGGACACTGGAACGCATCGTTGTTGTGGGTCATGAGTGGCGCAATGGGCATTGCTGCGGTTGCGTTTCACATTGCCCGTCGGCGATCTGAAAGTTTTCTGGGTTTGCCGGTTAATGTGCCCACTTCCCGTGCCATTGATCAGCGCCTGCTGTCAGGCAGCTTCCTTTTTGGCGCAGGATGGGGTACTGCCGGGTTTTGTCCAGGCCCGGCGTTAATCATGGCAGGCGCAGGCAGCGCACAAGCGATTGTATTCGTTATCGCGATGCTGGCAGGTATGTTGCTGTTTGAAATTGTAGAACATAGCCGGAAAAGCGGCATGGTATCGTAAGCCTGTTTTTTCCGTTGCAACACAAAAATAATGATTTGAACGATAGACTTAATCAGCGATGAATAACGATTTATTACCCGATATTACAGCGATGCGCACTTCGGCATCGCAGGCATGCGCGTTATTAAAAACACTGGCAAATGAAGACCGCCTGCTGATTTTGTGCCAACTAGGCCAGGGCGCCAGAAACGTGGGTGAACTGGAAGCATTGCTGGATATCCGTCAACCGACACTGTCACAGCAACTCACCGTGCTGCGGGAAGAAGGACTGGTGGCCACCGAACGCAAAGGCAAATATATTTATTACAGCCTGTCCAGCATGGAAGCCATGCATGTCATACAGACCTTGTATGCACTGTATTGCGGTCAGCATCAAAACGATTAGCATCGCTTAACAGGATCAAAGCATGCGCAGGCATGCCTCCCCTGCCTTGCTTTCATAACGCTGAATGCCAACACTGCATACCTTACGTACACATGCTAAAGTAGCAGCAGATTATACTGAATAAAAACCATTAACCATGACATCAACCGCTCCTGCCACTGCGCTGATTCCCGTAACATTATTGACAGGTTATCTGGGCAGCGGCAAAACCACGTTGCTCAATCACATTGTGCAACAGCCGGTGATGGCGAACACCCTGGTAATCATCAATGAATTCGGCGAAATCGCGCTGGATCATTTGCTGGTAACGCACAGCACCGAAAATGTAACGATGGAAATGAGCAGTGGCTGCCTGTGTTGCACGATCCGCAGCGATCTCGTTAAAACATTGCGGGACATTACCTGGCGTTTCTCACGCAATGGGAAACGCCAGTTTCATCGCGTGCTGATCGAAACCACCGGCCTCGCCGATCCGGCGCCGATCATCTATACGCTGATGGCCGATCCACAAATCACCAGCCACTACCGGTTGGATGGGATCGTGGCGACCATCGACATGGCCACAGGAAACCAAACCCTGAACACGTACGATGAAGCGATCAAGCAGGCGGCAACTGCTGATTACCTGCTCCTGACCAAGGCCGATCTGGCAACGCCTCAAGATAAAGCGGCTCTACTTCAGCGGCTGGATGCGATCAACCCCGCCGCATCACGCTGGCAGGTCGCATATGGCCAGATTGAGGCGGAAAAATTGCTGAATCTAGGATTATTCTCAATTGACGGAAAAATACCCGATGTCGCACGCTGGCTCCGTGAAGAAGCTTATCCGGCAGATGCAACACATAAGTCTGTTCATGATGGGCACAACCATCACACGCATGACATTAATCGTCATGACGATCATATCCAGGCATACTGCTTCACCACGGATAAACCGGTTTCCAGGCACATTTACGCAATCTTGCTGGAACAGCTGTTTTATATGGGCGGCAGGATTCTGCGTATCAAAGGAATTCTGAACATCGAAGGCAACGATCATCCCATGGTGATGCACGGCGTACAGCACATCCTCCACCCGATGACGCCATTACCTGCCTGGCCGGATGAGGAGCGGCGCTCAAAAATTGTCTTCATCACCCGCGACATGGAACGGGAAACCGTCGAACGTATTTTTAAAGCCATCGTATACGTACCCAACCGCAGTTAGCATCAATTTCATATAATTTTTGGAAAACCGTTAAATTTAACTAAATCTTTACGAAACCTTAACATTGACTGTGCTATAAGTGATAGTCGTTGAGTCTAATCGATAACATGGAGAGAATACTACTCTGCGGCTTATTTCAATTGGCCTCACGATAGAGATACCAGGCGCCTGTTCTTATTATCTTAAGATGGTAATACAAGTCGTCGGACAGATCTCTAAAGCCATGGAGCACATGCAGGAATGACGGAAAACTGAAACTTGGCACAGTTAAAAACTGATCTTTGATTCTTTCAACAAAACCTTCATTTGCATATTTTATAAATCGTTATAAATTCAAATACAGGAAATTAATACTATGAAATATTCTCTTTTCTTAGCAGTTATCTTAGTATCTTTTTTAACTGCATGCGGTGAACCAAAGCCAGGCCAGTATCCTCCAAGCCAAAATATTCTGGACGATCGTGATAAAGCAAACCAAGACTAATTAAATTTGCTTTGATTGTCAGCTGTAGCCGCTTGCAGACATCGCTCAGGACACACATAAAAACAAAATGAATGCGTTGTTTTCTATGCCATACGTGTCTGCGAGTTGCTGCATGCTGATGATTCAGCAAATGCCGGGGCTAAACAGCCAAAGTCTGACGGCGTATCCATTGTATTAGCCACAAACCGATATCAACAATTCTGCCTGCAATTTCTGTAATTGTTGATGAATTTACTGCCATTATAAAACACCACCCTGTTTAAAATATTAGAGCAAATTATTTGCTAGGGCCTGTTGACAATTGGAGTTAAGTATTTAATAGATAGAAACAAACTCGTAATATTGGAGTTCCTACACACCAACAAAACGAGTTTGCGATGCCCCGATTGATGCTCAGTGATGAGTTCTGGTCGAAGCTGGAGAAGATTTTGCTTCAAGAAGCGATTTATAACAAGCGCAATCTGCGCATGACGGTAGAAGGTATGCTGTATCGAATGCGGGTTGGCTGCCCGTGGCGAGACCTGCCCCAAGCGTTTGGTTGCTGGAATTCCATCTACAAAAGATTCAATGCATGGTCATTAAGCAACAAATGGTTAAGTATTTTCAAAGCGTTGTCTATTGATCCGGATTGTGAGTGGGAATTTATTGATGGCAGCTATGTTAAGGCACATCAGCATAGTGCGGGAGCAACTGGTAAAAAGCCTCAGGCCATCGGAAAAAGTCGTGCGGGAAATACCACGAAGATTCATCTGGCGGTTGATGGTTATGGCTTGCCAGTTGAGTTTGAAATTACCGGTGGAGAAGTCAATGATTGTTCTGCGGCACCCAGCTTGATTACCAAGTTACCGGATGCGGATACGATTGTTGCAGACAAGGGCTATGATAGCGAATGTATACGAGAGCAGATAACGAAGCAGGGAACCAGGGCTGTCATTCCAAGAAAGCGTAATTCTTTGAAGGGTAATGCGGATATGGATTGGGGTTTGTACAGATATCGGCATTTGGTGGAAAATGCCTTTGCAAGGCTAAAGCAGTATCGCGCGCTGGCAACAAGATACGATAGCTGAAGAGAAATTATGAAAGCATGGTCGCTATGGCATGTGGGTATCTAGTAGTTCGTTCCAACAATACAATTACGTACTAGTAGTACTTCAATAAAATAATTTAGGATGTTAAAGTTATTCCGTAACAGAT
>CAYXFV010000052.1:0-20601 GCA_964464365.1 uncultured Nitrosomonas sp. | reverse complement strand
GGAATGCCGCAACTACTTCGCCAACTCCGGCTATGCATCTAACTAAACGAGAAATTCTCTAATTGAGCGGCAATTTTCATTTGTATATTTTCTCTGCATAGGGCAAGATTCGGTATTTTTACACTGAGAAAAGAATCCATCGTGATCTGCTACGAACACCCCCTCAATGAGCGTGTCCGCACGCTGCTAAGACTCGAAGATCTGTTTAAAAGAATAGATTTCTTTTCCGCCAAAGATTCTCCAATGCAGCATCATGCCTCATTAATGACGCTTTTTGAAGTTCTGGAAATCACTACACGCGCCGATATCAAATCCGACTTACTCCAAGAACTGGAGCGTCAGAAACAGATCCTCGAAGGAATGCGCAAGAATCCAAACATTTCCGAAACAGCGCTGGAAAATGTGCTTCAGAACATACAGACGACCTTCCGTTCCATGCTGGAAATTTCGGGTAAAGTAGGCGAGCATCTGCGCGATCACGAATGGCTCATGACCATCAAACAGCGCACCAACATCCCCGGCGGCGTTTGCGAATTCGATCTGCCTTCGTATCACTACTGGCTGAATCTGGATCCGGCTTTGCGCCGTAAAGACTTTAACGAATGGCTGGCACCGTTACTGCCCATACGCAATGCGTTTGGTATCGTGCTTTACTTGCTCAGAAGCAGCGGTAAAACAACGCACTGTGTCGCTCACCATGGCATTTTCCAACAACCGAGCGCAGACTATACCGCGCATATGCTGCGCGTCAGTGTCAGTGAGGATTTTCCCTGCGTTCCGGAAATCAGCGCAAACAAGTACGCGTTAAATATTCGCTTTATACCGTCACAATCCGGTCAGCGCGTAAAAGTTTACGAGAAAGATGTTACTTTCGAACTGACCTTCTGCAATTTGTAATTTCACTACCTATTCGGGCAGTTTGGCAAACACGATGCGGGCTTTTATGCGCCCTACCCTAACAATTTCTTCAATTGTTCACCCAAGCTGCTGAGCCGTGAGTTAAAGGCCACCAAACGCTCTTTCTCCTGTTCAACCACATTTGCCGGCGCACGTTCGACAAAATTCGGATTGGACAATTTGTGCTCAGCTTTAGCGATTTCACCCGTCACGCGGGTAATCTCCTTATTTAAACGGTCCCGTTCCGCTTCGACATCAATCTCGACACGAAGCATCAGCTTGAAATCATCCACAATGGATACCGGCGCATCCGCATCAGGCAATCCATCCGTTAAAATTTCAATCTCAGACAACTTGACCAAAGACAATAGATAGGGAGAAAAAGCAGCCAGTATGTGCTGATCACCCGCTGCCAGCAACGGCACCTTTTGCGCAGGTGACAAATTCATTTCGCCACGCAGCGTCCGGCAGGCATTCACCATCGCTTTAAGTAAATGAATGTATTCTATCGCCTGCGGGTTTATTTTGGTGTCATCCGCTACCGGATAAGCCTGACACATAATACTGTCACCGGATTTCCCGGCCAAAGGTGCAATCTTCTGCCAGAGTTCTTCGGTGATAAAAGGAATAACCGGATGTGCAAGACGTAACATAGCTTCCAATACGCGTACCAGCGTTCTACGTGTTGCGCGTTGTATCGATTCATCCGGATTGTTGAGTTGCACCTTGGCCAGTTCAACATACCAGTCACAATATTCATCCCAGACCAGCTCATAAATCTCACGGGCCACCAAATCAAAGCGATAATTCGCAAAAGCCTGTGCAACCGCACTTTCAGCCTGCTGCAATCGGCTGATCATCCATTGATCCGTATCCGAATAAACACACGGCAGACTTGCATCCAACCCGGTATCCTGTCCCTCGCAATTCATCAGCACATAACGCGTCGCATTCCATAATTTGTTACAGAAATTGCGATACCCTTCACAGCGCTGCAGATCAAACTTGATATCACGGCCATGTGACGCCAGGCTGGCAAACGTAAAACGCAGCGCATCGGTGCCAAAAGCCGGTATGCCATCCGGGAAATGCCTGCAGGTCGTTTTTTCGATCGATTCAGCCTGTTTGGGGTTCATGAGTCCCGTGGTGCGTTTGGCGATCAACGCATCCAGGGAAATACCGTCAATCAGATCCAAAGGATCAAGCACATTACCTTTGGATTTGCTCATTTTCTGGCCTTCCGCATCACGAATCAGACCGGTAATATAGACTTCGCGGAATGGCACCTTACCGGTGAAATGCAGTGACATCATCACCATGCGTGCGACCCAGAAGAAAATAATATCAAAACCGGTAATTAAAACCGATGTGGGTAGAAACGTTTTCAGTTCGGCAGTCTCATCCGGCCAGCCTAGTGTCGAAAACGGCCACAATGCTGAAGAAAACCAAGTATCCAGTACATCCTCATCCTGGCGCAGATTGGTCTTACCTGAAAGCTGCCGGGCTTCCTCGAGACTATGCGCGACAGTAATATTGCCATCCTCGTCGTACCAGGCCGGAATACGGTGCCCCCACCACAATTGCCGTGAAATACACCAGTCCTGAATATTTTCCAGCCACTGGTTGTAGACGTGCGTCCAGTTTTCCGGTGTAAATTTAACCTGCCCATCAGCCACCGCTTCAAGGCCCCGTTTTGCCATACCTTCCATCGACACATACCATTGATCGGTCAGCATCGGCTCGATAATCGTGTTGGTTCGGTCACCGCGCGGCGCCATCAATTTATGGGGTTTGGTTTCAACCAGATAATTTTGCAGTTCGAGATCGGCAATGATTTTTTTCCTGGCGTCAAAGCGATCCATCCCCTGGTATTCCGCTGGTGCAAGGTCATTAACTCTGCCATCCAGTGTAAAAATATTAATCGGCGCGAGATGATGGCGTTGCCCCATTTGATAATCGTTAAAATCATGTGCCGGGGTGATTTTAACGCACCCCGTGCCGAATTCAGGATCCACATAACTATCCGCGATAACCGGAATACTACGCTCACATAGCGGAAGACGGACATGACGCCCGATCAGATGCTGGTACCGTTTATCTTCGGGATGCACTGCAACGGCAACGTCTCCGAGCATGGTTTCCGGACGCGTTGTGGCTACAACAACTGCTTCATCCGCAGCAACCCTGCCATCGCTCAGTTCCAGCGGATAACGGATATGCCATAATGATCCATTTTCCTCCGTAGCAATCACTTCCAGGTCGGAAACCGCGGTCTGCAATACCGGATCCCAATTCACCAGCCGCTTGCCACGATAAATCAATCCTTCGCGATAGAGACGCACAAATACTTCCGTCACGGCGCGTGACAGCGCGGCATCCATTGTAAAACGCTCGCGTGTCCAGTCACACGATGTACCCAGCCGTCGCATTTGGCGGGTAATGGTCGATCCTGATTCTTCTTTCCACTGCCACACCCGCTCAAGAAACGCTTCCCGCCCAAGCTCGCGGCGGTCGATATTCTGCTGATCCAGCTGACGTTCAACAACGATTTGCGTTGCGATACCGGCATGATCGGTACCGGGCTGCCACAGCGTATTATCGCCTGTCATGCGATGGTAACGCGTCAGGGCATCCATCAGCGTATGCTGGAAGGCGTGCCCCATATGCAGCGTGCCCGTCACATTCGGCGGCGGCAGCATGATGCAATAGGCTCCGGCGGCCCCGGTGTTGTCACTCACGGTTGTATTTCCGGGTTGGAAATATCCGGCTGTTTCCCAGGCCGAATACCAGCGATTTTCTATTTGTCTGGGATCAAAACTTTTCGCAAGTTCCATGTAAAGGATAATTATTTAATTGTAAAAGTATCGAACAAAAGTTCGCCATTATAAGGGAGGAAGCCGGTTGCGAACCATGCTTTATGGTTTTCAATGTCTGAGACTAAAGTACCGCGCCTATAGCGTTCCTATACCGTGCCTTCTTCGGAGGTATCTTTTTCCTGCACCACGATGCGGTTTTCCAGTGCCTGCACCAGCGCCTGACGGTCTGCGTAGTTCAAATCAATATGCGCATCGTGCAATGCGGCGTCAAGCAACAAGCGCAACGGCGATAATTCGCCAAATTCCGGTGGCACATTCCCTGATTGCAATCGGACAGCTTCGGTCAATACGGGGATATTGTCGGGATCGATCAATCCATGTACTTCGTTTACCACATTGTCGGATTGATGATACTTTTCAATCAGGAAATTAAACTTTTCAAGAATTTTTTCATTCTCGAGCTCCAGTTCAGATTTATCCGTACTGTGCATAAAAAGATCACTGTCCTGTTAAATCATGATGCTGTAATGCATACCCGGTCTGTTTGTAAAAACGGTAACGATCACGGGCTGATTGTTTGTCTTCATGCGACATACTCGCAATTTCAATGACGCGCTCAAATGATTCAATCATCTGCGGGCATTGTGCGTCAAGATTGATCAGTACAGTACAGTCTTGTACCGGAAAAGCCCGGTTGCTGAGAATAACGGGGGTTGATTTGACCAGTTTCTCGTCGTCGTCAATCGAACAATGCGGCAGGAAACTGGTCTGCTGGTAGGTCCAGAGCAGCTTGTCAATTTTTTCGAGTGTTGCTGTATCGGTCGTATAAATCATTACCCGCGCGTTTTGCGTCAATGCCTTGGCACACAGCCGACACACCACGTGTAATTTGTCAGCGGCACCTGAATAAAAAACGATCTCGGTCATCGCGCCTCATCAACACAACACATTTCAAGCTGTTCCAAACTGCATGTGTCATGCTTTAGCGGCTGCAGCGACCCGGTTGATCAGAAACTGCGTCAACAAAGGCACCGGTCTGCCGGTTGAGCCTTTCTCCTTCCCGGATTTCCATGCCGTACCGGCAATATCGAGATGCGCCCAGCGGTATTTTCTGGTAAACCGCGACAGAAAGCATGCGGCTGTAATCGTACCGCCCGCACGACCGCCGATATTTGCCATATCCGCGAAATTGCTTTTCAGCAGCTCCTGATAATCGTCCCATAGCGGCAATTGCCAGACACGATCAGTCGATTGTTCACCGGCTTTGATGACTTCCTGCGCCAGTGATTCATCGTTGCTCATCAAGCCGGTCGCGATATTGCCCAGCGCAATCACGCAGGCGCCTGTCAATGTAGCAATATCGATCACGACCTCCGGATCATAGCGCTCCGCGTAAGTCAGCGCATCGCACAGTATTAAACGGCCTTCCGCATCGGTATTGAGTATTTCGATCGTTTGTCCGGACATGCTGGCAACAACATCTCCAGGTTTTGTCGCGCTGCCGCCCGGCATATTTTCCGTAGTCGGAATAATGCCCACCACATTGATCGGCAGATTCATTTCGGCGATTGCTTTTATCGTGCCCAGCACGCTGCCCGCACCACTCATATCGAATTTCATTTCATCCATCTCGGCGGCGGGTTTCAGTGAAATCCCCCCCGTGTCGAAGGTGACGCCTTTGCCGACCAGAACAACCGGTTTTTCTTTCTTGCCGCCGCCCTGGTATTCCAGGGCAATCAGTTTAGGCGGTTGATGGCTGCCGCGTGCAACAGCAAGCAAAGCACCCATTTTCTGCTTTTCCATTTCTTTTTTGTCGAGAATGGTTACCTTAAGCTTATAGGTCTTGGCAAGCTCCCTGGCCTGGTCAGCCAGATAACTGGGGGTGCAAATGTTTGGCGCAAGATTCCCGAGATCCTTGGTCAAACTCATTCCATGTGCAATGGCCGCGCCCTGACTGAGCGCCGTTTCACCGGCAATCAAATCTTCACGATTGCTGACACCGATTGTTATTTTACGTAAAGACTTTTTGTTCTCTTCCGGGTTACTTTTGAGCCGATCAAAACGATAGTTGCTTTCAACAGCCAGTTTTGCAATTTGTGTTACTTTCCAGGCAATATCACGGTTCTCTATCGGAAGATCCGCCAGAAATAAGGCGCAATCGGTAATTCCCGTGCTGTGCAATATGCGGAATACTGTCTGTACCGCACCGACAAAAACATGATCTTTAAATTCCTGCTCTTTGCCCAGTCCGATCAGTAATATGCGCTTGCTTTGGACATTTGGAATCTTATGTAACAGTAAAGTCGTATTGACTTTACCTTCAAGATCACCCTGGCTGATGATGTCCTTGATATAGCCCCCAGAAAGATTATCCAGTTCTTTTGCGGCATCGGTCATTTTTCTGGACTCAAAAACACCGACAACTATACATGCGCCACGCTGCTTATCCGGGGCCGTTACTTTAATTCCAAATTCCACAACTCGCTCCTTTATTTATTCCTGCCAACGGCTATTATTAGGGTTACATACAAAAAGTAAAATGATCTGCTTTGCATCAAGAATCATACGCATTGGATACTATATCATCGTGTACAAAAAAAACAGTCAATCAATGATGTTTACAACAATTTGGTCTGTTAATACAAACCATAATTTAAGCGTATAATTCCCTGCACAAGCCGATGTATAGAAGAATGCCCTGATTCAGGAACGTATGAGATTCAAACTGTGAATGAACATTTAGCCAACAAATTACGTCACTGCAAAACGCTTCCGACCTTACCCGCTATTGCCATTAAAGTGATAGAACTGGCCAATGATCCGGACATCAATCTTGATGATATATGCAAATACATCATGCTTGACCCGGCACTTTCAGCAAAAATACTTAAAATGGCCAATTCGCCGCTTTATAAATCCCGCCGCTCCGCTTCCAATATCCGGCAGGCCATCAGTATTCTGGGAACACATACAGTCATTGTGATCGCGCTCTCGTTTTCACTGGCCAATACCTTTATTAGAAACCCGGTAAAAAGCAACACCGTAATCGACGATACACAATTC
Organism: uncultured Nitrosomonas sp.; assembly: GCA_964464365.1. Lineage (GTDB taxonomy): Bacteria > Pseudomonadota > Gammaproteobacteria > Burkholderiales > Nitrosomonadaceae > Nitrosomonas. Next base: position 13,825 of record CAYXFV010000052.1, on the reverse strand, counting down.
TGGCGGCGCGCCATTGCATCAGCGCTTGCCTGCCGTACACTGGGTGAAAAACTGAATCTACCGTTTCTGGATGATTTATTTCTGGCGGGATTATTACAGGACATCGGTATTCTTACTTATATGGCCATCGCACCGGAAGAATACGAGCCGATTTATACCGCCACCGATGATCATGATACCTTACTGGCGAATGAGCGCCTGTCGCTGGGATCAGGACATGACGAAGTTGGCTATGCGCTACTGAAACAATGGCATATACCGGATCACATCGCTTTATCCTGCATCGTCAGTCATCATCAACCAGGATCGCACCCATCAACATCGACACCCAATCTGTATTCCTGCGTCGCAGTCTCACGTTATCTGGCGGAATATTTTCTAACACCGCACAAACCCGAAAATTTAAGCAATCTGATTCACTCGGCCCACGCATGGCTGAATATTGATTCAGAAACATTATTGGAAGTTTTCGACTCCATAGTCGACAAATTGAGTGCCGTCGAAGATTTGTTTGAGATCACCTTTCACTCGTCATCCGAAATCGCGCAAACTCTGGATGAAGCAAAAGAATTACTGGCGTTGCAGACGGTCGCCAAAGTCAAGGAACTCGAAGAAGAAACACAACATGATGGCTTGACCGGCGCGCTGAACAGAAAATTTTTTGATGAAAAAATACAACGCGAATTCCATCTTGCGATGCAGCATCACTTACCGCTGACTATCGTAATCATCGATATCGATCATTTTAAACAAGTCAACGATACCTATGGCCATGTTGCCGGAGACAACATTCTGACTGGATTCTCCCTGACCATTACCCAACAAATCCGGGAGGGTGACTATTTTTGCCGCTACGGCGGTGAAGAATTTGCATTGATTCTGCCGGGCACGCCGCTGGCAGCAGCCAGAATCGTCGCTCACCGTCTGAAAGATGCCATCACGGCAAATGCCCTGAAAACGGATGACGGTACAGAAATCAGAATTACCGCCTCATTCGGCGTCGCATCCTGCCTGAAAGATAAATATGAGCATTTTAAAACCCCCATCGACTTAATCAAAGCGGCTGATGCTGCACTCCTGTCTGCAAAAAAAGCGGGGCGCAATTGCATCATTGAATGGAATCAACCCTGATCTCCGTTCATTAAACTGATAAAATCAACGCCATTATCAATCACACCAGACACCACGAATGGATCTCATAATTCAAGGTATTGAAATCGGCAACAGCGATTTACGCGCGCTCGCAAAACTGTCTGCGGCAGATCAGATCGAAAGAATCACCGGAGAGGCTTTCAGAATTAAAAATGTCCAGCAGCAAACGGGGGTCGCCGAATATTGCGCCGAAGCGAATCTGGATTATGCTTTTGTCGATGCACACAAACGTTTCTCCGATTTCAGACTGATCGCGATGGATATGGATTCAACGCTGCTCGCCATAGAGACTATTGATGAGGTAGCGGACATGCATCAGATCAAACCGCAGGTTTCTGAAATCACACTGCAAACCATGCGCGGGGAAATCAGCTTCGAAGAAAGCATTACACAGCGCACGGCGCTGCTGGCAGGTTTGCACGCCGACGTGTTGCAGAAAGTCTATGACGAACGTGTCAAACTCAGTCCTGGCGCGGAAATCCTGTTGGGAAAAGCACGCAACGCCGGTATAAAAACAATGGTTATTTCGGGTGGTTTCTCTTTCTTTACTGATCGTATCAAGACAAGATTGAATCTCGACTACGCTTTTGCAAATACCCTCGAAATCATAGATAACAAGCTTACCGGGAAATTAGTCGGAAAGATTCTTGGCCGGGAAAGCAAGGCTGAATTCATCAAAAATGTATGCAAGGAACACGGTATCCAGCATGATCAGGTCATTGCCATCGGTGACGGCGCCAATGATCTCGATATGATGGCCATAGCCGGAATCAGCATTGCCTTTCACGCAAAGCCTGTGGTACAGGAAAAGGCGACCTATGCGATTACGCATGTCGGATTAGATGGTGTTGTTAATTTATTCGACTAATCAAGACGAACTCTAGTAGATCGGTTCATACATTAACGATTGAATATAATCATCCAGGGTATCCGGTAGCTTCCTGTCAGTCAGTCCTTCCTGCATAGCGACTTCACAAACGGATACCGCGATGGCTTTAGATACATCTCTGACTCGCGTTAATGACGGATACACGGCCCCTCTCTCGATTTCAGCATTGCTCACTTGTTCTGACAGCACTTTTGCGGCTGACAAAAACATTCTTTGCGTGATCAATCGCGCCGAACTGGCATAGATACCCAATCCGATCCCCGGAAAAATATAGGCATTGTTACCTTGTGCCGGTTCAAAACAATGTGTTTCATACCACACCGGTTTAAAAGGACTGCCACTGGCAAAAATAACACGCCCATCGCTCCATCGGTATGCTTCTTCAGCCGTGCATTCGGTATGCGATGTCGGGTTGGATAACGCAATGATTGCGGGACGGTGATTTACTTCAGCCATTTTGCGAACCACCGCTTCGGTAAAAGTACCCGCCACACCTGTGGCACCAATCAATACATTGGGTTTAACGACTGCGATGGCGTCCACAAAACTGCACGGCGGATGTGAATGCGCAAAGGGCTGAATACGTGGCTTGATACTTTTATTGGTCGATACAACCAATCCATTCCGGTCAACAAACCAGATATGTTGCCGGGCCTGCTGCACACTGAGTCCCGCATCACAGAACGCGGCAACCATTAATTCCGCAGTACCGCCGGCAGCAGAACCTGTACCCAGAAACATGACTTTCATATCCGAAAAATCCTTTTGCAGGATACGGGATACGGTATAAACACCCGCCAATGTCACCGCGGCCGTCCCCTGTATATCATCGTTAAAACAACGCACGCTGGGACCATAGTAATCGAGAAATCTGAATGCATTGGGTGTCAGAAAATCTTCAAACTGTATGAGTGCTTTGGGAAAACGCACCTGAACAGCCCGAACAAATTCGTCCACTAACGCGGTGTAGGATTCACTTTCCAGACGCAGGGAAGGATAACCCAGATAAAGCGGATCTTCCCGCAGGGCTTGATTATTGGTGCCGACGTCCAGCATAACCGGCATGCAATGCTGCGGATGAATACCGGCGCACGCGACATATAAAGCGATCTTACCGATCGGGATCCCCATTCCGTTAGCCCCCAGATCGCCCAGACCCAATATGCGTTCACCGTCGGTCACGACAATGATACGAACATCCTTTTCAGGCCAGTTGCCTAAAATAGTTTCGATCTCTCCCCGATCTTCCGGCGTAATATAAAAACCCTGCGGTTTTCTGAAAATATGCGCGAATTCTTTGCAGGCTTCCCCGACTGTCGGGGTATAAACCAGCGGCATAATCTCTTCCATATGATCAATCATGATGCGATAGAAAAGCCGCTGATTACGCTCCAGCAGTGCATTCAGAAAAATGTATTTTTCAATATCATTCGTCTTACGGCGCATATTCTCAAGCGCACGTTCTTTTTGTTTGCCGATATTGGCGACATCGTAAGGCAAAAGTCCCCGTAAGCCATATTCCCGCCGCTCTTCATAGGTAAATGCGGTCGATTTCGTGCATGACGGATCATCCAGTAATGCCTTGCCAGACAGATTTTTCATGAAACACCTCGTATCCGATTCATTTTTCAATCAAAATATGAATCAGCCTGTTTGAACAGCCATAGCATGGTTATAGGACCCAAAACAAATTTCTGCAATTGATATAGAATAATCCGCAATCAGTTAAAATTTTATTCCACGCCTTATATTGATATATGCGTAGTTGATACACTGATGCGATACATTACCATTACCGCACTCGTATTGACCGTTTGAATCACAGCACATGTCATATTTATAATTTTAAGTGTATCTCTATTTAGAAACTTATTGTGCGTATAATTAATCTCAGACTACTGGAACATGAATTTCACCAATAAATAAACAGTAAACCACTTATTTTTTTCATTTTTTTATGACTACTATGAATCAATCACCGCTTCCAACACCCAACCCGGATTTATATACTGAAGATGAAATCTCAACGCTTGTGCATGAGTTTTATGCCAAAGCCAGAAAGGATCCTTCTCTTGGCCCTATTTTCGAGGCACATGTTATCGACTGGGATGCGCATTTCATTCAAATGACTAATTTCTGGTCTGCACAGCTGCGTGGCACGAGCCGCTTCCGTGGCGCGCCGATGCCCAAACATATCGTGTTACCAGATTTGTCAGCTGAACTGTTTCTCCGCTGGCTGGCACTTTTTAAACAAACAACGCATGAAATGGGGAATACAACTTTGGAACAGCATGCGAATGCAATCGCAACATTTATTGCAAACCGGCTCTGGCAAGGATATCAAATGAGCAACTATCCGGATTGTCATCCGAAAGTACTACAGACGGCTTAATGATTAACTGTTCTAAATAGAGACGGATAAAAGAGGGGTTTTTACCCCCGTTTTCTCTGAATTGGAACGACCAGGCTAAGCTATAAATTAGCCTGGATTTTCTCTCAGACAAGGTAACTTCATTGTGAAAAGTATCAAAAGTAAAATTTTCGTCTTCACTTTGCTCGCAACGCTGATACCTTCACTTGTGCTGGGTTTGCTTTCATTTCACCAGAATGACAGCGCCATCAGGGAAAATCTTACGCGGGAATTACGTACGCTCGCCAATCATGCCAACAGTGAAATCGTTTCATGGATCAACCGGAATATTCAGGAAGCCAGTCCATCACTGACAAATTCCAGATTCATTATCGAAGCACTCTCGAATGCTGCAAATCCGCAAAGCGAAAAAAAGATACAGTCATCCGACATGCTTGCCAGCTATTTACACCTGCTGCATGAAAAGCTCGATACGTTTCTTCTGGAACTAACGGTGATTGATACGCAGCAGGAAATTATTGCAAGCAGCTCAAATCAGTCGTTTCTCAATAAATCACTGCTGAACAACCTGATCAGTCTTGATTCACCGCAACAGAGTTTCATTTTGCCGCCGTTCATGAACGAACAGTTTGGCACAGTAACGATCAGCATTGCTTTACCGATTTTATCGTATGAAAACTTTATTCTGGGGCAATTAGTATTAACCTATGATCTGGAGTCAATCAAACCCAAACTGGAAGATCCAGTCAAGTCTTCGCGTGGAGAAATTCTTATATTGGATGCCGGTGGCCGGCTTTTATTGGGCAACCACAGGACAATTGATCAAACCGAACAACTGAATGCTTCCACTTACCAATCTTTAGTGAGCAATCCGGGTGAATTACTCCAGTTTCAGGATTTCTCGGACAAACAGATTATCGGTCTTGCACAAACAGTCGGCATACTACCGGTAACTATTATCGCAGGCAGAGAATATAAAGATGTCTATGCCGCAAAAATAGCACAACGCAATCTTTTTCTAACGCTGGTCTGTGTATCCATTTTTATCGTAACCGCTATTGCAATTTATCTGGGACGGTCAATCGTCATGCCCTTGCAACGTCTGATTAACGCAACGGATCAGATCGTTAAAGGCAATCTTGATGTTCCTTTAACAACCGTTACTCAAAAGGACGAACTGGGAAAGCTTGCGCAAATGTTCAATCACATGACGGAAAAACTGCGCCAGCACCAGGCTGAAATTCTTACTGCAAACGAAGAATTAAAGCTTAAGAACCAGTTACTTGAAAAACTGTGTGTAACAGATAGTCTCACCGGACTCTACAATCGCAGTAAGCTGGACCATATCATCAGCAATGAGATCTCCAGATCGCATCGCAACAAGCGGCCTTTTACTATCCTCATGATCGACATTGATTACTTCAAGGAACTCAACGATACCTTGGGTCATATCGCCGGTGATGAAGTACTTGCAACAGTCTCCCAAGTATTGACACAATCCATTCGTTCAATCGATTTTGCTGCACGTTACGGTGGTGACGAATTCGTCATCGTGTTAACCGAAACAACCTCGGCAGAGGCCACGATTACGGCTGAACGTATCCGAAATCAGATATCCGAAATATTTTGTAGCGTCATTAAGAAATCGATCAACGTCACACTGAGTATCGGCATTGCGCAGTCGGAATCTACGGATATTTCGCCTACAGATCTTATAACCCGGGCGGACAGTGCGTTATATATCGCTAAAAAAGCCGGTCGTGATCAGGCGCGTGTTGTTGGCTCAGATATCTAAAAAATATCTAAGAACATCTAAAACTCACCATTATTCGCTACTTTTATCAAGGTGTTAGAAACCCATCCCTGCATACTGTTTTCTGTCTGAACTCTCAGCCAGCTCCCCTGATAAGCCGTTGCTGTCAGGTATGTGCCTTCTTTCAACACGGTTCTGACAGCCGCATTCATTGCCGGAGCTTGGCGTAAATTTGCATTGGCAATGGTTTGCAATCGGATCGGTAAATTAAAAGCCACTGTCGGCCGGTTAGGCAACTCCCGATTGGAATCGGCAGTCATATTAATGAATTCAACCGACTGAGAGGCATAATGTGTCGCGGAGGCATAATCATTCTGGGAAAAATATAATCCGGCGGCATCCAGCAATTGTTGCGCCTGCGCCTGCAGCGGCGCATCAGACGCATTATTACCGCCAGCCCGCCGTTTCAGTGCGCCCATGGCAACCTCCGCTTCAGCAATCAGGGAAGCGGAACTGGAGCGGGTGGCCAACCGATGCAGCTTGATCTGAGCGCGCGTAATTTCATGACTCGCGGCTTCTATCACCTGTTCCTGCTCTTTTTCACGAATACTCTTTTGTTTGATCTCTATATTTTTTTCTGCCAGCCGCTGCTCCAGCTCTTTGATTCTTTTTTCCTGGCTCTCTATTACACGCTGCTGATCTTCATTAAGCGGCGGCACTTCCTCGATATCCGGTAATTCCTCCACCGGTACTTCTATCGAAGCACATCCGGACAAATGAATGACAGACACGACAACACACAATTTCAGTAACGTGAAGTACGAATAACTGTTGTTGTCATCCTCCCGATGTATTTCGAATCGTAATTGCTGATTTGACATAAATCACCCCGTATTCCCTAATGATGAGATGTATACCCATATCGTTGCAATAGCGTCGCTAACGGCTCAGAATAATTTCAAGTACAAATTTACTACCAATATAGGCCAGCAACAACATCACAAAACCTGTTAATGTCCAGCGAATCGCAAGTCTGCCACGCCAGCCGTAAAACTGCCGCCCGACCAGCAAGGCAGCAAATATTCCCCAGGAAATAAACCCAAACAACGTCTTATGGGAGAATGTCAGCGATTGACCAAAAACTTCTTTTGAAAAGATTACCCCGCTGAGGAGTGTCAAGGTCAGCAACACAAACCCGACCCAGATAATTTTGAACAACAACTTTTCCATCACCAGCAAAGGCGGCAGATTAGTCAGCAAAGAACGGGCCGCCGGATGATGCAGCTGATATTCGGCAACTGTCATTAAAGCGGCGTGCAACGCAGCAATGGTCAACAGACTGTATGCCAGCATTGCAACGATAAGATGCGCTTTAAATGCAGGTAACTCGGTATTCGCCAATGGTTTTAACGACGGGAATACAAGCGGGAGCAGCGTCGCAATTGCGGCAGCAATGGCGATTGGCGCGAGCAATGTCTGCAAGCCCTGATAGCGGTTAAAAAAACCGGAGAACCAATAAATAAACGCGGTTAACCACACAATAAGTGAAACCGCGTTACCTACGCCGAGACTCAGCCCTGCGCCGGCTAAAATCGATTGATAGAGTGTTACTGCATGCAGTAATAGTGGCGCCAGTATGGCGATCTGAATGCGACCACTCATCACAATGGTGTTCTCATCCGCTTTTGCTTTCAGTGAAAAGGATCGTGCTGAAATATTACGCCATACGACCCAGCCAACCAGTATATAAAGCAAAAAAGCGGAAAGATAAGTTAAAATGCCAACCATTGAAATAATCATTCGTTAAAAATATCGACGACAAGTTGTTTAGTCTACATGGCGCTTTGATAAATTCAAAGTATCCTTCTGCACATTTCATTAATTTTGTCATAAAACTATCCACTTTATCCATTTTTCAGAGGTTTGAGGTATGTTTGAAAATCTAACAGGCCGTCTTTCAGGAGTCATCAAGACACTCAAGGGTGAAGCCAGATTAAGTGAAAGCAATATCCAGCAGGCGTTAAGAGAAGTTCGCCTGGCATTGCTCGAAGCGGATGTCGCACTACCCGTAGTTAAAGAATTTATCGCGCGTGTTAAAGAAAAAGCCGTCGGCCACGATGTTCTCGATAGCCTGACACCCGGACAAGCGCTGATTGGCGTAGTGCATCAGGAATTAATTACCATCATGGGTGGAGAGAAAGAAGACCTCAATCTCTCAACCACCCCGCCCGCCGTTATTTTAATGGCTGGCCTGCAGGGCGCCGGTAAGACGACAAGCAGCGGCAAACTGGCAAAATGGCTCATGGATCAGAAAAAGAAGAAGGTCCTGCTGGTATCCTGCGATATTTACCGTCCTGCGGCCATACATCAACTGGAATTACTGGCGCAACAAACCGGTGCTGATTTCTTCCCTGTTCAAGATGGTCAGAAACCCGGAGAAATTGGCGCCGCCGCACTGGATTACGCCCGGAAACATCATCATGATGTTCTGATTGTCGACACCGCAGGCCGTCTGGGTATTGACGAAGCCATGATGCAGGAAATCAGCGAGCTTGAGGCGTTGCTCAAACCGATAGAAACCTTGTTCGTTGTCGATGCCATGCAAGGGCAGGATGCCGTTAATACCGCCAAGGCATTTTCGGAAGCATTGCCTTTAACCGGCGTCATATTGACCAAACTCGACGGCGACTCGCGCGGTGGCGCAGCCTTGTCTGTCAAACATGTCACCGGAAAACCGATTAAATTCACCGGGATTGCCGAAAAGCTGACTGGACTGGAGGCATTTCATCCTGACCGCATGGCCTCGCGAATTTTAGGTATGGGCGATGTTCTGGGTTTGATTGAAGAGGCGCAGCGCAACACCGATGAACACGAAGCCAAAAAACTCCTGCAAAAGGTCAAATCAGGAAAAGGATTTGATCTGAACGATTTTAAAACGCAATTTCAACAGATGAAAAAAATGGGCGGCATGAGCGCCATGCTCGACAAACTGCCTGCGCAATTAAGCCAGGCCGCGCAAAATGTCAATATCGATGAAAAAGTAATCAACCGCTCCGAAGCAATCATCCATTCCATGACCGAACAGGAACGTACCAAGCCCGATATACTGAAAGCCTCGCGCAAAAGGCGTATTGCTGCAGGTGCCGGTGTTTCGGTTCAGGAAGTCAATCGATTGCTCGCGCAATTTGAGCAGGCAAAAAAAATGATGAAAATGATGAACAAGGGCGGCCTCTCGAAAATGATGCGTGGCTTGAAAGGCATGCTTCCACGGGCTCGCTGACGGAAGGAATTCAAGGCCAGATATTATTCAGCAGCGGGAGCATGTTCAAGGCCGGACACAGATTCGCCCGCCTGTATTTTTCTATGCGCAAACCAGCCGCGATTCACTTCCAGCGCATATTTAACCAAACCGGCAGAGTAGTGTACTGTAAGCGAATGGGGCTCCATATTCGCAATATTAAGAATGACCCCTTTTTCATCGATAAAAGCGACGCTCAAGGGGATGATGGTATTTCTCATCCACATACCGTAATAATCATTTTGCGGAAAAACAAATAACATACCGGCATTTTCATCCATTTTTGGCCTGAACATCAGGCCGCGTGCGCGTGCTGGCTGTGTATAGGCAACCTCCGCGTGCAATTCATGATTTGCGATTGTCAGCGGAATTCGCGGCAATGCCGGAATTTCCGCATGCGCAACACGGCTCATGACGAGCACTAAAACGACAAGAATTTGAATACCCACTCGATTCATCAATGCTTCCCCGTACTGCCAAAACCACCTTCCCCGCGATGGCTTAAATCAAAATCTTCAACAAGATTAAAACCGACCTGCACTACCGGCACGACAACCAATTGCGCAATACGCTCCATGGGTTGCAGTTCAAACGGCGCCGCTCCCCGATTCCAGCAGGAAAGAAAAATTTGCCCCTGATAATCCGAATCGATCAACCCCACCAGATTGCCTAAAACAATCCCATGCTTATGTCCCAACCCTGACCGGGGCAGTATGATGGCCGCCAGCTTGGGATCAGCGATATGAATCGCTATACCGGCAGGAATCAATAATGTCTGTCCACAGTCGATCGTTTCCACCCGGTCAATACAGGCGCGCAAGTCAAGACCGGCCGACCCCGGCGTGGCATACGACGGTAATTGTTCATGTAAACGGCTATCGAGTATTTTGATATCAATGGTTGTCATGCAATCTTCAGTTTATGGTTTATGTTGTTCATGGTGCTGCGCATATAATACCGCGATATGCTCGATCAGCCTGCGCGCCTGCACTGATTTGGCGGCATGCGCAAAATGATGCTTGCCCGCATCGTCAAATAATATCAATGTTGCCTCATCAGCGCCCAAAGTTTCCTGTGCCTGATTGGCAACCAGCAATGGTATTTTTTTTCTGGCACGCTTATGCACCGCATGCTGTTCCAGATCATCCGTTTCCGCCGCAAATCCCACACAAAACGGTGGATTGCGTTGATTCGCCACAGATTGCAGGATATCCGGATTCGGCACTAATTCCAGCAGCATTTTTTGACCGGATTTTTTAATCTTTTGCTGACTGACGGTTGCAACACGATAATCAGCCACAGCAGCCACACTGATAAAAATATCCGTATCGGCAATTTCGGCATCGACCGCATTCAACATATCCTGTGCGCTCAGCACAGAAATGATTTTTGCCGCTGATGGCGGTTTCAAACAAACCGACCCCGATATCAGCACAACGCTGGCGCCGGCATCGAGCGCCGCCTGTGCAATCGCATACCCCATTTTTCCGGAACTCATATTGGTAATGCCACGCACAGGATCAATCGGCTCGTAAGTCGGGCCTGCCGTAATCAAAACACGCTTGTGCCGCAACGGAGAAACAATAGAAGAGCCGGTATTGAACGCTTCCTGCACCACGGTCAGTAATACTTCAGCTTCCAGCATACGCCCCATCCCGACTTCACCACAGGCCTGTGCGCCACTTGCCGGCCCGATGATTTTAACGCCATCGTCCAGAAGACGTTGGATATTACGTTGTGTCGCAGGATTCGCCCACATCTGCCTGTTCATCGCTGGCGCGATCATGAGCGGACAGTCACGCGCAAGACAGAGTGTTGTCAACAGATCATCCGCCATGCCAGCGGCCAGTTTAGCGATAAAATCAGCGCTCGCTGGCGCAATCAGGATCGCATCCGCATTCCGCGAAAGCTGAATATGCGCCATATTGCTTGCCGCATTTGTTTCCCATAATTCCGTATATACCGGCTGCCCCGTCAACGACTGAAAAGTAACCGGCCCGACAAAACGGCACGCTGATGCGGTCATCACGGTTTGTACCGTAATGCCGGATTGCGTCAGCAAGCGCGCAAGTTCCGCAGCCTTGTACGCCGCCACCCCACCGGTGACGCCCAGTAGCAGGCGTTTTTCAGCGGCACCCAAACTCCCCGCAGACGCTCCTTTTTGTTGATCAATGTCTGAAAACACTGTTATTGCCTTTATTTATTAACATGCCACGCAAATAACCTTATCGTATCCGAACACTTTTCTCCCCGAATGAACCGCATTCTAACTCAATCGCAATGGATCGATGCCGTAACAGTTTAAGTAATTACTTTTATATATTCTCATGACATGGCGATTACAGACTGGCCCAGCGCCGAACGACCCAGAGAAAAACTGCTGAAACTCGGCGCCAGGAATTTAACCGATACCGAATTACTGGCTATTTTTTTACGCACCGGTTTCGTTGGCACCAGTGCGGTGGATCTTGCCCGCAACCTGCTTCAGCATTATGGCAGCCTGCATTCCCTTTTTGCCGCCGACCAAGCCGATATCTGCAATTTTCCCGGTGTAGGCACTGCCAAATATGCACAACTGCAAGCCGTTCTTGAAATGTCCAGACGTGCTTTAGCAGAAGAACTCGAATCCGGCGACACCATGAACAGGCCGGAGTTAGTTCGTGATTTCCTGCGCTTAAGCTTGGCCAGCAAACCACATGAAGTTTTTCTGGGCATTTTTCTGGATGCAAAAAACCGCATGATTTCCACTGAAGAACTCTTTAGTGGAACACAGACACAAGCCAGTGTTTACCCGCGCGAAGTTGTCAAACGCGCGCTGTATCATAACGCCGCCGCAATTATTTTTGCACATAACCATCCTTCGGGTTTTGCTGAACCCAGCAACGCCGACAAAATCCTGACACAAACGCTGAAAAATGCGCTCGAGCTAATTGATATTAAAGTGCTTGATCACTTTATCATCGGCAAAAACGAAATCATGTCTTTCGCCGAGCAGAATTTAATCTGAATCCGGTTACACTATCGCCTGACGACAATATCTCCGGTTAAAGATTTGAGAAAGCAATCGAAAATTGGGATATAATCCGCGTTTTGTAATTTTTCGGAGTGCATGAGCATGGCTCGCGTATGTGAAGTAACTGGGAAAAAACCGATGACCGGTAATAATGTATCTCACGCCAATAATAAAACCAAACGGCGTTTTTTACCCAATCTGCAAAGACGCCGTTTTTGGCTGGAAAATGAAAATCGCTGGATCAATCTGCGTTTATCCAATGCAGCATTGCGTACAATCGATAAAAAAGGCATTGATGTCGTCGTGGCTGAAATGCGCCTGCAAGGGAAAGACATCTAATCATCTCTACATTCGTTAAGAAAAGGATATTATCCAATGCGTGATAAAATCAAACTGGAATCGTCAGCCGGAACAGGTCATTTTTACACAACGACAAAAAACAAGCGCGCGAATCCTGAAAAGCTGGAAATTAAAAAATATGACCCAGTTGTACGGAAACATGTTAACTATAAAGAAACAAAATTAAAGTAATTAAGTCGTTAGATATATACGCGTTCACGATTTAACAAATCCTGCAGAACAGCATATAAAATCCGGGATCTGTCAGTTTTCAAGCGGATATGCCACAGAATCGCAGCGGCGCATCTGAACCTGCTTAAAAAGCATCAAGCCGCTCATCTTGCCAATGGCATTGAACGCGACAGATCTCATCGCTTTTTATTCCGGCTCCAGCGATCAGAATAGTGCTGGTCACACGCTGTGACATAACATATCCTGCCTGCCCTGAAATTGTCCTTGTCCTGGAAACCCCATCCGAACTTCGATGAATCTGGACAAAGCACCTATTTCCACAGCAACCAGCATAAAACGGCTAATCGCCCGTCCCAGAATCCGATTCCCACGTAGTAATTCCATTCCTCCGGAAACAGGATTCCTGATCATCATCAACAAGCCATAATTGAACCAGGGCAATCGCACTATATTTCCTTTTTGCCAAAGATCAGTTCGGTGCGATAACGGTCGCTTAAACAAGCCCGGAGCTTTCGTCGGCGCAGGCTGTCTTTGGACGGTCCGTTGTTATTGAACAGGTTTAAAGCCACTCGCCTGATTAAAGCCAGGTTTTCAGCTGAATGATCTTTCCTGGCTCGGTTGTTATCCTCTCCGAACTGCACATCCAACACCCAATGCTGCTGGTTTTCAATGCACCAATGCTGCCGCACACTCCGGGCAAACCGCTCCAGTTCGGCAAACGAACACAGATAATACCGGGTCTCCACAGTGGTTTTATCGCCGATCGATCCAATCGATCTGCGCGCTTAAACAGTAGCGGCGGATTTCGATACGCCCGT
>CAYXFV010000051.1:0-22058 GCA_964464365.1 uncultured Nitrosomonas sp. | reverse complement strand
AGTTCTTCTTTGTTCATCGTCTATCCTTTAAAAAATCAATGATAGACAATTACACGGTTTATGGGACAGTCTCTTTCAATATAAATATATGGAAGCCTCATTTTTTATCTTTCTCCTCTTTAACACTTAAAATTTAAACATTAACCCGATTTTCTCTAAAATTTTTTTAACTCACACTACACCCGCCACACCCGCAGCCCCTTCCCGCTGACGATAATATATCATTCCAAAATTGATGCGCCAACAGACAACGAGCGAAAACAGCAAACAATCCTGCCGCGCATCAAGAAATCTTACCAACGACAAATCAATCGTCCGGGAAAAACAACCGATTGAGTGTCAATCAGAAATCAAGCCGCCAGTTCTCTAACAACATCCGGGTGTTTAAGAGCTATACGCAGCAGACACTGTACAGCTCCCGGAGGATTAAAGCGCCCCTGCTCCCAATCTCTCACAGTACCGACCGGTGTATTAATGAGCGCAGCAAATTTACTTTGTGACAACCCCAGTTTCACACGCACAGATCGACAAGTATCTGCTCCGGGGTATAGCTTCTCCCCACAGTACCTGCGAGCATTTCAGCTAAAGATTCGCGCAGCCCCGGAAATCCATACCAGCATCTTTTTCAACAGCTTTTGCCACCGCCGCTATGTTTTCTTTTTTCATTTTATATTTCCTTTTTCGATTGCTGTATTCATATTTATGATATATGAATACATGGAGATCGATAAAAAATGGCAACGACGAGCTTAAGTCTAGGCGAACATTGGGAAACATTTATCAAAAACGAGATTGCAAGCGGACGGTATGGTTCGGCAAGTGAGGTCGTCCGCGATGCACTGCGCGGAATGGAAGAACGCAAGAGCAAACTTGAAGCCCTTCGGGTATATTTGAAAGAAGGTGCAGAACAAGCAAAGCGTGGTGAGTTTGTTAAAAATTATCCTATCGATAAGATTATTGAGGAATTGGGCACCGAGGAATGACCTTTACCGTCAAAATTACACCACGTGCGCTACACACTGCGAAAATGGGAGGATTACCATAAACCATGTTACTAAGCATCTGAATTACGGTATCAAAAATGAATTTCCTGACTTGTTCAGCAATAGAAAAGTAATATTTGAAAAGTCGTATTTCGGTGAAACAATTGGCTAAGTTATATAATTTTTAAGATCAAGATATGTTGATTCGTGAAGAACAGGCAGATACGTTTCTAGAAAAATACAAGAGCATCATGGCATATCTTAATGGCAGGGCTATACCTTCAGGAATCGAAGAGTATGTTGCATTAAGATCTGAAATCTACAAACGCATGGAAGATATTGATAAAAATTGTAAAGCGCTTGTAGGCGAACAGTTTATCGAATCTTTAAGGTCAGCAATATGTACCAATTTTATTTACCTTAAAAAATACCGGAACGGCTATGTTCTGCAAGATACCAAAAATGGCATTTACTACCAAGTCGCTGCTTTGACTACACCGCTTGAAGAGCTTCTCCCTGAGTTTTGTTACATAGAAACTGCCATTGTTCCATTTGAAAATTACCTTATATGCGATGGTTTAGTTCTCTCTAAAAATGTATTGATCGGCAAAAATATGGCAAAAGAAATTCGAGATGGCTATTGGGAAGCTAAACGCACTGGGGAGTTAATAGTAAATTCGGTAAGCATGACAAGATGTTGAATATTATGCTGTTCAATAAATTATGCAAATAATCAGGTGTACACAAAAGTTTCAGAGAAAATGGGGCTAAAAAAGCGATCTAACAGAATCAGAGCCAACATTTTCATTTTTGGTTATTGGCATGCTAATTAAACATCACATATTGAGCGAAGGTGGTATCCATAGCACAATGATTCCAGAAATTATTCGCAAATTAAACCTTATGCCATAGGCGTGCTGGATTATAAGTATCCTATAGACGCTATTCAAAGATTATGTGTAGAGCGAGTCGAGCTAATAATTTCAAGTATCTCAGTGTGTTGGTTAATTCCTTATTTTTTCACCTAAGAAAATAACTCAATTAGAACAACAAGATAAATAATGGTGCCCGGGGCCGGAATCGAACCGGCACGGACGCAATGTCCGAGGGATTTTAAGTCCCTTGTGTCTACCAATTTCACCACCCGGGCAGTTGTGTTGCAATAGCCGTGATATTTTTAAACCATTATATTTTTTATTTTACAACCAGCTGCTTACCATAAGGCTCAGCTTTGCAAAAAGGTGTGATTATACCCTGAAAAAAAATGATTTAACAGGGCCTGTTCCCGCATGAATCTGGCGCTGATATTCAGCTTACTGTTTTGTTTGATGGCCTGACTATCCGCATTGATTCCTCTGATTTTCTTCACGTATTCCTGATGCAACCGTTGGATACCGCAGCCTCACGTGTAATTCTTTTTTCATGCGCATGTTGCTGATGCGCCTTGATTCGTTCATGAAGGACAGCATGCCTAGAGAAATACAGCCTGCCGCCTGATCGCGCGGGATACGCGGCGGGCGGGGTAAATTGAAATGGTCGGCGACGAGATCGAAATAATCACCCATTTTCATTTGCGTATCATCCGTAGCATTGTAGACCCGGCCGAATTTTCCATAGCCAATCGCTGCGCAGATGATCCGTGCGAGATCATCGGCATGGATATGATTGGTATAGCCATCATCCCGGGCCGCAAAAACAGGAATGTTTTCCTGAATTCTTTTCAGCGGCAGTCGATCGCCAGCGTAAATACCGGGCACACGCAATATGGTAACCGGAACATGATTGCGCCTGCCCCAGCTGCGTATCTGGCTTTCGGCGCTCACCCGGCGGACAGCGCGGCCATTGAGCGGCTTTAAACGCCGGGCTTCGTTAATGACCTCACCCTGACAATCGCCATAAACACCACTGGTACTGATATAGACCAGTTGTTGTGGTAGAATTCTGGGTTTTCCCTTTGTCCTTTTAGACAATGCAGCGAGCAGATTGGCAGTGCGTGTATCTCGCTTTCCATGATTCGGCGGTGGCACCAAGTGTATGATAATCTGCGCGATGCCCGCAAGTTTTTTGAGACTGTCGCGCCGGTCAAGGTCTCCCGTGACTGGACTGACGCCGAGCGAGCGGAACAGGCGTGCTTTATCCGGCTGACGCAACAGGCCGGAAATCCGATATTTTTTTTGCAAAAGCGGTATGGTACGCAGCGCAATATCACCACAACCAATCATGAGCACAGTTTTTTTCATATCGCGTTTTGTATATATTCCTTTTCTCTAATTTTTAACTCTATTTCTGCAGTTCAATGACACACAAAATCATTATAAAACCCAGTGAACATGTCCTGAATACCGTAACCGGAGAAACTATATTACAGGCCGCTTTGCGCGAGGGCATTTCTCTGCCCTACGGTTGCCGTAACGGATCATGCGGTGTCTGCAAAGGCAAAATCCTAGAGGGCGAAGTCAATTATGGCCACTATAGCGATGAAACACTGACGGACGAGGAGAAAAAAACCGGAATGGCATTATTTTGTTGTGCCGAACCACGGTCTGATCTGGTGATTGAGTGTGATGAAATCAGCGCCATCAAAGACATCGAGATCAGAACATTGCCAGCCCGGGTTGAAAAACTGGAACGCGTCGCGCCGGATGTCATGATCGTTTCCTTAAAATTGCCCGCCAATCAACGGTTGCAGTTCATCGCGGGGCAGTATATCGACATCCTGCTCAAGAATGACAAACGCCGCAGCTTCTCACTCGCGAATGCGCCACATGATGACGAAGTGCTGCAATTACATGTGCGTAATTATCCCGGCGGGGTGTTTACAGAACAGGTTTTCACCACGATGAAAATCAAAGATATTCTTCGCTTTAAGGGGCCGCTAGGCTCTTTCTTTCTCCGTGATACGCCGCCTGATGTACCGATCATATTTCTGGCCAGCGGAACAGGTTTTGCGCCGATTAAGAGCATACTCGAACACGTGTTTTATCAGGAAAGCGGAAAAGACGATAAAGATGTTCTGCGTACCATGACGCTGTACTGGGGGGTTCGCAATAAGGCGGAACTCTATCTTCTGGATCTCATCGCTCAATGGCAGCAGCAACACCATCAAAATTTTTCTTTCATTCCGGTACTCTCCGAAGCCCTGCCTGAAGACGCCTGGACGGGCCGGACAGGTTTCGTCCATGAGGCTGTTCTGCAGGACTACACGACGCTGGAGAACCACCAGGTTTATGCCTGCGGTTCTCCGGTCATGGTCAAGGCCGCCTATCAGGATTTCACGACATTGCGCAATCTTCCCAGGGACGGCTTTTTCTCTGATGTTTTTACGCCCTCGATCAATAACAAACCATAAAAACGGCCCTATAAGTAATTCTATCGTTAGCCATTTTTCAACGTGAATTCTACGGCCTTGTTATAGTTATCCATGGCCATTTCATGTTTTCCCAGCTTTTCATTCAATTGCGCCAATGCAAAATAAGCGATTGTGCTTGGCTCGACTGAAATACTGGCTTCCAGATAATTCTGCGCTTTACCCCACAGTTCGCAGTGTGTACAGAGTTTGCCCAGTGTCAGCAACAAGCCGGCATTGTTCGGTTGCGCTTTAAGCCAAACTTCGGCGCACTCGATTTGCCTACTGACATGATAATTGAGACATTCGGCATAGAGTGCAATCAAGTCCGCACTCCATTCATTCTGTACATTCCGCTCGATGATCCTATGCGCCATCGCACATTCGCCTAACGCAATATAAGCACGTACAGCCGCCGCAGCCAACTGACTGTTGCTCTGCTCGTACTCGGTCAGACCAAGCCAGTATTTATTCAAAGAATCCCGATCCGAAGCTTTGCGCTTAAAGTTTTCCATATGCGCTTCAAATCTTACTTTCTCGAAATCATCCTTGTTAAGCGGGTGGCGATGAATCAGCGTACTGGATATTTCCAATACCGCATCCCAGTTCCCGACATGTCTTTGCGCTTCCATTTCCAGTTGCAAAACGAGTGTTGATTGCAATCCGCCGGCTGCATACAGTTTTGTTAAATTGTCCAGAGCTTCCTGATAATGACCATCTTTTATCAGCAGATCAATTTTGGTGATCAGACGCAGCGCTTTTTCGTCAGGTGTATCGTCCTCCGCTCCCCGCAACACTCTGTCGTATGTGGTTTTATCACCCAGCTCATGCGCGGAACGCGCTGCCACAACGGCATTGATGGATTTAGTCAATGATTCATCTGAACGCTTGAAGCCTTTTGCGGCATACTTTTTAGCCCGTACATAATCGCCTTCAAAAAAAGCCTGCAACCCGTCCATCATCAACGATTCCGACCTGATCTCGCGCAGATTCATCAATCCACCCAGCACACGGATCAGAACATAGGATACAAAAAAAACCGCCAGTACGCCGACAATCGCGTAATCCAGCGGCAGTTCCTGTTTCTCATATGGCGGTATTTCCACCATGATTGTGCCCGCACTATATTCATCGACGGCAAGTGTCACGGCAACAGCAGTTGCAAACAGCACCAACACCCAAAGTATCAGTCTCATATTCTCTCCCCTTTAAAATATCGGAGCCGATAATCGATATTGCTTATTGCACTCTGATTGGCTGATTCAGTTGACGATGCCGATTCAACACAATCACCCGAGAAATGATGCAATATTAGAACATGCTAACTATAGGCCCAGAGTTTTTCATTATCTATCGTATTCAAATTCACCTGCAAATCTATCATGACGCAACACCCTGACCCTGACTGCATGAGTTTCAATAATCCCTGACATACACGAATATCCAAACTTTTCCCACACCGCTCACGTCAACCCGGATTATTCCCGATCACCGTCGCTTCAGGATTTTTCAGTGCGCCGAAATACTCCCGTAAACTCTGTATAATGCCTTCATCTCCGGCCATTGTTGTTAGAACCACTTTTTTCAGCCCGGCCTCCCTGGCAATACTGGCAATACGTTCGTGAGCAGTAAATACAGGTGTCATCCTTAACAATTGTTGGCCAGCTTGGCCAACAATGTCAAATAAATTATGTAATCCCTCGCTGCTCGTGATGATAACAGCATTTATCCGGTCATGTGACCAGTTTAAAAGTAACGCTGTCGCATCCACGTCAGGTTTGCCGCGATAATAGCATTCGACATAATCCAGGATTGCGCCACGTTGCCTCAGTATGTCGCCCAATAACGGCCTGCCGCCATTACCCCGAAAGATCACAACCCGCTTCCCTGAAACCTTCTGCAGCACTTCATGTTCAAGCAAAGCTTCACTGTCGAACCGGCCAGCAGGCACAGCAACATCTTCAACGCCATATTCCCTGAGCGCATCCGCGCTGCCTTTGCCCACCACAGCAATCTTCATGTGTGACGGCAGGGAACGCTGCGCCCGGATCAGCGGCATCGTCTTATGCACAGCATTCGGGCTTACAAAAATACACAGATCATAGTCGTCCAGCCGTTCAATACACGCCATCATGAGCGACTTGTTCTTGACATCGGATATGATCAGTACGGGAAAAATAATGGGATTGCCGCCGAGATTGCGAATGCCTTCAGCCAGAACTACGCTCTGATGTTCCGGCCTGGTGACCAGAACACTGATCCCCTCAAGCGGCATGAATTTGGAACCCATTTTCTTTTTGCCTTCACCAGCCGCCTGCGGGAGCAATCTCTGCCAGAATTTTGTCGGCGCCAAGAGCAATCAGATCCTGCGCCATTGTTTTACCCAGCGCTTCTCCTTTTTCCGGCTCACCGTTTAATTCGGTACTCACCATCTGTTTGCCATCAGGACTGGCAACAAATCCGCGCAATTGCAGCGTGTCACCCACAATTTCCCCAAAAGCACCCAGCGGTATCTGGCAACTGCCGCCCAGTACACGGCTCATCGCACGTTCAGCTTTGACACAATACGCCGTCTGCTGATGGTGTAGCGGCTGCAATAATGCAACCAGATCCGGCCGGTCTTGCCGGCATTCGATACCCAGCGCACCTTGCCCTACAGCGGGCAAACTTTGTTCAGGGCTCAATAAAGCGGTAATACGCGCCGACAGTTCCAGACGCTTAAGCCCCGCTGCGGCCAGAATAATCGCGGCATACTGCCCCTCGTCCAGTTTGCGCAGGCGGGTTTGCACATTGCCCCGCAACGGCTTGACTTCCAGATGCGGAAACTGCGCGCGCAACTGGCTTTCCCGCCGCAAACTGGATGTGCCGACGATACTGCCTGACGGCAATGCTTCAAGACTTTGATAATGATTGGAAACGAATGCATCACGCGGGTCTTCGCGTTCGGTAATGGCCGCCAGTTCAAACCCTTCGGGCACATTCATCGGCATATCTTTCATTGAATGCACGGCGATATCGGCGCGCCCTTCCTCCAGCGCCTGCTCCAACTCTTTGATAAAAAGTCCTTTACCGCCAATCTTTGATAAAGACTTATCAAGAATCTCGTCTCCCCTGGTCGTCATCCCGAGTATGTCTACTTCGGTTTGCGGGTATAATTGGATTAATTGCTGTCGGATAAATTTTGCCTGCCACATGGCAAGAAGACTTTCTCGTGACGCGATAACAATTCTCTGTGGAATTAAATGTAGTGAGCTGGACATTAAAAAACTAAATAAAAATTACAAAAAAACAATACGTATGACCATTCTAGCACGACCGATGCTGGGTTGGACAAGCTTGAAGCAACTTGAATTAACCGAATATAAACAACACATATTAAATTAAAGGTGAAGTAACACTATGCATAGAGCAGGTTTGGATAGTCATTTCGAACAGGAATCCCACGACGACAAGGATTTGCCACTTCGAGACGATATTCGCTTTTTGGGCCGCATGCTTGGAAATACGCTGAAAGAACAAGAAGGTGAAGAAGCATTTGATCTGGTAGAAGAAATCCGTCAGACCGCAATCCGTTTTCACCGTGAGCAGGATCCTCAGGCGCGCCAGAAACTGGACCAGATCCTGACCGAACTCAGTAACAGAGCAACTGTAGTTGTTGTCCGTGCGTTCAGTTATTTTTCGCAGTTGTCCAATATCGCCGAAGATGTGCATCACAATCGGCGCCGCCGCGCACATTTGCGCACCGGGTCGCCACCCCAGGCCGGCAGTGTGACCCTAGCGCTGAACGAAGTAATCAGGCATGGAATCGATAGCGCCACGCTGGCAAAATTCTTTGCCAAAGCGATTGTTTCGCCGGTATTGACAGCGCACCCAACGGAAGTACAGCGCAAAAGCATTCTGGACCGCCAGCTGACCATCGAGCGATTGTTGAGAGAACGAGCATATACCGAGCTTACGCCGAACGAAATGCGGCAGAACGAAGAAAACCTGCGCGCCATGGTACAAATCCTATGGCAAACACGGATGCTGCGCTCAGTCCGCTTGTCCGTGCATGATGAAATCGATAACGGCCTGACTTATTACACCTACACCTTTTTATCGCAGGTACCTTACATCTACGCCAAGATTGAAAATCTGCTGGAGCAGCATATGGGCAAAGACGCGCCGTATGTTCATTCCTTTTTACGCATCGGCAGCTGGATCGGCGGCGACCGTGACGGCAATCCTTTTGTCACGCACCAGGTATTGCTTTACGCCATTGAGCGTCAATCGGCTTTGGCACTGGATTATTACATCACCGAAATCGAAAGAATCGGCAGCACCATGAGTCTGGCCGAGCGTCTGATTGATATTACCGATGAGCTCGAAGAGCTTGCCGCCTCATCTCCCGACATTCCCGCATGCCGCATTGACGAGCCCTACCGCCGTGCGTTTATCAGTATCGGCGCACGCCTTGCAGCAACCTGTCTGCGTTTAGGACATACCCCGAAACAAAAGGAATTACTGAATTCAGCGGAACCCTACGCCGACAGCGCGGAATTCGTCCATGATCTCGATATCATCATCACATCGCTCAAACATCACAAATCCGACTGGATTGCACGCGGCGCGCTGCGCAACCTGCGACGCGCTGCGGATGTTTTCGGTTTTCATCTCGCACCGCTCGATATGCGTCAGCACAGTAAGGTACACGAACAGGTTGTTGCTGAACTCTATGAACTCGGCACGCATCGCGCCGATTATCTGGAAATGCCTGAAAATGACCGTATCCAGTGGCTGCTCACGGAGATCAGCAGCCCACGGCCACTGCTTTCACCCTATCTGGAATACTCTGAATCCACACAAAGCGAGCTGCGTATTCTGCAAAAAGCGGCCAATATTCATCAGCGCTTTGGCCATGCCGCGATACCCAATTACATCATTTCGATGACAACGCATATTATCAACGTGCTCGAAGTTGCGCTGTTGCTAAAGGAAGTCGGGCTATTGCAGGCAGGTGAAAATCCGCGCCTCGGATTAAACATCATTCCGCTATTTGAAACCATTGCCGATTTGCGCAGTTGCGGCACGATCATGGATCAATTATTTTCACTGCCGTATTATAAAAGGCTGCTGGTTTCACGGAATAATGTACAGGAAGTCATGCTCGGCTATTCCGACAGCAACAAGGACGGCGGCTTCATCACCTCCAACTGGGAAATTTATAAGGCAGAAATTGAGCTGACCAAGGTTTTTGCCAAACATCATGTTGAATTAAGGCTTTTTCATGGCCGCGGCGGCACGGTTGGACGCGGTGGCGGGCCCAGCTATCAGGCCATTATGGCGCAACCACCCGGCAGTGTGAATGGGCAAATCCGCGTCACCGAGCAGGGCGAAGTGATCAGCAGCAAATATGCCGAACCTGAAATCGGCAGACGAAATCTTGAAACGCTGGCAGCCGCGACAATTGAAGCCACGCTGCTGGGCAATGATCCGATCGGCGATAACGCACCGCACTATTATCAGGCGATGGAAGAACTGTCGCAACATTCGTTTTCCGCTTACCGCAATCTGATATTTGAAACCCCCGGATTCAAGCAGTTTTTTCTCGAATCGACACCGATCCGAGAAATTGCGGGATTACATATCGGCAGCCGCCCCGCCTCGCGCAAGCCATCGGATGCGATTGAAGACCTGCGCGCCATTCCGTGGGTATTCAGCTGGGGACTCAATCGCACCATGCTGCCCGGCTGGTACGGTTTCGGACACGCTATTGAAGCTTTCGTGCAGGAAGATCCGGAAACAAGGCTGGCACTGCTGCAGAAGATGTACAAAACCTGGCCGTTTATGCAAACTTTGTTATCAAACATGGATATGGTATTGGCAAAAACCGATATGGGTATTGCCTCACGCTATACCGAACTGGTAACGGACGAGATGCTACGCAATCAAATTTTCGGCCGTATCTGCGAAGAACGGGAACGCTGCTGCAAGTGGCTTTTTTCCATCACCGGCAATGCGGAACTATTGCAGGATAATCCTACACTGGCGCGCAGTATCCGCAACCGGATGCCTTATATCGATCCGTTGAATCACCTGCAGGTTGAGCTTTTACGGCGTTATCGATCCGGAGAAGACAGCGATGAAATCAAGCGCTCCATCCATTTAACGATCAATGGCGTAACATCAGGGCTGAGAAACAGCGGTTAATATTTTCTGACGTATTTTGTGGAAACATTTTTATGCGCATCCAACAACTGATCTTTTTTTTGCTGACCAGTGTTTTTACCCATTCCTTATCAGCTTCGCTTGATATCGAATTCTGGCAAACATCTTCCGGCGCGCGTGTCTATTTTGTAGAAAATCATACACTGCCGATGCTGGATATCAGCGTGGAATTCGCTGCCGGCAGCAGCATGGATACGAAAGAAAAATCCGGCACCGCCAGTTTGACTCAGCACTTACTGGGTCTTGGCGCTGGCGGCCTGTCGGAGGATGACATCGCCAACAGGCTTGCGGATGTCGGTGCGCAACTCGGCGGACATTTTGACGCAGATCGCGCCGGATTGACATTACGCACTTTAAGCAATGATCGCGAACGCGGTCAGGCCCTCGATATTTTTTCCAGAATCCTGCAGCGTCCTGAATTCTCCGACACCATTCTCTCGCGCGAGAAAACCAGAATTATTACCAGCATCAAAGAATCCAGCACAAGACCCGGTTATATTGCTGACCGCGCGCTCATGAATATGCTCTATGGCGATCATCCTTACGCCATGAATGATTCCGGAGAAATCAAAACCATTGAAACCCTTCAACGCAATGACCTGGTTTCCTTTTATCAAAAACATTATGTCGCACATAACACCGTTATTGCCATGATCGGTGCCATCAGCAAACAGGAAGCGGTGCGCATTGCGGACGCCCTGACGCAGAATCTTCCCAGGCACTCAGAGAAAAACAAAAACACATCGATTCCACCCGTTAAAAATCCGCAAGGCAAGATCGAAAAAATTACACATCCCGCGACGCAAAGCCATATCCTATTGGCCTACCCGGGGATCAGCAGAATCGATCCGGACTATTTCCCGCTTCTCGTCGGCAATTACATTCTGGGCGGAGGCGGTTTTGTATCACGCCTGATGGAAGAAATCCGCCAACAAAGGGGGCTGGCGTACAGTGTGCAGAGTTTTTTTGCACCACTGAAAGAAAAAGGACCTTTTCAGATCGGATTGCAAACCCGGAAAGACCAGTCTGAAGAAGCATTGACCTTAACACAAGGCGTTTTGCGGGATTTTATTGCCAATGGCCCGACGGAACAGGAATTGCTGGCTGCCAAGCAGAACATCATTGGCGGCTTTCCGCTGCGCCTTGACAGCAACAGGAAGATTCTGGGATATCTGGCCATGATGGGGTTTTATCACCTGCCGTTAACCTATCTGGACGATTATTTAAAAGCGGTTGAAATGGTTACGATTGCGCAAATCAAAGATGCGTTTCAGCGCCGTATCGATCCGGAAAACATGGTTGCAGTCATCGTCGGCGCCATGGAGACGACGGGCGATTAATCATCATTCCGTTTTTCTTTTGACATGACTTCAAACTCAGGCAGGATTCGTATTATTGGTGGTCAGTGGCGGAGCCGCATGATTACTTTTCCATCTCATATGGATTTGCGCCCGACCCCCGACAGAGTGCGCGAAACACTTTTTAACTGGCTCGGACAGGATCTGACAGGTTTAAGTTGTCTTGATCTTTTTGCCGGCAGCGGCGCACTCGGCTTTGAAGCCGCTTCGCGCGGCGCGACAAAAGTAGTGATGATAGAATCCAATAACAATGCATACCAGGCATTATCGGAAAACAAAATCAAACTGAAAGCGGATTCAATCGAACTGATCAAAATGGACGCTTCCGTTTTTTTGATTACCGATACACGAAAATTTGACGTTGTATTTCTCGACCCCCCTTACCGGCTGGATATATTGCCGAAAATACTATCTCAATTGCCACCGCTTCTGACCGGGGATGCCCAGGTTTATCTTGAAGCCGAACATACGCCAGACTTCGATGAGCACTTACAGCATTGGGATATCCGGCGCAAGGGCAAAGCAGGCAAAGTCAATTACTATCTTCTGGAACTAAACCGAGGTCAGGATAACCATGGATAAAGCCGTTTACCCGGGAACTTTCGATCCCATTACACGCGGACATGAAGATCTGGTCAGGCGTGCAGCACGCATTTTTGATCAGGTTACCGTGGCAGTTGCTGTCAGCAATGCAAAAAAACCCTATTTCACACTTGATGAACGTGTCGACATGGCCCGGCAAGTCCTGTCCGATTGCCCGAATGTCAGTGTCACCGCATTTTCAGGTCTGCTGATGAATTTTCTGCAACAGCAAAATGCCCGCATCATATTGCGCGGCCTGCGCGCCGCTTCCGATTTTGAATATGAATTTCAAATGGCTGGCATGAACCGCAGCATGTATCCAGATGTCGAAACTTTGTTTATGACACCCAACGAGAAATACATGTTTGTTTCCGCGACCATCGTACGCGAAATTGCGTTACTTGGCGGTGATGCCGATAAATTTGTACATCCCTGCGTGACACAACGCCTGCGGCATAAAATGGCAAAACAACAGGATCAGGATTGAGGTAAACATGGCATTAATCATAACGGATGAATGTATCAACTGCGATGTCTGCGAACCCGAATGCCCGAATGACGCAATATCCCAGGGCGAGGAAATCTATATGATAGATTCAGGAAAATGTACGGAATGTGTCGGCCACTACGATGTCCCGCAATGCGTTGAAGTCTGCCCTGTCGACTGTATTATTCTCAATCCGGATTGCGTAGAAAATACGGCACAGTTACAAGCCAAGTATCAGGCACTTATGGCAAAAAAATAACCCGGCGGCCCTAAAAGTCCGACCGGGATTGATCAAGCACTACTTGCAGCACTTTTGTCAGCATACTATCCGCACAAGGTCTGCGCCAGATTCCATCTGGCGCGAACGGTAAAACCACGCGTTGATACCGCCGATATATTTGACACATCGCCGTATCCACAGGCCGCCTGCAAGCGCAAAGCACCGGCCAACGCAATCATTGCACCGTTATCCGTACAAAACTCCATCTGCGGATAGAAAACAGTTGCACCGACAGCCCCGGCTTTTTCAGTGAGATTGCGGCGCAATGGCTTGTTCGCACCCACGCCACCAGCGACAACCAGTTGATTCAACCCTGATGCTGCGAGTGCGGCTAACGCTTTCTCGACTAACACCGTAATTACGGCGTCCTGAAATGCCCATGCGATATCGGCATATATTTGCGGATCGTCCCGCTGCTGATGAATTAAAGTCAGCACGGCGGTTTTCAGGCCGCTGAAACTGAAATTGAAATCACCGCTATGACGCATGGGACAAGGCAGCTTGAATTGCCCCGGACGCCCCTGTTCAGCCAGTTTTGATAGCGCGGCACCGCCCGGATACCCTAAACCCAATAATTTAGCCGTTTTATCAAAAGCTTCACCTGCGGCATCGTCTACCGTTTCGCCCAGCAACAGATATTGCCCGACACCGTCAACTCGCATTAATTGTGTATGGCCACCGGATACCAGTAGCGCAATGAAAGGAAATTGCGGCGCCGGTGTTGACAGCAATGGTGACAATAAATGACCTTCCAGATGATGAATACCGATAGCCGGGATGTTCAACGCAAAACCGAGCGCCGCACCGATACTGGCGCCAACCAGCAATGCACCGGCCAGCCCCGGGCCTTGCGTATAGGCAATGGCATCAATTGTGTTAAGCGTACACCCCGCCTCCGCCAGAGTCTGTCGTATCAGCGGCACGATACGGCGAATGTGGTCTCTTGAAGCAAGCTCCGGAACGACTCCCCCGTATTCACGGTGCATTTCAATCTGGGAATACAAGGCGTGGCTCAGCAAGCCCTGTTCATTATCGTACAGTGCAATACCGGTTTCATCACAAGAAGTTTCGATTCCTAGAACAATCATTTCGAAATAGCGCCAATGGCTATAGTTTCATAATTCATCGCATATGGTATAATTGAAAGCTTTTTCTAATACGTAGCAGGCTTGTCTTATTACTGCGGGCCGGGTATTTTTCATATTTTATTACAACTAACTACTGGAGATTATTTATATTCATGACCACCATCAAAGTCAAAGAGAATGAGCCTTTTGAAGTTGCAATGCGTCGCTTTAAACGGTCGATTGAAAAAACCGGATTATTAACCGAGTTGCGCGCACGTGAATTCTATGAAAAACCCACTGCTGAGCGCAAACGTAAATTAGCCGCAGCGGTCAAGCGCAACTACAAAAGACTACGCAGTCAATTGCTGCCACCCAAGCTCTACTGAAGTCAGCATTTCTTGATTCAGGTTAAATTAATACGCACCTTCTTTTCTTATACCGTACTTCATCACGCAATTCGGGAAATACTTTAATTTGACTGCATGTCGCAAACTGAACCAGGAAGTAATGCCTGTGCATATCCATGCTAATGAATGAATAGCCATCATGAGTTTAAAGCAAAAAATTACCGATGACATGAAAACGGCCATGCGTGCCGGGGATACTAAACAGCGCGATACGATACGTCTGTTGCAAGCGGCCATTAAGCAAAAAGAAGTCGACGAGCGGATTGAAATTGATGACGCTGCAATTATCGCCATCATCGAGAAAATGCTTAAACAGCGCAAGGATTCCATTACGCACTATGAGGCTGCAAAGCGTGATGATCTGGCTACCGCCGAGCAGGATGAAATAAATATTCTCAGCGTATACATGCCTCAAGCGCTTTCTGATGATGAAGTCGAACGTCTTGTCGCCGAAGCGGTCGCTGAAACAGATGCAAAAAATATGCAGGACATGGGCAAAGTCATGGCTATCCTGAAACCCAGATTGGCCGGACGAACAGACATGGCCAAAGTATCTGCGATTGTAAAAGCAAAGATTTCCGGCTGAATCGATACCGTATATCGAAATCGAATCAATACAATATTATCGACATCAAATCGACATTAATCTTTACTGGTATTTGTAACACACACTTAAATATATTCACATCAACCATAACACAGCCGGACATTATTTGATTACTTTCGAATAGTGATAATACCGCCGTCTTTCACTCACGACCTGTTAAATCGCGTTAATATCGTTGACGTGATTGATCGTCATATCTCACTCAAAAAAGCGGGGGCAAATTATAGTGCGTGCTGTCCGTTTCATAGCGAAAAAACTCCCTCCTTTACGGTCAGTCCGACGAAACAGTTTTATCATTGTTTCGGCTGCGGCGCGCATGGCAATGCGATCAATTTCCTGATGGAATACAGCGGATACGGTTTTGTTGACGCGGTACAAAACCTGGCGGCGTCTGTCGGCATGGCGATGCCTGAATCGCAATCGGTTGCAAAAAAAACATCTCTTCAAACCGCAAATGCGAAACCGGATGATACAGCGGAAGGCACTATTCTGGACGTATATGAAGTCATGCGGATCGCAACCCGGTTTTACCAGACACAACTCAAACAATCGGATAACGCCATTAACTATCTCAAAAAACGCAAACTCACCGGCCAGACCGCCATCCATTTTGCCATAGGGTATGCGCCAAACGAGTGGCAAAATCTGACTGCGGTATTTCCGGATTATCATACGGAAAAAACCAGAAACATTCTGACTCGCGCTGGATTAGTAATAACCCATGACAATGGTAAATACTATGATCGATTCAGGGATCGCATCATGTTTCCGATTTTGAATCAGAAAGGCGAGATCATCGCATTCGGTGGCCGCACTATCGATCACGGAGAACCCAAGTATCTGAATTCCCCCGAAACGGATATCTTCACCAAAGGCCATGAAATCTACAATTTATACGCCGCGCGCAAAGCCATTCGGGATGCAAAATGCGTGGTTGTTGTCGAAGGTTACATGGATGTCGTCGCACTTTCCCAGCACGGCATCGATTATGCTGTGGCAACGCTGGGAACCGCGGTTACCCATTTTCATATCCAGAAACTGCTGCGTTATTCTGACAAGGTTGTTTTCTGCTTCGACGGCGACAATGCCGGAAAAAAAGCCGCACGACGCGCTTTAGAAAACAGTCTGGCGCAACTGTCCGACGGCAAGGCCATTCAATTTTTATTCTTACCTGAAAACGAAGACCCGGATAGCTTCATCCATCAATATGGAAAAAATGCGTTTGAACAACGAATCGAACAGTCCTCGCCGTTATCTGAATTTTTTCTGACCGTGTTTTCGCAGGAACTGAATCTTCAGCGCACCGAAGATCGCGCCAAATTTATTCATGACATAAAACCGTTAATACAAAGCGTAAATGCGCCCGCGTTGTCGATACTGCTGTTAAAGCGCATGGCCCAGATGTGCGACATGGACTTGCATGATCTGGAAGCACTCATGGAAATCAGGCGCAAGACAACCCGCAATATTCAAAAAAGCGCGCCGCGAAAACAACCCATATCCCCCTATCGCCGGTTGTTATTGATTTTACTGCATAAACCCAAATATTTTAATCATCTGAATCATGAATTAATTCAACAATGTCACGATAATCATGAAGAACTTGCTGCTTTAAGAGCTGTAGTTGAATTTCTGGGCAAACACCCTGACATTGCAAATGCTGCAACAGCATCTTCGTTACTGAATCATTTTCAAGAAACGCCCTCTAAAACGTTACTGGAAACAATAGAAAGTGAAACAATCGAGTGGAATAACGACCTGGACCTTGACGCAGAATTTAATGGCGCACTAAAAATGCTCGCGGATATACAGCGAAAAAAACGCATGACCGAATTGCACAGTAAGCCCCTCAATTTATTAACCGAGGAAGAAAAGAAAGAATTACGGCGCCTGGCGATGCATTCATCGGCCTGATCTATCTGCTATCTCAATCAAGTACATTGTCGGCATACAACATGAAGGCAGGAAATATTGATTCCACACCAATGTACTATGATGCAAGTCAAAAAGAAATTTTGATATAATCACCCGTTTCCAGCTTTTATATTTTTACTTTTCACTCCATCTTACATTGGAATTTTTAAATATATGTCAAAGAAATCTGTCAAAACGAACGACACAGAAGTTGAAAAGTCAACCTCAAGCATGGAAGAAGAAAATAATGCAAACAATTCCGCTAAATCCGCGCGGAACAAAACTAAAGACACAGCACAATTAGCTGACGATGTGATGGCCATACAAACTGAAAAACAGAAAAACAAGAAAGCGAAACCCCGCATCAGCAAAAAAACAAAAAGCGCCGCAGAACAATTCACCAGCATTGAGTCTGCAACCACAATAACATTGCCCGAAAGCAATACCTCCGCTCAGGATATAGAAGCCAGACGCATGCGTTTGAAAAGGCTTATTGTATTGGGTAAAGAACGCGGTTACCTGACATACGCGGAAATCAACGATCACCTGCCAGACGACATGCTGGATGCCGAACAGATTGAAGGTATTATCAGCATGATCAATGACATGGGTATTTCTGTGCATGACGAAGCACCCGATGCGGAAACATTGTTAATGTCTGATTCAGCCACGGCAGTCGCAGATGAAGATGTTGCGGAAGAAGCTGAAGCAGCGCTATCTTCGGTTGATTCAGAATTTGGACGCACCACGGATCCCGTGCGCATGTATATGCGCGAAATGGGATCGGTCGGCCTATTGACGCGTGAAAGCGAAATCGAAATTGCCAAACGTATCGAAGGTGGCTTACGCCATATGATCCAGGCAATTTCCGCCTGCCCGCCCATCATCGCCGAAATCATAAAACTCGCATCGGAAGTTGAAAATGACAACCTGCGCATCGATGAAGTGGTCGACGGCCTGGTTGATTCAGATGATCAGGATATTCTGAATAATGATATGGCCAGCGAATCTCTGGATTCCGATCTGGATTCCAATGATCTTGATGATGACAGCGAGGACGATGCGGATGACAATGGCACCATCGTCAGCGCAGATCTGTTGAAACTCAAGGACGATGCACTGGTTCATTTTTATGCCGTCCGTGATCTCTTCACCGAAATGCAGACCGTTCTGCACAGCGAAGGCCCTAACAGCAGTAAATACCAGGAATTGCAGGAGAAAATCTCCAATGAGCTCATGTGTGTCCGTTTTTCAGCAAAAACGGTGGAAAAATTATGCGATATGCAACGCGCATTAGTTCAGGATGTACGCCAGTATGAACGCAAAATAATGGAATTATGCGTAACAAGAGCCAAGATGCCACGTAATTATTTCATTAAAATATTTCCTGGAAATGAAACAGATCTTGACTGGATTTCAAAAGAAATCGCATCAACAAAATCCTATAGTCAGGCTCTCGAACATTTCAAACCCGAAATTGTCGAGCAGCAGCAAAAACTACACAACCTCAAGGAAACCATTGGCATTTCGATCAAGGACCTGAGAGAAATCAATCGAAAAATGTCGACAGGTGAAGCGAAAGCACGCCGGGCAAAACGGGAAATGACTGAAGCCAATTTACGGCTGGTTATTTCTATTGCTAAAAAATATACCAATCGTGGATTACAGTTCCTCGATCTGATACAGGAAGGCAATATCGGCCTGATGAAAGCGGTTGATAAATTCGAATATCGCCGTGGGTATAAATTCTCCACCTATGCAACCTGGTGGATCAGACAGGCAATAACACGCTCCATTGCCGATCAGGCACGCACCATTCGGATCCCGGTCCATATGATTGAAACCATCAATAAAATGAACCGTATTTCGCGTCAAATACTCCAGGAAACCGGACAGGAGCCCGAACCCGCCGTACTTGCCGAAAAAATGGAAATGCCGGAAGAAAAGATCCGCAAAATACTCAAAATCTCCAAAGAACCCATTTCCATGGAGACCCCTATCGGAGATGATGAAGACTCGCACCTGGGTGACTTCATAGAAGACTCGGCGACAATGGCGCCAGCCGATGCTGCAGTTTATGCTAGCCTTAGAGGGGTAACAAAGGATATACTTGACTCTTTAACGCCGCGTGAAGCAAAAGTCCTGCGCATGCGTTTCGGCATTGAAATGAACACCGATCATACACTTGAGGAAGTCGGTAAACAGTTTGATGTAACCCGCGAACGTATACGGCAGATTGAAGCCAAAGCACTACGGAAATTGCGCCACCCCGCCCGCTCGGAAAGATTGCGCAGCTTCTTAGATACCGGCAATTAATGTACGGGAAGAAACAGGGTCTGTAGCTCAGTTGGTTAGAGCAGGGGACTCATAATCCCTTGGTCGTTGGTTCGAGTCCAACCAGACCCACCATAAAATCAATGGCTTGCAATTAACCTGCAAGCCATTTTTGTTTATGGGGTTACGCGGGGGTTACATTGCTACAATGTAGCAACCATTATCGACACATTCTTTTGTTATTTTCCAAGCGATCAAATCAGATATTTTGTACCTGACTTGTGCTGACGGGATACATTCATTTTCTTCTTCTTGTACCAAATGAATCGCCCTTGAGAATGGCGCTTTACCAGCAAACGATTAGCAGCTTTCGGCCAAAACCAACCAGTCAATTTTTTTAATAAATCACTTATAAACTGGCTACGTTATGATGAAAGCTAAATCAGTACATTGTCATCAAAATTATGAAAATAGCATGTAACTTGAAGTGTTTAGTTTCATTTTTGACGTAATATGTTGCGTCATCTCAAATGTCTAATTCTAGTGAAGGAATAAAGATCGCAATTGACTCCGAGCGATTTAAGTACTATTGCATTTTCTAGAAGCGAGACATTTTGTCATGTCCATTTCTCAAGGAGCGAATCGTGCATACAATCGAAGTTGATTTTGATGTGTACAAACAGCTTACCGTCCGCAAGGCCACTGAAGATTACCTGCAACGACGTAATCCGTGAGCTACTTGGTCTTGGGCAAACTGAGACCAGCCAAAAAAATACAAACTGAGTCATCTCCGTCTGACTGGGTAGCTAAAGGAATTCGGTTTCCCGCAGGCACAGAGTTCCGGGCCAATTACAAAGGCCAACTCCGTACTGGTCGTGTAGAGGGTGACGCGCTTATAGTCAATGTGAAGCACTACGACTCTCCTTCAGCCGCTGCAGTTGCCATCACGGGTAGCGCCGTAAATGGTTGGCGGTTTTGGGAATGCCGTTTTCCCGGCAAAAGTTCCAGGCAACTCATCGTGAGCTTGTGTAGGTGAAGCCCCCCCCCCTAGCAAACGCTTCGAGTGGAACTGTCCAAAAGTTTGCTATCGCCCAGATCAGTTAGTTCATCATACTCTGTGCTGATCTGAACAAAAACCACCCAGATTCTATGGCGAAGTTTTGTCAAAAAGATTGCTTTCTACACAACGATATCATAGACTGATAATTTTCTGTTAATTATCAGTCTATTTGTCATGTTCAAAATGGATGCTATACACCCCGTTTCGGATTTTAGCCGCAAACCTGCCGAGCATATCAAACGGTTAAAAAAGACCGGATTGCCTGAAATCTTGACGGTAAACGGTAAAGCTGAAATCGTTATCCAGGATGCCAAAGCCTATGAAAAAATGATTGAGCTATTAGATTCACTGGAAAAAATAGCACGTGCAGCCAAATCTCATGACGAAGGCAAAGGCATTCCCGCCAATGAATTCTTTAAGGAATTTGAAAAGAAGCATGGTTTAAAGCGTGATTCGGTACAAGATTAATATCGCGCCAGAAGCAGCAAAAGAAATTGAAGATATTTATCTCTATATCGCCGATGATTCTCCGAATAATGCGGCAAAGTGGTATTTTGCTATCCATGACAAAATACACGCACTAAAAGATTTCCCTGATAGCTGTCCTATCGCATATGAAGACCGGTTCTATGATTTCCAGATACGAAATCTTATTTTCGGGAATTACCGTGTCATTTATCGCATACAAGAAGACATTATCCAGATTTTGCATGTCAAGCATACCGCTCAGCAACGAAACCCATTTTAATTGCCACAGTGGAATAATTGGCCATATTGGAGCACTATCCTGAATTTGACATTCGACCAGAATCTGTCTTTCGTCGTTGCAGCCAATCCCTTGCCCCAACAAAATGATCATTCCTCTTTGGCTTTAAGGAAAAATTCAATATGAAAATAAATATCACAAAAAAAGAATACAGACTGTTACTCG
Source organism: uncultured Nitrosomonas sp. (assembly GCA_964464365.1). GTDB lineage: Bacteria > Pseudomonadota > Gammaproteobacteria > Burkholderiales > Nitrosomonadaceae > Nitrosomonas. The sequence continues at coordinate 555 of CAYXFV010000051.1, read as the reverse complement.
ATATTCTCTATCTAGGAGACTGGATGTTAACGGCACATGACGACCAAGAAATACTTGAAAAAGAAAAGTATCAAGATGTAATTCAGAAATTTTATTCTTATGCTAGAGAGATGGGTTATGAAAATTTGATTGAAGCTGATAAAGAATCAAATAAATACTACGAAACAAGAGAATATGAAGATACCAGTGAAGTTCACGAGATCATTGATACCTATAATAATGCAACATTCTGGGACGAGTTAGTATCAGAACTTGCGATGAGAGATGCCAAAGAAGAAGCAGGAAATGACACGTTCAAAAAAATGTCACCAGAAGAAAGAATCCACTTATTGCATCCATTGAAAGAACAGTATCATGACGAATTCGCCGCTAATGACCTGACTAATCTCAGAGTCAAGAAATGATGTGCAAACATATCTGAAAAATTCTTCGAGCAAAATCAGGCAAATTTAAACAGTATGATGCGAATAGTCATGTGCAAGGTAATTGCAAACCCTGCACGGGGGTGTAAATAATTTTGTGTAAATGGTCATTTGGCAGGAAACTGCTTATATA
>CAYXFV010000050.1:0-22697 GCA_964464365.1 uncultured Nitrosomonas sp. | reverse complement strand
AAAATAACTCCTTAACCTCACCCTTCTGCTGTCCAACTATGGGGATCCACTTCTCTTCTGATGGCGTATGGTCCTGTTCCAATACCAGACTGATTGCATCTAATTTGAATTCTTTTGTGTAATGCTTTCTTGTTTCCATTTGTTCCTCCCAGGCCTTCCAGGTAGAGTCTGTTTTCTCTTAATTCTCTTAACTGGGTTGTCCGGATTTATTAAACCATGTCACTTATTGTTATCATGATTCAACCAAACAATTTACGCGCGTCATGCTACAATTCGCGAGTAACATAGAGAAGTAGTAAGGTAGTAGTAATTTTTATAAATCTTTATCAACAAGGCTACAAATGAAACTTTCATCAATTCTTGTAATTTTATTCGCTCTTACTCTGGTTGCTTGTGGTGGTCCATCTGCGCCAGAAAGCGCTCAGTCTGAAGGTTACGGCACGACACACGAAGGCAAACCAGCTGAAGGTCGTAACGCAATAGAAGACTAAAAAATATCAGGTCTTTCGTAACAATATTCACGAAAATATCTATTGTATTAATAGAAGTTAAATTTTCCGCAGGCTAGCTTATGGTTACAATTGTGGAAAACAACAATCTTCTATTGGATCGTGAGTACCCAAGGCTGTGTATGCATTAGCAGTTGGAACTGACAAATTGTCAGCTTGATCATCCTCAAGATATACTAATTAACCATTTAATTACAAATACCTGCCTGGATATTCTGAATTTTCAACTAATAATGTATGCAGAGCCTTACCCAATACAATGCAACCCCGAGGTTGCGCGAAGTTTTTCATCGGCGGTAATGAGCCACGCCTGACAAGCCAGGGCCATTGTGCGGATGCAGACAAGCGATCATGACGATCCGCTCAGAATAAAAGCAATGAGTATCACAGATTGTCAGCATCGCCCGTCCATGTCTTAATTTACAATGCGCTCCTGAACGATTCCATTTAACGGACGCGCGGGTAGCGTGCTAAACAGAGTCCGCAATCAGGCCATGCCGCACACGATCATGCCATTCATTCATCCACTGTACAAAATCGTTCGCCAGTAGCGGTTTGGAAACAAAATTACCCTGCGCATAATCACAACCTGTCTGACGCAGAAAAACCCAGTCCTTTTCATCCGCAACACCCTCCGCCACGACTTCCATACCTAACTGCTTCGCGATGGTAAGACTTGCGTCATAAATTGCGCGCAAGGTTTCGTCCGCCCAGGCGCGATGCACGAAACCTTGATCAATCTTGAGCTCATCAAAAGGGATATCACGCAGTTGCGCCATTGATGAATGCCCGGTACCGAAGTCGTCAATTGACAGATGAAAACGTTTGAGCCGCAGCCGGGTCAGAATTTCCAGCGGTATACGCGTATCCGCGCCCATCAATTGGCTTTCCGTCACTTCGAGCACAATATTCTGAGGTGAAAGACCGTTGTCAATCGCAAGATTGACGACAAGATCCTGAAAACTCAACGAGGTCAGATTATCCATGGAAACATTGATCGCTATCCGTAATGTGTAACCACTTTCATTCCAGATTCTGGTTTGCGCCAATGCCTGGCTCAGCACCAAAGAAGTCAGATCGTTGATCAATCCTTCCTGCTCAGCGATTCTGATAAACTGGTCTGGAAATACCAGCCCATCGGTTGGATGCTGCCAACGCACCAGTGTTTCAGCGCCAATCACAGCGCCGGTCTTCATCGCCACTTTGGGTTGATAATAATTCACCAGTTCGCGATTAGCTATCGCCTTTTTCAGCGCTGCGGCATCATAGTTTTTTTTCGCCGCTGAAGATGCTGGATGGCTACAAGCCGGCGGTGACCATTTTTTGATGACCTCAACCAGCTTATCCGGGCTGACCGGTTTATGGAGATACCCCAGTATCGATATCTGATGCGCATGCACCAGCTTTTCAGCCGTTTTCAGCATGCGCTCATCTTCTCCACTGACGAGTACAAGACTACCTTGATACTTCCGCTCCACCAGATGCCTGACAAACTCAATACCGTCCATATCCGGCATATTGAGATCCAGCAAAATCAAATCGGGATTTGTTTGGGGATTGTCGATCTGTTTAAGCGCATCAGGCCCGCTATTACAAGCCACGATTGATTGAAAGCCATGATTGACAAGCATCTTGGTCAAAAGCTTTAGTATAAATGTGTCGTCGTCGACCAGCAGAATCTTAAGATCGACGAATTCCATATCCTTCTGTTTTCTCTCGCAATAATGTTGGTAACATGGGAACTAATTTTTTACTTTTATAAGCATATAGTTATCACTTCGATACTTATGAGAATAGCAGTCAAAATTGATTTATACCAGTATTTTTTATTTTTCAGCCATAATTCCTTCTAATCCGCCTGCTTCGATTTTTTTGAACCAATCTTCTCTGGCGCAACAACCCACAAAAAGGATCGCTTCTTTTGAACACGCCACAACATTGCAGATGAATGAATCCCCGGCAATAAGGTATTGTAATTTTTTGGGCATCCGCCACGTTAGCTGAGGAATCAACAGGGGAAAGTCATAAAACTGTCTTTCCACTCCCGCTTATCCACGCTATCGGCAGAAGGAATGAAGGAACTACGGATTCACTTCTTGTCAGCATCAACGCATCGAGTTGGACGGCACAATGAACCTGATCAATAGACCTGGCCTGCGCTCAACATCATAATATAACCAGATACAACCACTCCAGATACATCAGCACCAGAAAAACCACAGGCGCCATCAGATAAGGCAGCAAATCGCTGTTGATCAGCCGATTGAATGTTTTTTTAACGGCTTGTTTGAAGTTCGACAAAAAGGCCGTCGGTTGCGCAGAAGCTTGCCTTTTTTTCGCTAAAACAATTTTGAAACGTAGCGTAGACATTTTGGATAAGCAGAAATCATGAAAATCACGTTTACTATTATCGGCAAAATGCTTTTAAACCTTAATGACCAGCGCTTCTGCGCGGTGCTGCACCCTGATACGGACAGATTCCATGCCCGAAACGACGCTGACCGGGGTTTCTTTTATTCTGTATTTGTAACTTCGGTCATCGCAAAATTCTCAGGTCGATAGGATTCAGGTAAAATGCGACTATTCGGTTCCTCATGGTCGAGTCACATCATACGATCAGGAAATCGAATTCATCATATCAGCCATAATCATTTATAAAAAAGGAAAAACTTAAATGAAATTTAACGCCAGCGTCGTTTGTATTATTGGTCTTAGCATTGCTTTAATCGGTTGTGACAGTGTTCCGGAAGCAAACACAGTGAACTGTTCGGGACGAGGAATGGAACAATCTCTGACAGCATTTAAAAATGATGAAGCAGCGCGTCAGGCATTTATCGACAAATGCAATGCCTTAGTCAATAAATAAGCGAAAAGTGTACAGATAAAAACTAATACTTAACCCCCAGCGTTTGTTCTGTGGCTTTTTCAGAAAAGGAAGAACAGGCTGGGCAATCATCCGAATAATATCAGGTCATTGACGTCAATTTTGCGTATTCCAGCATCAACCACTTGGTTCCCGCCTGAGTAAATTTTACCTGCACACGTGCATCATTGCCTGCACCTTCGTAATCGACAATGACACCTTCTCCAAACTTGGCATGCTGCACAGCCTGGCCTATCCGCCATTGAACCGTACCTTCTGAATACTGCTTAAGTGAATTGTTCCGGGTCGGACGGCTCAACTGGAGATTGTTGTGCAAATTTGCGGCGTTAAAATTGTTATCCGCCCTGGCTCCCGTTGCCGGGCTCAACCACTTCAGAAAATTATCCGGTATTTCGTTCAGGAAACGCGATGGAATGTTATAACGCGTCTGGCCATGCAGCATGCGGCATTGCGCCAGAGTCAAATACAAACGACGGCGCGCGCGCGTCATCGCAACGTACATTAAACGCCGTTCTTCTTCCAATCCGTTGGAATCATTAAAGCTGTTGTCATGCGGAAAGAGCCCCTCTTCCAGTCCGCTTAAAAAAACAGTATGGAATTCAAGACCTTTAGCCGCATGAACCGTCATCAGTTGCAAGGCATCCTGCCCGCTCCCGGCCTGGTGCTCGCCGGCTTCAAGTGAGGCGTGTGTCAGAAAAGCGATCAAACTGTCGTCATCCGCTTCGTGAACAAAACTGGTGGCTGCGTTAACGAGTTCATGCAGATTCTCGAGCCTGTCGGCGCCATCCCGCTCGGTTTTGTAATGTGAAGCCAACCCGCTCTGGGTCAACACACGCTCTACGATTTGCGGCAACGGTAAATGTTCCCAGTCCTGACGCATCGATACGATCAAACCGACAAATCCGGGCACACCTTTGGCGTTACTTCCGGCAGTACTGTCGTCCCCACGATATTTTTGCATCGCTGTCGCCCACAAGCTGCAATTTTGCTGACGCGCATTATCCTGCAACTGTTCCAGGGAGCGTGCCCCGATACCACGTGCCGGGAAATTAATGATGCGCAACAAAGCATTATCATCATCCGGATTGGCAATTAACCGCAGATACGCCAATGCATGTTTGATTTCCATGCGTTCAAAAAAACGCATACCGCCATAGACACGATAAGGCAACGCGGCACTGAAAAGACTATGTTCCAGCACCCGGGACTGTGCATTGGAACGATAAAGCAACGCGACCTGCGCAAGCGGAACACCTTCTACTTGCAGTGCTTTGACTTCATTGACAATAAAGCTGGCTTCGTCGAAATCATTGAAAGCCTGGTAAACACGTAACAGTTCACCCTCGCCTTCCGCTGTCCATAAATTTTTTCCGAGTCGCCCGGTATTCTGTTCTATAACTGCATTGGCAGCCGCAAGAATATTGCCATGCGAACGATAATTCTGTTCCAGCTTGATAATTTTCGTAATACCAAAATCATGCTCAAAATTTCTCATGTTCCCGGTATCCGCGCCCCGGAAAGCATAAATGCTTTGATCGTCGTCACCAACGACAAAAACTGCAGCAGGACAATCGGTATCGGCCCCCGCCAGTAATTTCAACCAGTTATATTGAAGACGATTCGTATCCTGAAATTCATCCACTAGAATATGATCAAAACGCTCCTGGTAATGGTCCCGCAAGACTTTGTTACGGCTGAGCATTTCATAACTGCGTAACAGTAATTCTGCAAAATCAACCACACCCTCACGATTACACTGCTGCTCGTATGCCTGATAGAATCCCAGCAAATGCTCGGTATACGGATCATCTGCAATAACATCGGCGGCGCGTCGACCGGATTCCTTCGCATTATTAATAAACCACAGCACTTGGCGCGGCGGGAATCGTTTGTCATCAGCCGAAAGGTTTTTCATAATCCGCTTAATCACGGCCAACTGATCCGCAACATCGAGAATCTGGAACACTTGCGGCAGCTCCGCCTCCTGGTGATGTGCGCGCAGGAGACGATTGCACAAACCATGAAATGTTCCAATCCACATGCCGCGCGTATTGATCGGCAGCATGGCATTAATACGCATCAGCATTTCCTTGGCTGCTTTATTGGTGAATGTGACGGCAAGTATGCTGTAAGGACTGACCTGACTCGATTGAATCAAATAAGCAATACGCGTCGTGAGTACTCTGGTTTTTCCGCTACCAGCCCCCGCCAGCACCAGTACCGACTGTTTGGGCAGCGTAATCGCTTCCAGTTGTTGAGGATTCAGATCAGCAAACAGAGAGGAAGTCATAGAAGCCATTACCTATAATGGATTTAATCCATTAAATCGATTCCTTCAATATAGAAATCGAGTGCGAATCTGAATCAGATCAATGGCAACCGAAGGAAGCCGATTAATCTGATTCGTGAATGAAATGTTATGTGAGGAATATGAAATTAGGCTCTGCTTTTCGCAACCAATGTCGTAATCAGCGGTGTCAGAACCAACTCGATGGCCATGCCCATTTTGCCGCCCGGTACTACAATCGTATTCGGACGCGACATGAATGAATCATGAATCAGCGCCAGAAGAGTCGTAAAATCAACTTGCTTTGGATTGCTGAACCGGATCACGACCAGACTCTCGTCGAGTGTAGGAATCTCTCTGGCGATAAAAGGATTGGACGTATCAACAGTCGGTACACGCTGAAAATTAATATGTGTGCGCGAAAACTGCGGCGTAATATAGTGCACGTAATCATGCATACGGCGCAAAATAGTGTGCGTTACGGCTTCCGGCGAATAGCCTCGCGCATTGGTGTCGCGGAATATTTTTTGTATCCACTCCAGATTAACAATAGGTACGACCCCTACCAGCAAGTCGACATATTTCGCGACATCAGCGGTAGCGCTTTTGGCACCGCCATGCAGTCCTTCATAAAAAAGCAAATCAGAGCCTGAAGGAATGGACGACCAGGGCGTGAATGTACCCGGCTTCTGATTCCAAGGTTCCGCTTCTTCTTCATTATGCAGATATAAACGCGTTTGCCCCGAGCCACTTTCGCCATATTCTTTGAATAAGGCTTCGAGTTTTTCAAACTCATTCGCTTCCGGGCCAAAATGACTAATCGCACGGCCATTGTTCTTCTCTGATTCAGCAACGGCCACTTTCATGGCTTCGCGATCATAACGGTGAAAGCTGTCGCCTTCCACGACAACGGCTTTTAACTTTTCGCGCGTAAAAATATGCTCAAAACTATTTTTAACCGTTGAAGTACCTGCGCCAGATGATCCGGTAACAGCAATGACCGGGTGTTTCTGCGACATATTAATTTCTCCTAAAGAATAAAATAAAAAACTTACCGCTAGTGGTAAAACGATTGTCTATGATTCTGCTCAAATACTTTATGATACCTTTTTTAAGGTATCTTTTGGAAAATAGAACGTTCATTCAGTTTTGATTCAGGATGTACGCATTAACATGCATTCATAAAGACATATAGGCGCTTTGAGAGCATATGAAAAAGTTACTTTATAGTTCCTCAGTTCCAGGCCATCCATTATTGGATAGAAAAAAATGGATAACCCTCTGTTTCGTGCTAATGCTGACTGGCTTGACCATTAATCATTCCGTATGGGCACGACCAGGCCATAGCAGCTCAGGCAGTGTTATTGGCGGCGGCGGAGGTGGAGGTGGTGGTAGTCGCGGAGGTGGCGGACACATGCATTCCGGCGGCAGTCATCGACATTTTAATCATGGCCATCGCCATCATAATCATATCGGGATTGGTTTCGGCGGATTTTACAGCCCGGGTTTCTTTGGTCCAGGGTTTTTCGGCTCCGGATACTATGGTGGTTATCCCTATTCGTACCGATATCGCTATCCCAGTGCTTATTACTATCCGAACAATTATTATTCTTCGCCGTTTATTGCCCCTTCCGGGCCGACCGTTTACATCCAGCGCGAAGCACCTGCTGCTGCACCAGCACAGCAAACAACGAATTATTGGTATTACTGCCGCAATCCGGAAGGCTATTATCCCTACGTAAAACAATGCCCTGAAGGATGGCTACAGGTGGCTCCACAACCCACACCGCAATAACGGATATGGACGACATATTGACTATGCGAACAACTGTGAAATTAATCTTCCGGCTCTTTCCCCTGCTTATTCTGACGGCATGCGTGAGCATGCCGGACGGCCCGAGCATCATGGCTTTACCCGGAAAAGGAAAGAATTTCGATCAGTTTCGCAATGATGACCATGCATGCCGACATTACGCGCGTGAACTCATCGGCGGGATTACTGCAAATGACGCAGCAATTAGCAGCGGCCTGAACAGCGCTGTGATTGCGTCTGCGCTGGGTGCAATCGCAGGCGTCGCACTGGGTGGCGGACACGGCGCGGCTATCGGCGCCGGAACGGGTCTTCTGGTTGGCGGATTAACCGGTTCAGACAATGCGCACGCTTCCGGATTTACCCATCAGCAACGGTATGATCAAGGCTATATACAATGTATGTACGCGAAAGAACATCATGTCCCTGTTACAGGTACTTTCAGAAATGATCCATATCCGTATACTAGCGGTGGCAATATTTCAAACCTGCCGCCCCCACCACCACCGGGTTATCCACGTGCATCGTTCTATTAATAAAACAAAGGCAAAAATCAAAGATTGATTTCATCAGGACAAACAACTAATAACTATCGTCAATAACGTTTGATCTTATTTGTACAGGAATGCACTCAATGAAAAAGCTTAGCCTGTTATCTATCATCACGCTAATGACTCTCATGGCCAGTCATCCTGTGCTGGCGCATGGACGCTTTGATCATTTCAGTTTTGGTATAAATTCAGGTTATCCGGGCTTCTACGGAGGTTATGGCTTTTATGATCCTTTCTTTTATCCGCCTTTTTATGGCGCTCCGCCTGTTGTCGTTCCTATGGCACCGCCGGTTATAGTCCCACCGCCCCCGCCACCGGTTTATATTCAGCAACAGGAAACGCCTGCAACGGTTCAACCGCAAACGCATGACTGGTATTATTGTGCCAGCCCGGAAGGTTATTATCCCTATGTTAAGCAATGCCCTGGCGGCTGGATGCGCGTTGCCCCCAGACCATCGAATCAATAATCATGAGGTATGAAATAATGTTTACTATCCGCAAATCACTTTACCTAGGCGCCGCCATGCTTCTTGCTGCCTGTGTCAGCCTGCCCAATAGTCCCAGCATCATGGTGTTACCTGGGAGCAACAAAAATTTTGAGCAATTTCGCTATGATGATGATGAATGCAGGCGTTACGCATACGCGCAAATTGGCGGAATGACACCAGGACATGCTTCCGCCTCCAGCGGTGTTGGAAGTGCCGCTGTTGGTGCTGCCTTAGGTGCAGCAGCAGGTGCTGCGCTTGGTGGCGGAGAAGGTGCCGCAATAGGCGCCGGAACCGGTTTACTCGCCGGCGGTTTAGCAGGCTCAGGTCCATCGAGAACATCGGGTTATGAAGCTCAGCACCGATATGACATCAATTATATTCAATGCATGTACGCAAAAGGTCACCGGGTTCCGATAACTGGCGGATTTTCCAATGAGCAGTCTGCGGTCTCACCTCAACCGACACGGATTTTACCGCCGCCGCCAGGATTCACGCCACCACCACCGCCACCAGGTACTCCGCCATACCCACCGCCACAATAATCAATTTTTGCGGCCGTTCATGATGCGTTTCTCGTGATTACGATTTCCCCTTGAACGGCCTCAGTTTTTTGATCAAAATAATCCACGCTTCAAAGTCAGGGTTTTAAGCTAGAATATGTCATTGATAGGCACATCGTATTTGTTAATAATACAAGTCCAAACAAACAATGCGCTTTTTTGTTTTACCACACTATAACCCAATGATAAATAAAATATTCAGGGAGTAAAGAAACCGTGAATCCGATTGTACCCGTCATGATGGCCGTTGGCGCCATTATATTTTTTACCGGCTTATCCGCACTTATCCGTTTGAATTTTAAAAAAACAACAACAATCAATTTTTTTGGAAAAGTATATGGCCCTTGGCGGTTTATCGTCATTACAATATTTTCGGGCGTAGCCCTGATCATGGTTTCAACACATTTAAATAAACTTTTTCCACCGGAGGTTGAAGCTACGCAGGAAGCACATTCGATCGTCCTGTCCAGCAACCTGAGATATGAACTCAGTTCTATTTTTCCGGCCGATGGAAATAATGAAAAAATGATTAACGCAATCAGTCGCTTCCAGAAGGAATATCAGGGCGCGTTATCGAAAGGTGAGAAAAATACAATGGAATTGCTCATTCTCGAAATGTCCTTTCTAATCAGAACAGAGTTGCAAAAACAGAATTATCCTTCTCACCAGATCGGCTCGGAAGTAGAAAGAATCATGAGATTCTTGAAACAGAAATCCGATTGATTAAATGATAAGCATAAAACCAGGGAAAGTTGATCGCTACGTGATGTCATCATAATCATGAAGACTCACTTTCCTCGCGAATAACAACAATCAAAGCAGCTTATTATTCGTATCTTGTATCTCGAATTTTTAACTCAGCACATTTTAAGAGGGGCCTTCATGAACAAAACACTCCGGATTTTTCTTCTACTCGCAGCAGCGTTTTTTCTTCCCAGCAGTGCCATGGCAGACAGTTATTCGACAAAAGTCGGTGAAAAGCTGGGTAACGGTATCGCCAATGCAGTCACAGGTTTCGTAGAAATTCCAAAAACCATGATCATCACTGGCCGCAGACATGGCGCAACTTATGGCATGACTGCAGGTCTGTTCACAGGATTGTTTCACAGCGTTGGTCGCAGCCTTGCTGGCGCACTGGATATCGCAACATTCCCGGTTCCAACGACCCCAATCGTTCAACCCAATTATGTCTGGGACAATTTCGACCGTGAAACCACGTATACCGAGTGGAGAATGCGTTAAAAACCATTCAACCATCAGAAAAATAGCGCATGGAGAAAAATATAATACGCCATGCGCTATTTTTCTGAATCATTAAAAATGTTTTACCGCTTGGGGAGAATTGTTCCTGAAAAAACAATATATTGATTTGAATTACTGATATCCTGACAATCCGCGCTTGCTATCGCTCATCATTCAGGCACGCTGCCATTTCCAGCGCAGCATAATTCTCAACCGCCGAAACTCTTCAGCATCAACGTTATCCGGAACAATGACGACACTTCGCAAACGCCAATGCTGCACCGGTCGCAGAACCAATACCGTCAAATAAGCAGAAACATACGATATTCCCAGAACAGCGCATTCCACCGTACAGCCGTTGCGCGTCACCAATTCACAACGCTTTGCATCGATTAATTTGAATAAGGTTACTGACCACGGAAAATTAATCAGCGCGTCCTGCCTTAAATAATAATACAAGCTGATGATGAGTAAGAACGTGATCACACACTTGAGGGTGAACGCAATTGACAGCAGCCAGACCAGAGGCGTGACAACGCAATGCGCCAGAGTCAGTATGATTGCCAGTTGCTTCGAAGGCTTAAGATGAACAATCACAAAGACAGACGATTGTTTACATCAATCAAACTTTACCGCGACCCATGATATTTTTAAACGTTATCCCGGATTACCCGATAAAAATTCCATCGGATCAACCGGTTTTCCGTGCCGCCTGATTTCAAAGTGCAACTTCGGCGTATCCGTATCGGTGTTTCCCATTTCTGCAATTTTCTGTCCCTGTGTCACGGTCTCCCCTTCTTTAACAAGCAACTTGCTGTTATGCGCATATGCACTTAACAATGCATCGCTGTGTTTAATGATGATGAGGTTGCCATAACCACGTAATCCATCGCCACTATAGACGACCTCCCCCGCAGCAGTAGCGACAATGGCCTGTCCCATATTGCCAGAAATTTTCAAGCCCTTAGAATTGCCCGAAAAAGAAGAAAGTAATGAGCCATTTGTCGGCCAAATCCAATCCGCTGCCTGAGTACGCATGGCCAGATCGGCTCTCTGCTCTTGCGGTACCGGCGCATTTTCAATCCGAGTGCCTGATCCGATAGAAGCAATCTGCTCTGCGCCGGGAACATTCAAAGCAGGATTGGCCGAATGTTGCGAATGTTGTATATGCGCCACATTCTGTTCAGAATAAAGCAGCTTCAATGCCTGGGGTGATGTTTTGACTTGCGCTGACGCGGATTCATGTGGCGCTGAATAATGCACTGAATCTACCGCCGCATGCTTGGTCGAGTCTAAAGTCGGATCAACGATCGGCATCGTCGATTGCGGTACTGCAAATAGCGTGGGCCCCGCACCACCATCGGAAGCCAGCAACAAATTAATACGCTGCCCCGGTCTGATGGAATGCGGGTCGACGATGTTATTCCATTCGGCCAGGTCTTTCTGGTTAATGCCGTGCTTGAGTGCAATGCCGTAGAGTGTATCCCCCCTCTGCACAACATAAAATTGATTGGCTTGCCCAGATGCGGGAATGTTTGCCATTCTGTCCTGAACCGCTGCTGGAACCACTGCTCGCTCAACGACAGGCGCTGGCCCCATTGTCGTCTCACAGCCGGTGAGCAGTAATGAAAAAAATAACAGCCCTGCAATAACAACCGACATCCCCTTGATATCAGCCGTCTTCAGTAGTATTTGATCATTATCCATCGCAAAATTTCCTCAGTATCGCTATTTTTTAATAACACCGGATATAATGGGCACAAAATTAACCTCTTCCAATACGTCCTCAGCGTAACCTTGGGCGTTTCGTTCAATAATACATAAATTCTGCTTCTGGCTGCCTCTCGGAAAAACAATCCTTCCGCCGACCGCTAACTGTTCCAGCAGGGTATCCGGGATATGTGTAGTAACCGCAGTCATGATAATACCGTCAAACGGCGCAGCATCCGGCAACCCAAGTAACCCATCAGCATGCTTTAAATGGATATTCTTGACATGCAACTTGTGCAGGCGAATGCGTGTTCGTGTCAATAACGGCCCTATACGCTCAATCGAATAGACCAATTTTGCCAGTTGTGCCAGAACAGCGGTTTGATAGCCGCAACCGGTACCAATTTCCAGCACCTTATTGAGGCACGAATCAGCACGTAATAATTCACTCATGCGTGCAACCATCCATGGACTGGAAATTGTTTGTCCGTAGTTAATCGGCAGAGCAACATCTTCATACGCACGACTGGCGAGTGCTTCTTCAACAAAGAGATGACGCGGAACAGTCCCCATAACCGATAACACAATTTCGTCAGTAATGCCCTGGCTGCGCAGGCGTTCTATCATGCGCATACGTGTTCGATGCGATGTCATGCCTATGCCTGAAAGATGCATATTCACCGGTTACTATCCAATGGATTATCGATTGCTGTTAACTTCATGAGTATTTCTGTAGGCATTCTATCATTCAGCATGAATTGCAGCGGCCAGGATCTACTCATCAAACGAAACAGGTTTATTCAGCCATTCACTGACAAAACCCATCTGGTCAAACCGTGTCAGATCAATCTGCAACGGCGTTACTGATACATAATTATCCTGCACAGCGTGAAAATCGGTGCCTTCGCCGGCATCCTGCACTGCCCCTGCCGCACCCACCCAATACACCGTATCCCCGCGGGGTGTTAAGGATTTGATAACCGGCTCAGCTTTATGACGGCGTCCTAATCGTGTTACTTTAATGCCTTTAAGCTGCGCGTATTCAACATCAGGCACATTAATATTCAGCAAAATGGGGATTTTCAATTCATTCTGATTAAACCGCTTAATCATATCAACCGCCACGCGCGCTGCCGTAGCGTAGTATCCTTTCGTAACGTCAGTAAGGGACACCGCCAGCGATGGCACACCCAGCAAAAAACCTTCTGTCGCAGCAGCGACGGTTCCGGAATAAATGGTGTCATCGCCCATATTTGCACCATGATTAATACCTGAAATGACCATATCTGGCAGAACATCTAGCATGCCGGTCACTGCAAGATGAACACAATCCGTTGGCGTTCCATTGACATAATAAAACCCATTGGGGGAACGGCGCAAATTCAGCGGTCGATCGAGTGTCAAGGAATTACTGGCCCCGCTTCTGTCACGTTCAGGCGCGACCACGATGATTTCAGCAACACTGGAAAGTGCTTCGGCCAGGCATGTCAGTCCTGGTGAGAAATAGCCATCATCGTTACTGAGTAAAATACGCATTTTCAAAATTTCATCTAACGAATCGATAATTAAACCGCGAAAAATGCATTGACATTGATTAAATGGGAAAAGAATCTGCCATGGACTTGAATTATTTTTTCAAATCGGAAAGCAGCCGCAAACAATCAGAATCGTGGTCGGGGCGAGAGGATTTGAACCTCCGACCACTTGCACCCCATGCAAGTACGCTACCAGGCTGCGCTACGCCCCGCTGAACGTGGATTATAGCAAACATGCAGGACATTAAAAATACGAGATATCCGATAAGATGAAAAGCTGCTTATTTGGATGTCAGAATAGACAGGATGCCCTGGAGTTCGCTACGCACATAATGCATATCGGCTAACGATTGCATCTCTTGCATTTTATCTGCCGTCTGTGGCAATGGTACGCCTGATTCAATCTGTTCTTCCAGGCGACTCCGCGCACCGTTAATGGTAAACCCCTGGTCATAAAGAAGTTCTCTGATTCTACGGATCAGCAAAACTTCCTGATGCTGGTAGTAGCGCCGATTGCCACGACGCTTAACCGGTCGCAGTTGTGTAAATTCCTGCTCCCAGTAACGTAAAACATGGGGTTTCACGCCGCATAAAACACCGACTTCACCGATTGTAAAATAACGTTTCGCCGGTATAGGCGGGAATCTAGGAATTGGTTTCTTGTGTTCCATGATAATTTTGTTCAACCATGGTTTTCAGCTTCTGGCTGGCATGAAATGTTACAACACGTCGTGCGGTTATCGGAATTTCTTCACCGGTTTTGGGGTTCCGGCCTGGCCGTTGTGGTTTTGTCCTCAAATGAAAATTGCCGAAACCTGATAATTTAACGCCCTCGCCTTTCTCTAAGGCCGCACGAACTTCTTCATAAAAAGACTCAACCATATCTTTCGCTTCACGTTTATTCAGTCCAACATTTTCAAATAACAAATCAGCCAATTCAGCTTTAGTTAGAGCCATTTGTTTTCTCCGCATCGTTATCGATTAAATTTTTTTAATATTAGTGTCTTGCTATGATTTACGCGTTGAGATAATTAATCCTCCAAGCCCCAATATTTTTGCTATCTCAGCATGCTAATGAACACTATAAAATTATATGATTATCATATCATTTTCCTTTTATATTCATAATTTTGTATTAAAAAATTACTTTCTATCACGCTCTTAATACCGCACCGAATTTTTGTTCAAGAACGCGCAACAGATTGGATATTGCCGTATCAACATCGTCATCTGTTAATGTTTTTTCGATATCCTGCAGCATGACTCTGAATGCCAGACTTTTTCTATTCTCACCGATTGATTTCCCGCGATACATATCGAACAGGGCGATCTCGGTTACGATATCCGATCTGCTTTCCTGCAGTGCTTCCAACAATGATTGCACCACGACATGATCATCGACAATCACTGCAATATCTCGTCTAACCGGTGGGTATTTTGACATTTCTCGCGCATGCGGCAGTGATTTCAGTAGCAGACTGTCAAGCATCAGCTCAAAAAGAATAGCCGGTCTGGGCAAATCAAATTTTTTCTGCCAGCGCGGATGCAATTCGCCCAGCCATCCTGCGAAACCTTGCGCTACAATAATTTTAGCCGATCTACCTGGATGGAATGCAGGGTGTGGTTCTGACTGGAAACACACCTCACGGGCATGAAACAGCACTTCGATATCAGCTTTCACATCAAAAAAATCAATCATGCGCGCCGATTCACCCCATTGCTCCGGATGCACATCGCCATAACTGAGTCCCGCCAATTTATCAAACTGACGATTACTACCCATTGAATCATATTCAAAACATCCACCCATCTCAAACAGACGCACCCGATCCTGTTTGCGGTTCAAATTAAACTGCAGGTTAGAGATCAATCCTCCAATCAGGCTGCTACGCATGACATTCATATGGTTAGCGATCGGATTTTTCAGCGTAATAGGCGTGCTGTTCTGTAACAAATCCCGTTCCCAGGATTCATCTACAAAAGCATAATTGATGACTTCCTGATAATCACGCATAACAAGCATCTGCGTGATGGCTGAAGACATTCTCTTTTTTTCCGGTACCGCCAGCATTGCAAGCTCGGTTTTCGGTTGCTGCGCCTGAATAGCATCATAGCCATGGATCCGGGCCAGCTCCTCGATAAAATCTTCCTCAATGGCAAGATCAAACCGGTAACTTGGTGGCGTCACACAGAAAACACCATTATCTTCCGAGAAAATGAATTGTTGGCGCCTGAAGTACGCTGATATCTGCTCAACGGTTAATGAAATACCCAACACACGCCGAACACGATCAGTCCGAACTGTAACCGGACACCTTTCCGGCAATTGATATTTCGTTTCCACGGTCGGCCCGATCTTTCCGCCACAGATTGATTGAATCAATCCGGTTGCATACTCCAGTACACGCCCTGTTGCCGCAAAATCAACACCACGTTCAAAACGATGTGCTGAATCTGAACTGAAGCCCAACGTGAATGATTTACCCGTAATAACATCCGGTTTTAAGAAGGCACATTCCAGGAAAATATCGGTTGTACCGGAAACAACACCACTTTCCGCCCCCCCCATAATGCCGGCCAGCGCCAAGGGTTTACTGTCATCGGCAATCACTAACATATCAGGCGCGAGTACGATTTCGGCGTCATTCAATAATGTTATCTTTTCCTCTGCTTTTGCATAGCGCACCTGGATTGTACCGTCCAACTTGGCTAAATCAAACGCATGCATCGGCTGTCCTGTTTCCAGCAGAACATAATTGGTAATGTCTACGACTGCATTGATTGAACGTAAACCGCTTCTTTCCAGCCGCTGACGCATCCACAACGGTGTATCGACATTCAGATCAATACTCCGCATGACACGACCAAAGTACAAAGGACAAGCCTCTGGCTCTGCAATCTGTACTGCGACCGTATCTGAAATATCATTGGATACAGGTTCCATTTTTAATGGCGTCAAAACTGCACCGGTAATCGCCGAAATGTCTCGTGCCACACCATAAACACTCAGACAATCCGCTCTATTCGGTGTCAGATTTAATGTAAAAACCTTATCGTTCAATGCATAATAATCACGAAAATCCTGCCCCACCGGCGCATCGCCAGGCAATATTAACAACCCGTCTGCATTCTCACTGACCCCCAATTCCCGCGCAGAACACAACATCCCGGACGACAAAACACCACGCAACTTTGCTTTTTTTATCTCAATACCCGGCAATCTGGCGCCTATCATCGCACAAGGTACTTTAACACCTGCTTTCACATTGAAAGCACCGCAAACGATCTGAAGCGGCTCTTCTGCAGGCGCGCCTACACTAACCCGGCAGACATTCAATCGATCCGCCTCCGGATGCTTCTCGACACACAGCACTTCGGCGACAACAACATTCTCAAACAATGCGGCGACAGGTATAACATTTTCGACTTCCAAACCAGCCATAGTCAGTGCATGAGCAAGCTCGCCGTCTGTACAATGCGGATTCACAAAAGTCCGTAACCAGCTTTCTGAAAATTTCATGGCCTTTTATATTTAATATGAATTCAAGATGATCCTGCTAATTAAACTGTTTCAAGAAACGCAGATCATTTTCAAAGAATAATCTCAAATCACTGACGCCGTAACGCAGCATCGCAAGTCGCTCAACACCCAGTCCAAATGCAAAACCGATATAGCGTTCAGAATCTATTCTGACATGCTTCAAAACATTCGGATGCACCATGCCGCAACCCAGTACTTCCAGCCACCCCGTGTGTCCGCATATCCGGCAACCTTTACCGTTGCATTTCACGCAACTAATATCCATTTCAGCCGAAGGTTCTGTAAAAGGAAAAAATGAAGGGCGGAAGCGCACTCGCAAATCATCCTGTTCAAAAAACTGCGCCATAAAATTAGCCAAAACACCTTTTAGTGCCGCGAAGCTGGCCTGCTCGTCAATCCATAAACCTTCCACCTGATGAAACATCGGGGTATGAGTCACATCTGAATCACAGCGATAAACACGCCCTGGCGCTATTAATTTAAAAGGCGGCTTATTTTCAAGCATATAGTGTATCTGGACCGGTGATGTGTGTGTCCGCAACAAATTGCCGTTATCCACATAAAAAGTATCATGCATTGCGCGGGCAGGATGATTCTCAGGAATATTAAGTGCAGTAAAATTGTAAAAATCCGTCTCTATTTCAGGCCCGGAAGCTACTTCGTATCCGATGGAGTGAAACAGCGTTTCTATCCGCATCAATGTTTGAGTAACCGGATGCAAACCGCCTTTGGCATAGCCTCTTCCGGGCAAGGTAACATCGAGCGATTCCTCTCTCAGTGTTTCTTCAAGTTTCTTATCCTGTAAATACTGCCGACGAGTCTTCAACAATATTTCGATTTGGCTTTTAGTCTGATTAATTCGACTGCCCATCTCTGGACGCTGATCCGCCGGAAGCTTACCCAATTCCTTGAGCAGTTCTGTTAGCTCACCATTTTTGCCCAGGTATCGTGCTTTCACCTGTTCCAATTCATTCGGATCTTCTATCGCACTGAATAATTTTTCCGCTTCTTTTACGATTTCACTCAAATCTCTCATGCAAGCTTTTACTCAAAATTTATAATCACACATAAGTCAGTTACTTATATAACGACGATATCGTTTCAGAAACTGGAATTTTAGGGGATATGCAATCCGGCAAACCTCAAGGTTGATCAATATAAAAAGGGAGGTTTGGGTCAATCCCAACACCTCCCTAATGAGTATATAAAGTAATCAGATAACCAAGCTTGCTTTAGCCTGTTGTACGATTTTCTCAAAAGCAACTTTGTCAAAAATCGCCAAATCAGCCAATACTTTTCTATCGATTTCAATACTCGATTTTTTCAAACCATTCATAAAAACGCTATAGGATAATCCACATTCTCGTGCAGCAGCATTGATACGCGTAATCCACAATGCTCTGAATTGACGTTTACGTTGACGCCGATCACGATAAGCATATTGCCCTGCTTTCATTACCGCCTGTTTGGCAATACGATATACGTTTTTACGACGTCCGCGATAACCCTTTGCTAGATTTAGAATCTTTTTATGGCGCGCATGGGCTGTAACACCACGTTTTACTCTAGGCATTCCTCAACCCCTTATGCGTACGGCAACATCGAATGGACTGACGCAACATCACTTGGGTGCACGTTGGTTATTCCCCTGAGTTGACGCTTACTCTTTGTTGTTTTCTTTGTCAGTATATGACGTTTAAAAGCCTGTGCACGTTTAATACTTCCGCTTGCGCGCACTTTAAAGCGTTTTGCTGCGCTGCTTTTAGTCTTCATTTTAGGCATTTAAATACCCTCCTTATAATATGACTTTAGGTGTTTTCATATTCATCTATGAAAAACTTGTAAAACCTTTTATCACTTGTACTTGCTGCTTACTTTCCAATCGATAAACGGTTGTTTATCAATCTACCCGCATATCCTATTCAAGTGCAGAATCATCATGTGCTGTTTTTGTCTTCCCGACTTTAAGTTCTTTTTTCTTTGGTGACAGCACCATCACCATTTGCCTTCCTTCCATTTTAGGAAATTGTTCTACTATTGCGTGTGATTCAAGATCATCTCGTACACGCTCAAGAATCCGCACACCAAATTCCTGATGTGCCATTTCGCGACCGCGAAACCTTAATGTTACTTTGACTTTATCGCCATCGTTCAAGAAATTTATCAAGTTACGCAGCTTAATTTGATAATCGCCTTCATCCGTATTCGGCCTAAACTTGATCTCTTTTATTTGTACTTGTTTCTGTTTCAGCTTCGCATCGTGCTTTCGTTTGCTCTCCTGATAACGAAACTTTCCATAATCCATCAAACGGCATACCGGTGGCTGTGCTGTTGGTGCTATCTCCACAAGATCGACACCGGCTTCTTCAGCTAACTCATTAGCTTCAGCCAGCCTCACAATACCTATTTGCTCTCCATCTACACCGATTAAGCGTACCTCTGGCACATCTATTTCATCATTTATGCGCGCCGTCTTTTCTTGTACTATGGCAATTCTCCATATAATTTAAATAAAAACTATCGCTTTAATTCTACTTCTTTTTTAAGGCGTTCGATCAGATCCTTTAATAGCATTTGTCCCAAATCCTGTCCGCCGCGGACACGTACTGAAACTTGGTTGGTATTTACCTCCACGTCTCCGGCGATAATCTGGTAGGGCAGTTTCTGCAAACTATGCTCACGGATTTTATAGGTTATTTTCTCATTTCTCAAGTCTTGTATTACCCGGAATCCATTCTGTTTTAATTCTTTTGCCACTTTTTCCACATATTCAGCCTGTCCTCTGGATATATTCAGCACAGCAACCTGAACCGGGGCCAGCCATAACGGGAATGCACCCGCATAATGTTCAATCAGAATGCCAATAAAACGCTCCAGCGAACCTAGAATAGCTCGATGCAACATAACCGGTATTTGCCGTGTATTATCCTCAGCAACATATTCTGCGCCCAAGCGCTCAGGCATCGAGAAATCCAGTTGCAACGTACCACATTGCCATATTCGGCCAATACAGTCTTTCAGTGCAAATTCTATCTTGGGTCCGTAAAATGCACCTTCCCCTGGCTGCAATTCCCACTCCAGTCCTGCTTGCTTAAGCGCGGCCTCTAGCGCACTTTCTGATTTATCCCATTGCGTATCTGAGCCGACCCGTTTTACCGGTCGCGTCGATAGCTTAACCAGAATATCTTTGAATCCGAAATCCGCATAAACAAGCTTTAATAGACTGATAAATTTAACGACCTCTTCTTGAATCTGATCTTCGGTACAAAAAATATGCGCGTCATCCTGTGTAAATCCACGCACGCGCATAATACCGTGCAGTGCTCCAGAAGCTTCATTGCGATGACAGGAACCAAACTCTGCGAGTCTCAAGGGTAGATCACGATAGCTTCTGAGCCCTTGCTTAAACACCTGCACATGCCCCGGGCAGTTCATCGGTTTAATCGCAAAGCTTCTATCGTCAGTCTCTGTTATGAACATATTTTCCCGGAAATTATCCCAGTGACCGGACTGCTTCCACAATTCTTTATCCAGGACCTGCGGCGTTCGAATTTCCTGATACTCATTTTCATGCTGAATATCGCGCATGTATTGTTCAATCTGCTGCCACAACGCCCATCCTTTCGGATGCCAAAAAACCATACCGGGCGCTTCTTCTTGCGTATGAAACAGATCCAGCTGCTTGCCTATTTTGCGATGATCCCTTTTTTCAGCTTCTTCGAGTCGATGAAGGTAATCATTCTGGTCATCTTTGCTCCTCCATGCCGTGCCATAGATTCTTTGGAGCATTTCGTTTTTTGAATCACCCCGCCAGTAGGCTCCAGCCACTTTCATCAATTTAAATATTTTGAGTTTCGAGGTATTGGGAACGTGAGGGCCGCGACACAAATCGGTAAAGTTAGCTTGGGTATACAGCGTCAAATCTTCCTCTCCGGGTATAGATTCAATAATTTGCGCCTTATAATGCTCCCCCAGCTGCTTAAAAAAATGAATAGCTTCTGAACGCTCACAGACTTTTCTTTCGATCTTGATACTCCGTTTGCTTATTTCAAGCATTCGTTTTTCTATTGCAGCAAGATCTTCCGGCGTAAACGGACGTTCATAAGAAAAATCATAGTAAAAGCCGTCTTCAATTACAGGTCCGATCGTTACCTGGACCTCAGGAAATAATTCCTTTACCGCATGCGCCAGCAAATGCGCGCTGGAATGCCTGATCACTTCCAAACCTTCCGAATCTTTTTCTGTAATGATCGCAAGATCGCTATCCTCTTCGATCAATCGATCAAGATCGACTAACTTACCATTTACCTTTCCAGCGATGGCCGCACGCGCCAAACCCGATCCTATCGAAGCTGCCACATCAATTACGGTCACAGGTTGTTCAAATATCCGCTCAGAGCCATCCGGCAATCGAATTACAGTCACTTATCATTCCCTAATTAAATTGTATTGAAAATAATCCAAGTATACAGTCACATATCAACTGGCAATCATCCTTTTATACCAGTTTGCAAGTTTTTGCAATCCGCGCAGACAAACTGGCGCAAACCCTATCGCTACCGCATCAACGAGGCAATACCAGGCAGCGACACCACTCGGTGGATTTCCTTGGGACCAATCAAACACCGGTTCTATCGCCGCCCATTTCCATGTACCAGCTGCCGTGCCGATGATCTCAAGCCAGGTGCATATAAAAAAGGCCCCCAGATAGACGAGCGGCGATCGTCCCTTCAATACGCATATTACAAAAATCACAAACAGGAATGCGCCTACTTGGTCACCCTGCTCCGGTATTCCGCTGACTCCCCACAAGGACCACAGTCCTCCTGTCACGAATACAAAAACTGCTATTTTTCGTGCATACATCTGAAAAAAACCTGACCGCGCCAGTGCAACCGCAGTTAAATAAACCATGCCATGACCTGGCGGAACATAATGCGGTACGTTCTCAAAACGATACGTATACCCTTCCATATAAATAGAGGCAAAATGTTCACCGGCGGTTGCGAACGCTACTGCAATCACCACTTGCATTCGAACCTCCTTATTTTC
This sequence comes from uncultured Nitrosomonas sp., assembly GCA_964464365.1. Taxonomy (GTDB): domain Bacteria; phylum Pseudomonadota; class Gammaproteobacteria; order Burkholderiales; family Nitrosomonadaceae; genus Nitrosomonas. The sequence continues at coordinate 528 of CAYXFV010000050.1, read as the reverse complement.
TCCTGCAAGAAGTCCGAATAAAAAAATCCACGCAATCACGCCAAGCAGATTCTGCATTTCCAAACTTGCACTGCCATCAATGACAAGACTTACTGCCACACAAAAAGAAGTAAATCCTGCAATAAAATAATCGCGGCTTCGGTGCGGATAGGGTAGGCCGGGTTGCGGCAAATGATTCAACATAAATATTCTCAAAAAAAAACCCGCTTTGTGCGGGTTATTATTTTCTGACATGTAACAAAAAATGTCACTGCCGTTTACCTATTGCTGCGTTCAACCGGCTACGATAACAAAGATGATAGTTATACGATTGAACGCCATTTCTTTACTATTTATCGCGTGATCCAGATTTAATCTGGATCACGCTTCTCAACTACAAGAAAATGAGCTTTTAACGCAAAAACTTAACCCGCTTAACGTCCAATATACGCAGGACAGCGTTTTAATCATCATCGTCGTCGTCATCTTCATCTTCATCTTCATCTTCATCGTCTTCGTCATCATCATCCGGCTTCAGTACCATCTTGC
>CAYXFV010000049.1:0-22961 GCA_964464365.1 uncultured Nitrosomonas sp. | reverse complement strand
GTTGGCCTGATGTGCCAACTCATGGGTGTAAGCCGTAGCGCCTACTATGATTATGTGTAGTAGTTCAGACTTGATCTGGCATAATCCTGCCCCGCTTACAGCCGCCCCCGGTCGCCAGCAGAAATACGCCACGCAATTGACATCCCACCGGGATTCCTTTACCTTGAAGTACCGCGTAATCGCACTTTTTCAGGCATATCCGCAACATAGTTTTACATGCCAAGAATGTTCTTGCTTACCGACAAACCACACCAAGGAGCTTCTGAATGGACTTTGACCCTGAAGGAAAACGGCTTCCGATCAAAATCGATACGGCGACCAATGCCGAATACTGCCCGCAACCACTGACAGCAGCGGAACGGGAAGCCAACCGCTGCGCGCATCAATTGACCGGCCAGGCAGCTAAAACTTTGCGGAAAAGCCGGCGTGCATTTCTGAAAACACTCGCCGGATCGGCCGCAACCCTGCTTGCGTTCAATCAGGTTTTTGCACGTTCCGGCCAGACAGGCGGTTATTTTTCCATTGCACAGGAAGCGGCATACGATGAATCGGCAGCAGCCCACAGTATCGGCGGTGACGAATTTATTTTTGACATCCAGAACCATTGCGTGGATCCATCCGGAAAATGGGCTCAGGGTAAATCCGGAGAACGCTGGATGACGGTATTGAACCAGATTTTCGATCAACGGCGCAAATGCATGACGGGCCAGTTTGATTGCTATTCAGCTGAGCAGATGATCAAGGAAGTATTCCTCGACAGCGATACGGATATTGCCGTGGTTTCAGCGCTCTGGGGCGGACGCGACAATAATCCGACACCAATGGATTATGCCAGTGAAGCGCGCCGGCTTGCCGCAGCCGGTGGTTCCGGTCATCGCATTCTGATCCAAGGGGGTGTAATGCCGAATGAACCGGGCGGACTCGAGTTCATGGAAGTCCAGGCTAAGGAATTCGGCGTAGCGGCATGGAAAACCTATCCGCAATGGGGTCCCGATGGAACGGGTTATTTCATGGACGATCCGGAATATGGCATACCACTGATCGAAAAAGCACGCGCGCTCGGCGTCAAGATTATCTGCGCGCATCGCGGCCTGCCGCTGAGCGGCATGCACTATCAATATTCGGATCCGGCGGATATCGCAAGAGCGGCAAAACTTTATCCGGATGTTACTTTTATCTGCTATCACGCCGGTTTTGAAGCCGGCATCCCGGAAGGCCCTTACAGACCTGACAGTGCGCAAGGCGTCGACCGTCTGATCAAGGCGCATCAGGAAAACGGTTTCCGTCCCAACACAGGCAACCTATACGCGGAACTGGGCAGCGTATGGCGGTATTGTATGAGCAAACCCGACCAGGCCGCGCATTTAATGGGCAAATTGATCCAATACTTTGGTGCGGAGCGTATCTGCTGGGGCACCGACGCCCTGTGGTACGGCAGTCCGCAGGATCAGATCCAGGCATTCCGCAGCTTTCAGATCAGCGAATCGTTCCAAAATCAATACGGATACACCGCGATTACGCCGCAAATGCGCAGGCGGATTTTTGGCCTCAATGCCGCCAGCATCTATAAACTCGATGTACCGCAATTGCAAACAGTACTGCACAATGACAGCCTGTCGCAGTTAAAGGGCGCCTATAACGAAACGCCCAATCCCAGTTTCGAAACGTTCGGGCCGAAAACGCGGCGTGCGTTCCGCGAAATCGTATCGGCGCATCAAGGAAAACCGGGTTAATGGACTGTGATCTGCCCGGGCGGTCATCAGAACACTGCTCTTCGACCGACTCGGATTACGGTTTGATCTCTGTAAAAAACGGCCGGGACTGTAACCGGAGCAATCTCCCGTGGCCCTATCATCGGCCTGTCTCACCGTATTGTCGTACCACCTGCAACCATTTCAGCCGCCGGGCTTCGGTCATATTTTCTATTGAACCGATCAGACAGGTTCTGATCGGGCTGATGCCGCAAAATGCAAGAATGTTACGTTCGAGCACTTTGACGCCATGCGCGCAATAGAACCACCGGTAGATGAATGCAGGCATGCCCATGGTGACGATGAGGCGCGCTGATTTTCCTGTCAGGCGTTTGCGGGTGACCTGCCCGGCTTCGCCATAATCGAATGCAAAATTGGGGCGGAAGGTTTGTTCGAAAAATGCCTTGAGCAGCGCGGGCATTGTGCCGAGCCACAGGGGAAAAACGATCACCAGATGATCTGCCCAGCGGATCGCATCCTGTGCCTGCAGGATCGATTCATAAGGCACACCGCTTTCAAAATCGGCTTTTGACCGCAACAGGGTGAAATCCATCGTCGCCACATCGATCAGACGGGCTTCCAATCCGCCGCTGCAAGCGCCTTTGAGATAGGCCTCCGCCAGCGCATGACAAAAATGCCCGGCGGTTGTGTCAGGGTGTCCCTGAATAATCGCTACTCGTCTGGTCATGGACTCACCTTGCCGTCGATGAACTCGTTGATAGATTCGTTAACTGTCTTGTTTATCCTACCACTTCTGAGCAGGCATCGGGGCGTTTTCACTATAACCCAGCGCTGCATGCGTTATGGGTTGTTTTTATGAGAATAATCGTCAAATTGATTGACATATGTTAACCTGCTGGCTCATTAACAATAAAAGGAGGACAAGATGATGAAAACCAAAGCGATTATTTCAACCCTCTCAGTGAGTCTGGCCTGCTTTCTGCCGTTCGGCTTATCCGCTGAAGTTATTCCGGGCACCAATCTCAGCGTTCATTTCGAATCCGGCAATGTGGTAGGCAGCGGTCGCAATATCAACATGCACCGCGTACCTGTCGTGGACGTCAATACCGGGCAGACGACGTTGTTCGATGTTGCATTTCGATTCACGTTTAATCCTACCGACGGGTTTATTTTCGAGCAGATTTCTTCCATCACGCCATCACCGCCGGTTCCGGTGACGAACATTACGCCGGGGGTTTACCAAACACAGAGTGGTTTTTGCTATGTACTGGAAGGGCCCTCCATGATTGATTCTAATCGTAGCTTATACACGATCAGAGGTGTGAATAGAGACATCTCTTCAAATTGCAATAACGTCTCAGATACTTTTACAGCAGCTATCGCATCGGGTAATGCAGCAGGGCATCCGGATATTGGCAACCGGGAAATTGTGCCTAGCCTGGTGGATAATTATGTTTATGGAATTATTGCTGGCACTGGTTCGGTTTCAGGTCACCCGATCAATCGAAATTGGCAGCAAAATGAACTGATCGGCGTGCGCCAAAGTGGTGATCAATTGATTATCGGATTGTTCAGCGATAACGACGCGGACTTTAAAGATCCCGTGGAAACCGCCATTCTGACCAAGGTCGTTGAATAACCCTATCAACTGCATACACAGGAATTATGCAAAGCGCGTGGTGCACGAGGCATAACTCCTGGGAGCTGAAATCTTCCGGTTTTTATACTTACGCCAAACTGATGCAATAGGATTCCCAACCATGACAACCCGACGAATCACCATCTTCACACTTGCATTTATCCTTTCAATATTCGCAGTGACAACAGCTTGGGCTGAGAACTGCGAAACTATCCGATTCCAGCGCGGACACAGCAGTGCGACGATCGAAGGTATTGCACCGCCGGACAGCACACTATGTTATCAAATCACGACCGCTGCCGGACAAACGGCCGATATCGCGATTCCAGGCATCAATATGATGTTTTCCATTGAAGGTGTCGCTGATGTGCAGGACAAGTACCGGGTCACCACTGAACAGAAAACTTACCGGATCACTGTCGGCCAGTTGATGCGATCCGTAATGGATGAACCGTTTACGCTCACTATTGCCATACAGTAAAATCGTTACGGCGCGCGCATCAAATCATCCTGCCCGTTGCCCTGTCAGTAATACCAGCCATTATTGCGCCACTGATAATGATACGAACAATTGGAGTACCAGGAACGTTGGATAACCGGACGCCAACGGTTGCTCCACAGATAAAACTGCCGTTCAGTGTGCTTGAGCCGCGAAGCTTCGGCCAGGAGTTTTTCGGATTCCTCGTCGCCCGCTGTAGCAGCCATTGACAGCCACTTCTCTGCTTCGCGGAAATCCGGACCCATTTCTTCCAATCCCGTCAGATAAAGCCGGCCGAGTGCTTTTTGCGCTTCCAAATAACCACGGTCCGCAGCGCTGCACATCCATACAATTCGGTTAGTCTCGACATTCTGCGTCCATCAGGTTACCGTTCAGTGTTCAAAACTTTTTACCCTTGTGGCAGGATACAATCGGCTCACCGGCGCCACCGGAACAAAGTAGTGCCTACATCCATCGGATACCCATACACCGTATTTCGCATGTACATTGATTTACATGCATCGGAATATGATGATACCTTTAAGAGCCTGTTAATAATGCAAACAGAAACTGCATCCCATCAAACCATGAAATATCATCCGCCTTCAGCGGATTGACTGAATTGTGATATGAGTGATTATGTTTCATTAAATGATTATTTTCTTCAACGTACCGAAACGCGCGCGATTTATCAGAAGCATGAAGCGGGCGATTGTTTTTCCGAACCGGAAACGCACGGATTCTCAGCGGAATCGCTTTATCTGAACCGTCATTTCCATGAACGGCTTGATCAAGTCCGCGCGGACATACACAGCAAATCCACCATTTTATGTGTTCCGATACCGGATAATGGCACCATTCCCGAGATTCTTAACAAGGTTCTCAATATCAGGGCGGTATCCCATATGCTTGGTAGAGCGTTGGGTACGGCTGAGCGGCCCACGCTTGAAATCGATGTTTCCATCGATCATACGCATAAATTTTTTCAAACCGAGATGCTGGAAGGCAATGAAATCGGTGAAGACAACCGCCAGGAAATACGGGCGACAGGGGTGCTGAAATTTTTTGACCTGATTCCTGACTGGCTGGCCGACAATCTGGACGCATCCATTGTCCCGTTTGAAGACCGCTGGCTGGCGACGCTGGATATCCAACTCAAAAGCACCGGCCATATCATCGTCAGCCCCATTCCGCTGGGCATGTCGGTCGATACCCACACCCATCGCAGAATTATCGTCACATCGTTTATGAGCGGCACGATCAATACCAACGAGGATGTGCCCTACCCGATGGAAGTCGAGCTGGATTACGATCCGATGCTCGGATTTCTCGATCATGATATCGATATACCGGGCGCCGGGCAGAAAACAATCATGGCCATTCATGAAATTTACGATTCAGGCAACACGCTGGATGAACAGATTGCGGCGCTGCAGGAAGCGGAGAACGAACAGAATGATTTTATCAATGACGTGATCGCGCAGGTCATTCCCGATCAACGGAATGACCAGGAAACTGGTAAAAATAAAATGGTCAGGGACAATGCGCTCATGGAAGTCGAACTGTCTTTTTCCGGCCATCGCAAGGATGTCATTAATCTGACGCTGGAACAGCAAGTTGTCGTTTATGTTGAACCTCGGCATCTGGAATACGCCAAAGCACAGCTCGCGGGTGATCCGGTTTTTCTGACCGCAGACTTATCGCTTTCAGTCGGATTGTATAATCCCGGCGCACCGCCGGATGGTCATGACAATGTTGAGAAAAATGATTATCTGCAATTTTATCTCAGCATCAAAGAGGGCAACGGCTCAGCGCTGCAGGATGCAATTGTTTTACACGGCGGGCCGCTGCTGAAACTGGCAAGGTTGCGGTTTCCCGGTCATTTGCCAAGAAAGAAACCGCAGCCTCCGGATACGCTGGCGCAGGAGCACAACGGACAGAGCGCCACTTTGCCTGACGAAACGCCGCAGTTTCTTCGGTAACCGCACGAACAGCACATACGCGCTGCAGCATTACTGCCGGGTCAGCCGTGGCGCGGTGTAGCCATTGGGCATCAGCACCCACATTTTTCCCTGTTGCTTCATCTTACCGGCCTGATTGCCGGCTTCAGGGCCATAACCCCAGAAAAAATCGGCGCGTATCCCGCCTTTAATCGCACCGCCGGTATCCTGCGCCACCATCAGACGATTCAACGGCTTACTGGAATTCGGCCAGGTCGTTGCCAGAAAAACAGGGGCGCCCTGAGGAATCGAACGCGGATCAATGGCAATACTGCGTCCGGCTGTCAACGGCACGCCCAGCGCGCCGATGGGGCCGCTTAAATCGGCAGGCAATTCACGGAAAAATACGAAGCGCGCATTCTGCTGCAGCAACGTTCTGAGTTTACCCGGATTTTGCTGCCCCCATTGCTTGATGCCCTGCATGGAAGCTCTCTCCAGCGGCAGCTCGCCTTGCTGTACCAGAATCCGCCCGATCGAGTTATAGGGATAGCCATTTTGCTCGGCAAAACCGATTTTCACGATCTCACCGTTATCGAGCTGTATTCTTCCGGATCCCTGTATCTGCAGAAAGAACAACTCAACTTCATCATCCACCCAGAGTAATTCATAACCCTTCAGCGCTGCGGGATTATCCATGATTTCCGCACGGCTGTAATAGGGCACAACCCGGCGACCTTCCAGGCGTCCGCGCAGCCGCAGATCTTTCAATTCGGGATACAGGTCGCCAAGGTCGATCACCAGCAATTCATCCGGCGCGGCATACAGTGGATATCGATACCGCGCAGTCGGCTTCCGGCTGCCGCGCAGCAATGGTTCATAATAGCCGGTCACCAGCCCTTCGCTGCTGCCATCATGGTTGATAATCCGGTGCGGTACGAAATGGCGCTCGAAAAAATGCCGCACACCGGCATTATTGTCAGCCTGCAAAAAAGTAGCCGCAGTACAGGCTTCCTGCCATATCGGCTGTCTCTTCAGCACCGTGCAGCTTTGCAAAAAAGCCTGCCAGGCAGCCCGCTGATCGTCTTCCGCCCATCCAATTAAATCGGACCACTGCACCGGCACATGAGTGGACAATGTCGTGGGTTCTACCGGTCCCTGCTGCGGTTGCGGTTGTTGCGGCGATGGTGCAGATTTTGCTAACGGCTCGACTGTTTCGGGTGGAACAGTCGTCTGGGTAGAGCATGCGAAAAGAACGCACGACAGCAGAACCGCAAGAAAACAAGTTTGGAATTTCATGGAATATTGGTTACAGTATGTTGTTTTCTAAAGCTCAAACTATACAACAAGCCTGGAATTTTTTATATGGACAATAATAATTGGTGGATACTATTGGTTGAGGCGGGTATCGCACTGGGCCTATTCGTTTTTATCATCTGGTGGACCATGTTTTCCGGAAAGAAAAAGAATAACGACGACCTCAAAAACACGGACGATAAAGAATAAGCGCGACAAAAACCGGACAGCGGAATCCTTCAACCGCACGCATTAATACCCCGGCTATACCGGATTATCAATATCCACAAATTGATGATGAATACCGAATTTGTCCGCCAGATGCTCACCTAATGCCAGCACGCCATAGCGTTCCGTTGCGTGATGGCCTGCCGCAACAAAAGCCACACCGGATTCACGCGCGGCATGCACTGTCTGTTCAGATATTTCTCCCGTAATATACGCATCAACGTTTTGCGCAATAGCTGCTTCAAAATAACCTTGAGCAGCGCCGGTACACCACGCCAATTGTCTGACGGGTTGATCGGGATCACCGATGAGCTGCGGCTCCCGCCCCAGCGTCTGCGAAATTTTTTCGCCCAGCGCACGTAGCGGCATCGCTGTTTTCAACGTTCCGCGCACAACAATCCCCTGCTCGCCAAAACGGTCGTTTTCAACGAAATCAAGACGCTTCGCCAGTTGCGCGTTATTGCCCAGTTCCGGATGAATATCCAGCGGCAGATGATAAGCAAACAGGGTGATTTTATGTTGCATGAGCAACGCGATACGGCGATGCTTCATGCCGGTAATACAGGCGTTTTCACCACGCCAGAAATAGCCATGATGTACAATAACGGCATCCGCCTCGTGGGCTATGGCTGCTTTCAGCAGTTCGAGCGAAGCTGTGACGCCGGTGACAATTTTTTGAATACGTTCGCGCCCTTCCACTTGCAATCCATTTGGACAATAATCCTGAAAACGGGATACATCCAGCAATTGATTGAGGTAATGTTCAAGTTCATTTCGAAACATGGTTTCTTTTCCGGCTGGGTTACACATACAATATGGGTCTTCATCTCAATAACTACATCTGTTTTTGGAGTTACAGACGCTCATGTACAGGCTTTGGTTAATTTTTGCACAAACCGCGACCATTCTGCTGGCTATTTTTTTTGTGGTCTCCACATTAAGACCCGAATTATTACCCTGGAAGCCGCGCACGGAGCTGATATCGATCAAGGAAGCCGTACCGGATATCAGCAAACTCCGGCACGACAGTTATTACGAAGCCGCCAGCCGCGCCATGCCTTCGGTTGTCAATATTTTCACCACGAAAGCCGTCAAGGAATCACCGCATCCCTTCCTTAACGACCCTGTTTTTCAGCATTTCTTTGGCGAGCAGTTTGAATCCCGCTCACGGCGCAGGTCTAATCTGGGGTCGGGCGTCATCGTCAGTTCTAACGGTTATATACTGACCAATCATCATGTTATCGAAGCCGCCGATGAAGTGGAAGTGGCTTTGAGCGATGGCCGAAAAATCAAGGCAGCCATCGTCGGCTCAGATCCGGAAACAGATCTGGCGGTACTGAAAATCGATCTGAAAGATCTTCCCGCGATGACGTTTGGCCATTCCCAAGAAGCCAAAGTCGGCGATGTCGTCCTGGCAATCGGCAATCCATTCGGCGTCGGACAGAGCGTCACAATGGGCATTATCGGCGCGCTGGGGCGAACCCGGGTGGGCATCAATACATTTGAAGAATTTATCCAGACCGACGCCGCGATCAATCCCGGCAACTCAGGCGGCGCGCTGACCGACACCGCTGGAAATCTGATCGGTATCAATACGGCCATTTACTCACGCTCCGGCGGCTCTCTGGGTATCGGTTTCGCGATTCCGATTCATATTGCCAAAACGATCATGGAGCAAATTATCCAATCGGGCGGCGTGACGCGGGGCTGGCTCGGCGTCAGCATGCAGGACATGACCGAAGGACTCGCTGAGTCATTCAAGCTGGATACCGCTACAGGCGCGCTCATTGCCGTCGTGCTGAAGGACGGCCCGGCAGACCAGGCCGGTATCAAGGCAGGCGATATCATGATTGCCGTTGAAGGTGAGCCGATTCGCAATTCGTCGGAATTGCTCAACAAAGTAGCCGCGCTCCCACCCGGCATAACAACGACGGTCACCGTGATACGCAACAAAAAGGAAATGAATATTCAGATCAAGGTCGGTGTACGCCCCCGACAAATATAACCTATCGATATGACACATCCGACGATTTCCATTGACATTCAATCACAATAAAAAAACACCATGAAACATTCATTCATCAGTGGCTTTATCTCTGTCGTCACGCAATGGTTCAGCGCCAATATCATTTCACTGGGACGCGAAATGCGCCTGTCCTACATGCCGCCGCTGATGGTTTACGTTGCCGCAGGCATTTCAGGATTAACCAGTATCGTTGGAACCTTCTACGTCAAGGAAAAACTGGGACTTTCAGCCGAATTCCTGGCCATGCTGGGCTTCTGGATGATGCTGCCGTGGGCGCTGAAAATGCCGATGGGTCACCTTGTCGATCTGATGTGGCGCTGGAAAGGATTGCTGGTCTATCTCGGCGCAAGCCTGATCATGCTCAGCCTGCTGATCATGATCGGCCTGCTGGGCCATACGGAAATCATGACCGACATCGCGCCGATAGAAGCCTGGTATGTCACTTCCGCGCTGCTGGCGCCGATCGGTTATGTCCTGCAGGATGTCGTTGCTGACGCCATGACCGTGGAAGCTGTGCCGCATATCGACGAAAACGGACAGAAAATGGATCCGGAAAAACGCAAATTCATGCATGTCACCATGCAGACGCTGGGCCGTGTCGCCATCATCGGCGGGGGCGTGCTGGTGTCCGTGGTGAATGTTTTTCTACTGCGCGATGCCGCAACATTGCCCGAAGCCGAAAAAGAAGCCGTTTATTTGCTGGTTTACGAGCTTGCGCTGATTATTCCGCTGATTTCAATATGCGGCGTGGTGCTGGCTTCCTGGTTGCAGCGCAGAGAAATCAACCGGTTTGTCCGGCAAGGCTATAGCAGGCATGATGCGGTCAGTCTGCTCGCTGTTCATGCGGAACCGCCACCGGTCAATTGGTGGATTCTCGGCGGCGGGTTGGTTTTCACGGTTGTGTCGTTAACGGTCGGCTTAAGCCGCGTACCCGGGGGAGAAGAAATCATTTTTCTGATTTCAATGTCGATTGTATTGTTCCTGATGCGGCAACTGGTCGGCGAACTCGAACCGGAAGCACGCAATGTGCTGGTCGGCACGGCATTCCTCGTATTTATTTTCCGCGCCATCCCCAGCCCAGGCGCCGGATCGACCTGGTGGATGATCGATGAACTCGGCTTTGATCAACAATTCCTCGCGATATTATCGCTGGTCGGCGCAAGCCTTACGCTCCTGGGCATGTTTATTTTCCGGCGCTTCATGGCTGAACGCTCGATTGCGTACATCATCGGTTTTTTGACCATTGCCGGCACTGTTTTGTCGCTGCCGATCATTGGCATGTATTACGATCTGCATGTGTGGACGGCTTCGATTACCGGCGGTGTCGTGGACGCCCGCTTTATCGCTTTGATTGATACCGCGCTGGAATCGCCGCTGGGACAGATTGCCATGATTCCCATGCTGGCATGGATTGCCAATTCCGCGCCCGATAAACTCAAGGCGACATTTTTTGCGGTCATGGCGTCATTTACCAATCTGGCGCTGTCCGCCTCACAGCTGGGTACTAAATATCTGAATCAGTTTTTCGTGGTTACGCGTGAAGTGAAAGATACCGTCACCGGAGAAATCAACATACCGGCCGATTACAGCGACCTGGGATATCTGCTGATCACGGTTACGGTGATCGGGCTGGTGTTACCGATCGCATCCATTCTGCTGATCAAACATTCGCGCTTCAAAAATGCGTGATCTTATTTGAGCGATATCATCATGCGCATCGTTCTGGCTTTCTTTCTGGGTATTTTGACTGTTCCCGGTTTTGCGCCTTTTTACTGGTTTCCGGTACCGCTGGTTACCCTGGCGCTGCTCTTTTTATTCTGGCGTCAATGTACGACCGCCCTGCAATCCATCGGGCTGGGGTTCGCGTATGGCATGGGCCTGTTCGGTGTCGGCGTAACCTGGCTGTATGTCAGCCTGCATGATTTCGGCGCCATGCCGCCGGCACTAGCGGCTTTTGCCTTGGTCATACTTTGCGCGTATCTTTCGCTGTATCCGGCATTATGCGGCTGGCTGGTTTTTCGCATGCGGGCAGCTTTGCCCCATATCTGGGCACTGGCAGCCGCCGCCACGTGGATGCTCACGGAATGGCTGCGCGGCACACTGTTCACGGGTTTTCCGTGGCTTGCGCTCGGCTATTCCCAAGTACCCGACAGTCCATTAGCCGGGTTCGCACCGATATTCGGCGTTTATGGTGTTTCATTGATTCTGGTCTGGAGTGCTGCGCTGCTCGGCCTGTGGCTCGCAAAGTTCGCGCAAGTTGCCGCCGCCATGCGTATTGGTGTGCTGCTCGGCGTCATCTGGCTGGGCGGACTGGGATTGCAGTCGATCGACTGGGTCGAACCGACTGGCGAACCGGTAACCGTCAGTCTGTTGCAGGGCAATATCGAACAGGATCTGAAATGGCGTGAAGATCATGTTGAAAAAACCATGCGGACTTATGCGGAATTGATTCTGGAAAGCGAAAGCCGACTGATTGTCACGCCGGAAATTTCCATTCCGCTTTTTAATGATGCCGTACCGCCGAATTATCTGGGTTATCTGGCTGAACATGCGCGGAAAAACGATGGCGATATACTCATCGGATTTGCCGAACATGCTACGAATAGCATCGATACCTACTACAACAGCATGTTCAGTTTCGGCATTTCGCCCGAACAGGTTTACCGCAAAAATCATCTGGTGCCATTCGGTGAATTCATTCCGCTCAAACCTGTTTTTGGCTGGATTATCAAAACGCTTCATATTCCGCTATCCGATTTCTCCCGTGGCGGCACCGATCAGCAGCCGATGCAGCTGGCAGGACAACAGGTTGCTGTAAATATCTGCTATGAAGATGTTTTCGGTGAAGAAATCATTACTCAACTGCCGCAGGCGACTTTACTTGTCAATGTCAGCAATGACGCCTGGTTCGGTCGTTCAATCGGACCGCACCAGCATCTACAGATATCGCAAATGCGCGCACTGGAAGCCGGACGCTACATGTTGCGGTCGACGAATACCGGCGTGACTGCAATTATCGATGAGCGCGGCAAAGTGCTGGATCAGCTTGAAGTTTTCACCACTGCCGGACTGCATGGCCTTGCCCAAGGTTTCAGCGGCGCGACGCTCTATGTCCTGACGGGAAATTATCTGGCACTGGGATTGGCTGTTTTGTTATTATGCACAGGGTGGTTTTCAACCACCCTTAATCAACGTAATCAATGTAAATTACCGTAAATTGCTTAGACCACCGTATTCTTCCGGCAACTATTGATCATTTATCATTTAAAAAATCAGGAAAAAATATGATCGGGATACTTGTTGTCACGCATGAACACCTCGGTGATCATCTGATTCGCTGCGCAAGCCATGTCGTGAGTGAAAAACCTGAGCGATTGACGCATCTGGGCGTTTTTATCACCGATGATCCCGACACTGTTCTGACCAACATGCGCAAAATCGTGCAACAACTGGACACAGGCCACGGCGTACTGGTACTGTGCGATATCTTTGGCGCGACGCCGTGCAATATCGCCACGCGACTCGCCGCAACAACCGATCAGGTTATCTGCATTACCGGCGTCAATCTACCCATGCTGGTCAGAGCATTGACCTATCGCAATGAAACACTGCCCATCGTTGCTGAAAAAGCGCTGGATGGTGGAAAAACAGGCGTCATTGTCATTCCCGGGATAACGAATCATGCAGCTTAGAGAAGTCGAAATCATTAATAAACTGGGATTGCATGCGCGCGCATCAGCCAAACTGACCAAACTGGCCAGTCAATACAAGTGCGAAGTCTGGATTACCGGCAACCGGCGTGTAAACGCCAAAAGCATCATGGGCGTCATGACGCTGGCGGCAAACAAAGGCACAAAGTTACACGTTGAAACCAATGGCGCCGATGAAAACGAAGCGATGGATGCGCTGGTAGCGCTGATTGCGAATTATTTCGAGGAAGGTGAATGAGCTTTATCCTGCACGGTATTGCCGTATCAAGCGGTATCGCGATAGGACATGCGCACAAAACAGCCTCCGCCACACTGGAGGTGATGCATTACCTGATCCCCAGGAATCAGGTCGATAGCGAAATCAAACGTCTGGATAACGCTTTCGCTGCTGTGCGAGATGAATTTGATACATTGCGTTCCTCGGTATCGGATGGCGCGGCGCTGGCTGAGTTCAGTGCATTTCTCGAACTGCATCATATGATTCTGGATGACCCAACGTTGATGGAAGCAGCACGCGATATCATCGCTCAGACGCAGTGTAATGCGGAATGGGCGCTGGCACAGCAAAAGAATGTGCTGCTTGAGCAGTTTGAAGCGATTGACGATGCTTACTTACGCGAACGTAAGACAGATGTTGAACAGGTTGTCGACCGGGTGCTCAAGGCATTGCTGGGCCACCCCGGTTATCAACCGCCGCCTTCCAGGCATTCAGGCGATCATATTCTGGTCGCGCGTGACTTGAGTCCCGCCGATATCATGCAATACAAACCGCACCAGTTTACTGCCTTTCTGACTGACATGGGCAGCCTGACATCCCATACCGCAATCGTTGCACGCAGTTTGAATATTCCCTCTGTTGTCGCATTACATCACGCCCATCAACTGATTCTCGAGGGCGATTGCCTGGTTGTCGACGGCTGCCAAGGGATCATCATCGTAAATCCCGATAAATATGTTCTCGACGAATACCGCCTGCGGCAGAGCCAATTCGAGCTGGAAAAGCAAAAACTCAGACGCTTGAAGAGTGTTAAAGCGGTAACATTGGATGGAACAGCAATAGACCTGCTGGCCAACATTGAATTACCGAGCGATCTGGAACAGGTCAAAGAAAACGGCGCTGCGGGCATCGGTTTATTCCGCAGCGAGTTTTTGTTTATGAACCGCGATGACTTACCCGGCGAGGAAGAACAATTCGAGGCCTACCGGGCTGTCGCGACGCAAATGCGTGGCAAGCCTGTTACGATCCGGACTTTCGATCTGGGTGCGGACAAAAATTTAAAGTATGTTGCTCAAACGGCTGCCAATCCGGCACTGGGGCTGCGTGCAATCCGCCTGAGCTTGTCCGAACCGCAGATGTTTCTCACACAGCTCCGCGCGATATTGCGTGCGTCGAAGTTCGGTAATATCAAGATCCTGATTCCAATGTTGTCGAATCTGAACGAGGTTAACCAGACATTGCATATGATAGAGTATGCCAAACAGGTATTGTGCAACGAGCAGACTGATTTCGATGAAAAGATTCAGATCGGCGGTATGATCGAAATCCCTGCAGCCGCGCTCAGTGTGGAAATTTTTCTTCAGCGGCTGGATTTTTTATCCATCGGTACCAACGATCTGATTCAATACACATTGGCGGTTGATCGCGTCGATGATTCGGTCGCGCACCTCTACGACCCTTTTCATCCCGCCGTTTTATGGCTGATATCGAGAGTGATCCAGCTGTCCGCGCGCGCGGAGAAACCGGTTTCAATCTGCGGTGAAATGGCGGGCGATCTCCAGTTCACACGCTTACTGCTCGGTATGGGATTGCAGCAGTTTTCCATGTATCCTTCGCAGTTGCTGGCCATCAAGAGCCAGATACTGAAAAGCAATTTACCCGATATTATTCCGTTGGCGCAGCGTATTGTTCGCGCGGATAATCCGGAAAAGATGCATCAGCTTCTCATGAAGCTGAACAGCTGACGACAGCATCGCAGACCGATGCAGTTATATTTTTTAGCGATATAATAATGCATTTTTAGCAGAAAGATTTTTCGGTATTATTCAATGCAAGATTCAAATTCCGTTGGTATCGTAATACCGCAATACGTGCATATCGATAAGCCCCTGGAACTGAAAAGCGGCTCGACATTGAACAGCTACCATCTGGTTTATGAAACCTATGGCCGGTTGAATGCTGAGCGTTCAAATGCTTTGCTGATCTGCCACGCACTTTCGGGAAATCACCACGTTGCCGGCATTTACGCCGACAAACCCAAGAGCACCGGGTGGTGGGACAATATCGTCGGCCCCGGCAAACCTATCGACACCGATAAGTTTTTTGTCATCGGCGTCAACAATCTGGGCGGCTGTCATGGCTCCACCGGGCCGGCAAGCATCGATCCATTGAGCAATCATCAGTACGGCGCGAAATTTCCCATCGTAACCGTGGAAGACTGGGTTGAAACTCAGGCGCAACTGGCGGATCATCTGGGCATCACGCAATTTGCCGCTGTAGTCGGCGGCAGCCTGGGCGGCATGCAGGCACTGCAATGGACGCTCAATTATCCTGACAAGGTTCGCCATGCTGTTGTCATTGCCGCCGCAGCCAAGCTCACCGCGCAGAACATCGCATTTAACGATGTGGCGCGCCAGGCAATCCTGACCGACCAGGAATTTTATGGCGGCGATTATTACACCTATAATACAGTGCCGCGACGCGGGTTGCGGCTCGCACGCATGCTCGGTCATATCACCTATCTTTCGGATCACTCGATGGCGACAAAATTCGGGCGCGATCTCAGGGATGGCAAATTCTCTTTCGGCTATGATGTTGAATTTGAAATCGAATCTTATCTGCGCTACCAGGGTGACAAATTCACCGATTTATTCGATGCCAACAGTTATCTGCTGATGACACGGGCATTGGATTATTTTGACCCGGCCAATACGTACAATGGCGACCTGACTGCCGCGTTTAAAGCGGTCAAGGCCCATTTTCTGGTACTCTCGTTTACCACCGACTGGCGCTTCTCGCCGGAACGTTCACGGGATATCGTCAAGGCATTGCTGAATAATAATATCAATGTCAGCTATGCCGAGATCACTTCAGCGCATGGTCATGATTCATTCCTGATGAACGATGCCTATTATCACCAACTGGTGCAGGCATATATGGATAATATCGAGGTTTAGACGGCCACATGGTTACAATGACATCACCCACAGCGGCACTGCGCCCCGATTTTGCGGCCATCGCCAATTGGATCAAACTGGATTCCAAAATACTGGATCTGGGTTGCGGAGACGGCGCATTGCTCAAATACCTGCAACAGGAACGCCGGATTTTTGGTTTTGGCGTGGAAATTGATGACGCCAACGTGCTGGGTTGCCTCAAGAATGGCATCAATGTCATTCAGAGTGATCTTGAATCAGGATTATCCGGCTTTGCTGACGATTCGTTCGACTATGTGATTCTTTCACAAACGCTGCAAGCCATGAAACACACGGAAGGAATTATCCGGGAAATGCTGCGTGTCGGGCGCGAAGGCATCGTCTCTTTTCCGAACTTCGGCCACTGGAGGAACCGTCTGCAGGTTATCCAGGGCCATATGCCGGTATCCGATGCATTGCCCTATCACTGGTACAACACGCCGAATATACATCTCTGTACGCTCGGTGATTTTGAGAACTTTTGCAAGCAGTGCGATGCAAAAATCCTGGAACGCCGCGTCATGAAGAAAGACCGGCCTGTCAGATTCCTGCCCAATTTGATGGGGAAGCTCGCATTTTACCGATTTGAGCGGCAAAACAAATCACCGGAATCAACCCACGACTAAGACTAAACCGGGTCGATCCATTTATCGGCCAATTTTATTCTTTAGCATCCCCAGCCCCAGAAATGCCATGATGATTGCAACAAAAGGATTCAGCAGATTCAGTAACGCATACGGCGCATAATCCAGTGTCGCGATACCCAGCGTGGCGGCATAAAATGTGCCGGTTGTTGTCCAAGGTATCAGCGCCGTGGTCAACGTTGCGCCCTCCTCCACAGAACGCGACAACACGGCTTTATCGACCGCTTTTTCTTCATAGGTGCTTTTAAACAACTGGCAATTCAGAATAATCGATATATACGCCTCGCCCATCGCGACATTACCGATAAAACCTGCGGCAATTGTGGTGGCAATCAAGGTACTGACGCGTTTGATATGCACAATAATATTCACCAGCAGAACACGCAAAAAACCGGCGTGATGCAATATGCCCCCCAGCGCCAGCGCCATGATTGAGAGCAACAGCGTCCAGGCCATGCTGTAAATGCCGCCACGCCCCAGTAATACGTCGAGGCTGTCGATACCGGTCGTGCCATCCGTATTCAACCAGAGTGCATTCAATACATCGATACCGTTTTTACCTTGGTAAAAAACCGCGATCAGCATGGCGAGCAGAATACTCGCCGACATACTGATTTCGGGGGCAAAGCGTTTCATGCTCAATACAAACATCACCATCAGCGGTGACAGGGTAATCCATAGATTCAGCTGATACGCACCGGCCAGTGCAGAACGGATGTTCTCAATATGCGTTTTGGGTAGCGCCGTATCGGCAAATTGCATGCCCAGTACGATAAACAGAACCGTTACGATGATCAACGTCGGCGCCGTCGTATAGAGCATGGAATGAATATGGCGGTAAAGCAGGGTATCCGCGCTCATGGCGGCCAGAATGGTCGTATCGGATATCGGTGACAATTTATCCCCGAATGTAGCGCCGGAAATAACCATACCCGCCACCAGAGGCGCAGGGATGCCCATCGCTTCCCCAATACCTATCATGACGATACCGAGCGTCCCTACCGTTCCCCACGAAGTACCGGTTGCCAGTGACATGCAGCAGCACAAAATCAGCCCGACAGGCAGAAAAATAACCGGATTAAGCCAATCAATCCCGTAATAGAGCAAACCCGCAATCGTGCCGCTTTGCATGTAGCTGGCAATCACCATGCCGATCAACAGGAAAATATACAGCGCGGGTAATGCCTTGCTGATACCATCATTCATCATCTGCCGCACAGCGACAAATGAATGCCCGAGCCAGGCTGCCTGGATCACAACCCAGACCAATGCCAGAAACATGATGACATGCAGGCTGACTTCAAAAACAAACAAACCTGATGAAATCATTAAAAACACGCCCGAGAAGCAGACGATAGCGTGAACTAATGACGGTAGCCGCTTGCCCGTCAGCAATACGTCCGGCTTTACTGCATACGCATCACGCTCTGACATTTCAGGCAGGATCTGAAGCGGTGTTCTGCACAGATTGACCGTCAAACAGACTGGCGTACTCGCCATAGCCCATTGCCTGCAGATCATCGCGCGGAATAAATTTCAAAGCCGCAGAATTGATACAGTAGCGCAACCCCGTCGGCAGCGGCCCATCATTAAATACATGCCCCAGATGGCTGTCCGCATACCGGCTGCGTGCTTCGATACATGGTCGCAACAACTCATAGCCCTTTTCTAACCGGACAAAATGAGCATCAATCGGCTGGAAGAAACTGGGCCACCCCGTACCTGAATCGAATTGATGAACCGATGCAAACAGGGGCTCACCCGAAACAATATCCACATAAATACCTGCTTCCCTGTTATCCCAGAATGCATTTTGAAACGGCGGCTCGGTTCGCGCCTTCTGGGTAACCTGATATTGAAGATCGGTCAGCGTTTCTTTCAGTTGCGACACATTTTTTTCAAATGATTTATATACATTGTGTTCATTATTCATATTTGAACTTTATTTAATGATTGAAAACCGATGTCATTTGATGGCAGGATTATGCCCGTAAACGCTCCCAGTGGGTAGACAATACAAAACTCAGATTTCATGGGGAATTTCAGAACATACAAAAGTTGTAACATTAGATAGTCATAATGTTATTTTATTTGCGACAAATTCAGAAGTACTGTACTGGAATATGTGATTCACACTGCGGCGAATATGCCTAAGAGCCTGTGGTAGCTAAAAGCCAGAAAAAATAATCGACAGGAATCGAGCCCCTGACCTACTGATTACGAATGATTTACTTGTTGAAAACAAGTTCAAGTTCCGGAAAGCGTAGCAGGTTCGAGACATTTAGATCTCACTGAATATTTTTTTGATAAACAGCCTGCTATTCTTAGGTAACAGTAATTTACATTGCTATAAATTACTGTTTTATTTGGTAGGCCGTGCGCGATTCGAACGCGCGACCAACGGATTAAAAGTCCGCTGCTCTACCAGCTGAGCTAACGACCCAAAAAAGAGAAACGGGATTATACCCCAATTGAACTTTAATGCCCAAGTAGTTTGTATCAATTTTCTGATACTGGCAGGTTATTGCTGTTCTCAATGTCTTCAAAATGTTTTGGATTTAACCGATTTCGGCATTATTATTTAAAAATGCGAAAGAAAAATACACCGATTCGGAAAACAGCACGTAATCACGGAAAGTATCCAAGTATAAGCATTGTTGGCCGCTGGTTTTTGAAGCTGTCTCTTTGGGCGATTTATGTCATTTTTATGTACCAGCTCTGGTTGCTCTTTCATGTTTTGTACTGGAAGCACAGCAATCCTCAAAGTACCGCATTTATGTCGCGTCAATTGGAAATCCTGCGTACAGACCATCCAGATGCGGTGTTACATCACCAGTGGATATCCTATCGACATATCCCGGATGTGATGAAACGGTCGGTTGTTGCTGCCGAGGACAGTCGGTTTTTGCAACACAGCGGATTTGATTATGACGCCATCTGGAGTGCCTTTAAAAAGAATCTCGCACAGGGCAATATCACTGCCGGTGGGTCTACCATCAGTCAGCAATTGGCTAAAAATCTTTTTCTGTCCGATAATAAGTCTTTTCTGCGGAAAGCACAGGAAGCTATCATCACAGTTATGCTGGAATACGTGATGCCCAAGCAGCGTATACTGGAAATTTACTTAAATGTCATCGAATGGGGTAACGGCGTATTTGGTGTGGAAGCGGCTGCGCAGCATTACTTTAGCCGATCCGCCGCAACCCTTACGCCCCATCAGGCGGCTTTACTGGCAGCCATGATTACCCGCCCGCGCTATTATGATCACAATCGGGATTCGCCGCATTTGTTAAAAAAAAGAGACATACTGCATAAACGCGCGCATTCCGCAAAAATTCCTTAAACAGTTTTTCTGTTTCTTTGCTACATTTATAAGCTGGAAGAACACCGGTTAGTCCAATAGGATTCACACAGGATTCATACAGAAAAGAGAATGTAATTATTCTCGTTGATTTACCATAATTTCTCGAACACACCCAAAACAATCGGCCCATCATGACAGAAGAAAATAATAACAACGAGGATAGTGAAAAACTTCAGAGCTATTTGCAACGCGTCATCGTACTGTTGAGCAAATACAAACTGCTGGAGGGTTTTGTCAATCTGCAGGATGAGCTGGATGAAACACTGGCGGATTCTGCGGTACAAAGAAAGAGTCTGGATGAATTGCAGCAGTTGCTGGACAAGTTGCATCCGGCAGATATCGCCCATATTCTGGAAGCGTTGCCGCTGGAAGACAGACTGATAATCTGGGGTAAAGTCAAACCGGAATATGACGGTGAAGTGTTGCTGGAAGCATCCGATGCGGTGCGGGAGACACTGATTACCGACATGGGTACGCAGGAATTGGTCGCCGCGGCTGAACAGCTCGATGCGGATGAGATTGCCGATCTTGCGCCGGATTTGCCACAGGATGTCATGGAGGATGTCTTCCGTTCGCTGCCGATCGCTGAACGCGAGCAATTGCGCGCAGCGATGTCGTATCCCGAAGATTCTGTCGGTACTTTGATGGATTTCGACGTGATAACCGTGCGTGAAGATGTGCGCCTTGAAGTTGTGCTGCGTTATTTGCGGCGTCTGGAGGAATTGCCGGATCATACGGATCAATTATTCGTGGTCGATCGGGAAGAACATCTAAAGGGTGTTTTGCTGATTAGTAAGGTTCTGGTCAGCGATCCAGATACCCTGGTGGAAAATGTGATGTCTAAAGAGATTATTACGCTGCACCCGGGTGACAAGGCGCAGGACGCGGCGTATGCGTTTGAACGGTATGATCTGGTATCCGCATCCATTATCGATCATGATAAAAAACTGCTGGGCAGGGTGACCGTTAATACGGTTATCGACTATATCCGTGAGAAATCGGAAAACGAAGCGCTGAATCTGGCCGGTTTACGAGAAGAGGAAGATCTTTTTGCACCGGTGCTGAAAAGCGTCAGGAACCGCTGGGTGTGGCTTGCCATTAATCTTGTCACGGCGTTTGTCGCTTCACGTGTCATTGGCTTATTCGAGGATTCTATCGAAAAACTCGTTGCACTTGCGGCGCTGATGCCGATCATCGCAGGTATCGGCGGCAATTCGGGTAATCAGACGATTACCATGATTGTGCGCGCATTGGCTTTGGATCAGATCAATTCCGGTAGCGCCTGGAAGCTTATCCGCAAGGAAATCGGCGTAAGTATTGTGAATGGGCTGATCTGGGGCGCCGTGGTCGGTTTATTCACTTATGCGATTTATCAGAATATTGAGCTGGGTCTGGTCATGATGCTGGCCATGCTGTTGAATCTGTTGCTTGCGGCGCTGCTTGGCGTGCTCATTCCGATGACGCTGCGCAAATTTGGCCGTGACCCTGCATTGGGTTCCAGCGTTTTAATCACAGCGGTTACCGACAGTGGTGGTTTTTTTATTTTTTTAAGCCTTGCCACACTCTTTTTGTTATAAACGCGGATTTTTTGCTTCAGCGCAGATTACAACACTGGGGATAATCTTAAGAACAGCAGTATTATAGAAAAAGCGGTGACTTGACGTACAAAATTTGTCTGACTAACCTGAATATTGCACGAATCTAAGACAGCCGGTTAATTTTCTTAAATTTTGATGTCGAATTGTGGGATTCGATTTCATTCGTGCCAACACGCTTGCAGACTCGGCAAATATTCCAGCGTATTGGCTTGCTCGGCCGAAGGTAACTGACCAGCAACTGATCACGGCAAAAAACGTACAGCGGCAGAAAACAGTAGTGGTCATAGTAGCCATGAAAAAAACTGCCTTCCTGTTTTCCGTGAACCGCATCATCGGTTGCATCAAAATCCAGAATCAATTCTTTGGGGGTATCATTGAACGAAGCAATGAATTGTTCAACCATCACTTCGTGAATACGCCATGCCGATTGACTGTTGGAACGATTCTCCCAACGGCACAACGTGGAACTACTCGCTAATGCCTCTGTTCGCTCAATAGCCGTTTGTATCGCACAATCATGACGCAGCTTTTGATGATCGTTCAAATCTTCATAGCCAGAAGCCAATCCATAAATCCGCTGCCCTAACAGACTCAGCCCATCATGTTTGCAGCTTGCCTGCCTGCGGTTGTCTTTCAGCACATTTGCTACAGCCTGACTCAATCCAATCAACCGATCTGCCTGGCGCAGCAACATGACACCTCCATCCGAGGTGATGCCTCCACCTTCAAAATTCACTTCAACAACACGCTTTTTTACGGCTGGAAAATCAAACGATCTCCGGGTACAATCCGTCACTGGCAATTCCTTTCTTTTATATAGGCCGCGCAGGCCGCTTCGTTCGGGAACAGTCGCTGAAAATCAGGAAGCGAGCGAGGAAACGGCGAATCGTCTCGCTCAAGCACGTCGATAACCATGACCACCTCAGGTTGGCGCAGATGCTCAACATACTACCGGTAGTGGGCTTGGGAGACAACCGGATAAGCACGGAATGAAGTTTACATCTATAAACTAACCACAAATACATTGAGGGATAATTATGAGTGAAGAAAATAAGGGCGCTGGACTAGGCAAGACGATTTCAAAGGCTATGTTGTAATTAATTGTTGAAACTGTCTTGTTTTCCCAAGAGATGTCAG
>CAYXFV010000048.1:0-23233 GCA_964464365.1 uncultured Nitrosomonas sp. | reverse complement strand
TTTGTCTGTTAACCCGAGGATCTCGAATACTCGAAAAGTGGTGAATAATTGAAGGTGTAGCGTTCTCTATCATTTATTATCAAAATAATAAAACACATACCTCATCTAAATTCTAATTTCAAGCACTTTTAAGCGCGATTGCCCTGAATACCGAGACCTGTTCTGGATTTTCCTGCAAATGAAGTCAGAAGCAAGCATTTTTCTCTTGCTTCTGACTTCATTTTAAGCGACTGCTTTATCCGAATATCAGGGGAACCAGCAGATAAGACAGAACGGTGATCAGCACAATCGCAATGAGACTGAGCCTGAATCCTGCTCTGACCATTTTCGGTATCGTTACCCAGCCTGTGGCAAAAACGATGGCATTGGGTGGTGTTGCTACGGGTAACATAAAGGCGGAGCTGACGGAGAAGACCGCAACGACAAAGATCAGGTGAAGATCAATGCCGTTAACGCTGGCAAATGAGCCCAGTATGGGCGCCAGAGCCGCCATGGTCGCGGTATTGCTTGTCAGTTCCGTCAGGAAAACGATAAAAGTAATGAGGCATATCACGCTGAATATCACCTCCAATCCTGAGAAGCTTGGCAGATTTTGTCCAAGCCAGACGGCTAATCCGCTTTCTTTAATGGCACCTGAAAGGCTTAAGCCGCCGCCGACCAGTAAAAGGACACCCCACGGAATTTTACTGGCGCTTTCCCAGTCGAGCAGGGCGGAATGTTTTTGTTCTGATTGGCCGGAAGAAATGATAAACATCAGCACAATACCTGCAACGGCAATCATGGTGTCGTCCAGCCACGGCATGATGTCGAAACTTTTCAGCGCTGGACGCACAATCCAGGCGGTTACAACAAACAGAAATACCAGCGCAAGGCGCCGTTCCGGTGTTGTAAATCGCCCCAGTGCTTTCAGTTCGGTAGCGATAAAACCTGAAGAAACATTGATTTTACGGGTGTCAAAAACATAGACCCACTTTGCCAGCACCCACCATGCCGCGACAAGCATCACTACTGCGAAAGGGACGCCAAACATCATCCACTCCAAAAAACTGATTTCAATCGCATGATTTTCTGCCAGATAGCCTACGACATAAGCATTGGGTGGCGAGCCGATGATAGTGCCGATGCCGCCAATGGTTGCCGCATAGGCGATACCAAGCAACAGGCAAATAATAAAATTATGGTGCGATTCTTCTTTATCGCTGACAACCTCGCCTGCCAGTGACAGTGCAATCGGAATCATCATAATCGTTGCTGCCGTATTACTGATCCACATCGACAAAAATGCGGTAGTGGCCATAAAACCGGCCACGATTGCCGATGGATCATTGCCAACGCGATTAAGAATATTCAAAGCCAGACGGCGATGCAGGTTCCATTTGGAAAGTCCTGCCGCGATAATAAAACCGCCCAGTAACAGGAAAATAATGGGATCGGCATAATGCGCAGCACTTTCTCTTACACTCATAATTCCCAATGCAGGAAACAATAAAATAGGCAACAACGCAGTGACCGGGATGGGTATTGCTTCAGTGGCCCACCAGGTGGCAATAAGCATGGCAATCCCTGCGGTATGCCAGGCTGCGACAGACAGATCTCCAGGCGCTGGCAATAAAAGGGTCACTAATAAGCAACTGGGCCCCAGAATAAATCCGATATTCTGGGAAGAAAAATAACCTGGCTTATTTTCAAGCGTCTTTGCAGACATGTTGATTACTCCGATCAAAATTGATATTTAAGAATTTCCGAAATGCGCTATTACCTTGTCGCCTGAGATCCGGCAGTTATATTTAAATATCACCGCTTTCTGTCGGTTGCGATATCAGGTCTAAACAAAATGTGTTTCAAACAGCAATACTTTACCTACCACCGCAGCACTATGGAAAGATGGGAATTTCTTCTTCAGTTATAGGAATATATCCAAGCTAATTGGGTTGCGGTTGGACGGTGATCCCCCTGAAAAACCGGAGTTAAAAGTAGAACTTTTTTGCAGTGACAGCCAGATTATAGCGATACTCAAACAGGCTGAGGCAGGTGCTCCGGTACTGAAACTACGCACCGAGAACACGGAATGAGTAGTGCGACGTTTTACAAGTGGTGCAATAAACGCGGGGGGATGGGTACGTCGATGCTGGTACGACTCAAAGAGCTGGAAGACGAAACCCCTCCGCCGATTGAGAAAGATGTATATTATTGACACTCTTCATAATTGAAATGACGCAATAGTTTGCGTCAAAAGAAAATCGATTTAGGCGTTTCAATTCATTGGCGTTCTGTCATTGCAATAAGAATACGATGAACATTATTCCCAATGATCAGACATCGCAGATAATACTTGACGAAAAAGCCTGGTATGCGTTTTACTTGGATTTCCTAAAATAATAATTATCGAGTATCTGATATGAGGAGCTAGCACTATGAAAAAACTTGTTATTATCGCATTATGTATTTTTATTCCAAGCTATATCTATTTGATGATTCAATTCTTCTGAGAGCCTGTTCAAGATCTCACTGAAGGGTGCATTGTCATGTGAGTTGCCTTGCGCGGCATCCTTTGATCGAGGTTTTTGACAGACATGAGCTGCTTTCTAAGTTCTAAGAAAACACCGGCAACTGAAAAATGGTTGCCGGTTGATGCAAAAACGGTGTGGCCAAAATGCTTGAGGTTACCTGAGGTTATCTGAAATCATTCACCGCAATACGCCGTCACCTGAATTTCGATTTTCATGCGAGGGTCGGACAATCCTGCAGTAAGCATCATCGCCGATGGCCGGACATCGCCAAAATATTTGCGCGTGACCGGAAAGCATTTGGGAAAGTCGTCGGCATCCGGCAGCACATAGGTTACACGCACAACATCCTTTAAACTGCTGCCGGCTTCCTTCAATGCGGCTTCGATATTTTTGAAGCATTGTTCGGCCTGTTCCGCCAGATCGTCGGATATGGTCATGTTGCTGTAGTCAAATCCGGTTGTGCCGGAAACCAATACCCAGTCACCTGCGCGGACTGCGCGGGAATAGCCGATTTCCTGTTCGAATGTTGAACCGGAACTGATCAGTTGACGCGCCATACTGTTTCTCCTTATAAAAGTTTAAAAAAATAGCACTATAATGGGTTGGCATGTGATTTCAAAGCGGATTGAATCGAGAGGCTGACCACCAATGGCGACAACATTATATTGGCATGATTACGAGACGACCGGCACCGATCCGAAACGGGACAGACCGATGCAGTTTGCGGGTGTGCGCACGGATGAGGCATTCAATGAAATCGGCAAGCCACTGGTGATGTACTGCAAACCGCCGTGCGATGGGCTGCCGCAGCCGGTTTCATGTCTGATTACGGGAATTACGCCGCAGCAGGCGGATGAGAAAGGCATCCCGGAAGCCGATTTTATCGGGCAGATCCATGCGGAACTGGCGCAATCCGATACGTGCGGGCTGGGTTATAACACGCTGCGTTTTGACGATGAAGTGACGCGCTACACGCTTTACCGCAATTTCTACGACCCTTACGCGCGCGAGTGGCAGAACGGCAATTCACGCTGGGATATCATCGATCTGATGCGCATGACCTACGCCCTGCGGCCTGCGGGTATTGAATGGCCACAGCGTAAAGTGGAAGCGGAAAAACAGGAGGGGCAGGGGGAGCAGTGCGAATTGCCGAGTTTCCGCCTCGAAGACTTAACCGCTGCGAATGGCATTGCGCATGGATCGGCGCATGATGCGTTGTCCGATGTGCGCGCCACGATCGGTCTGGCGCGCCTGCTGCACGAACGGCAGCCGCGGCTTTACAACTGGCTGTTCCAGTTGCGCAATAAACGGCGTGCGGCGGAACTGCTCGATGTGATCGAATATACGCTGGTGGTGCATACCTCACGCATGTATCCGGCCCAAACCGGTTGTACCACGCTGGTGATGCCGCTTGCCGTTGAGCCGGGTAATCCAAACAGCGTGCTGGTTTACGATTTGCGTCATGATCCGGAAATGTTTCTGGATATGGATGTTGAAGCATTAGGGCGGTATCTGTTTATCCGCAATGACGATTTGCCGGGCGGGGAACAGCGTTTGCCGGTCAAGTCGGTGAAAATCAATAAATGCCCGGCGCTGGCGCCGCGCAATACGCTGAATGCACAGGCCGCCGAGCATATCGGTATTGACCTCGATGTCTGCCAACAGCATTGGCTCAAACTCAAAGCGCAGTGTAAAAACAGCGATTTCGCGCAGCGTGTTGTTTCGGCATATACCAGCCGGGTATTTGAACCGGCGGCGGATGTCGATCAGGCGCTGTACGACGGTTTTATCGATAATGCCGATGCGCCGCTGCTCGCACAGATACGGCGCGCTACGCCGCAGGCGCTTGCCACCGCGCGTTTTGCGTTTCATGATGAGCGTCTGCCGGATTTATTGTTCCGCTACCGTGCGCGCAACTGGCCGGAAACCTTGTCGCCTGAGGAAAACGAGCGTTGGCTGCAATTGCGCCGGCAGCGGCTGACGCAGGGCACCGGCGGAGACAGTCTGACGATTGAACAGTATTTCAATCAGCTTGCGGCGCTGCGTGCTGAATACACGGATGATGCAAATGCGCTGAACATATTGGATGCCCTGGAACAATGGGGAAAAAATATCATGGATTTTTGTTGATGCGCTGCTCGATAGGATTTGTGCGGCTGTGATTTCGGATTACAATATGTGCATCTTTTTTGTTGTGTTTCCATGCGGTTATGAAAAATAATTATCTTGAAAGAATCCTGACGGCCCAGGTGTATGATGTGGCGGAACAAACGCAGCTCGATGACATGCCCATCCTGTCGGCACGTATCCATAATCAGGTGCTGCTGAAGCGCGAGGATCTGCAGCAGGTTTTTTCTTTCAAGCTGCGCGGCGCTTATAACAAAATGTTCAAATTATCGCCGGAAGTGCGTAATCGCGGCGTCATAGCGGCTTCAGCCGGTAACCATGCACAGGGCGTGGCGCTGGCCGCGAAGAGACTGGGATGCAGTGCCACTATCGTGATGCCGGTTACTACGCCGCAGATCAAAGTGCAGGCGGTCATGGCACGCGGGGCGACGGTCGTGCTGCATGGCGACTCCTACAGTGATGCCTATGAGTATGCGGTGGAACTGTCCGAAGCACACCAGACGACGTTTATCCACCCGTATGACGATCCGGATGTCATCGCCGGACAAGGCACTGTCGGCATGGAAATTTTGCGTCAGCACACCGGAAATATTCACGCCTTGTTTGTGCCGGTGGGCGGCGGCGGGTTGATTTCGGGCGTGGCTGCGTATGTCAAAAGGCTTTATCCCGAGATCAAAATCATCGGCGTGGAACCGGTCGACGCCAACGCCCTGTTCCGTTCGCTGCAAAGCGGTCGCCGCGTCAAGCTGACGCAGGTGGGATTGTTTGCCGATGGCGTGGCGGTCAAACAGATTGGCAAGGAAACGTTCCGGTTGTGCCGCGAACTGGTTGATGAAGTCATTCTGGTTGATACCGACGAGATCTGCGCGGCGATCAAGGATGTTTTTGAGGACACGCGCACTATACTCGAACCATCGGGCGCGCTGGCAATTGCCGGGATCAAAACATATGTGGAGCGGGAGAATATTCTGCACCAGACACTGATTGGCATTGCTTCGGGCGCCAATATGAATTTCGATCGGTTGCGGCATATTTCTGAGCGCGCGGAAATCGGTGAGCACCGCGAAGCGGTCATGGCGGTTACTATCCCGGAAAAACCCGGCAGTTTTAAGAAGTTCTGTAACCTGTTGGGCGCAAAGAGCATCACCGAATTTAATTATCGCTATGCCGATCCGAGGGAAGCCTGTGTTTTTGTCGGCATTTCAGTGCGTAACCGCGATGAAACCGAGAAGTTGGTTGCGGACTTGCAGAATAGCGGATTGAATACGCTGGATCTGAGCAATAATGAAATGGCCAAGCTGCATATCCGCCATCTGGTCGGCGGACATGCCCCCGAGATTAAAAATGAAATCCTGTACCGGTTCGAGTTTCCAGACCGGCCCGGCGCACTGATGGATTTTCTCAATGCCATGAGCCACAACTGGAATATCAGCCTGTTTCACTACCGCAACCATGGCGCCGATTATGGACGGGTACTGATCGGCATTCAGGTGCCGCCGGAAGAAAAACCGGATTTCAAGACTTTTCTGGATCAGCTCGGCTATCGCTACTGGGACGAGAGTAAAAACCCGGCGTACAAACTGTTCCTGGGCTAACGATCCTCTTAAAAGCGGGAAACAACAGATACGGCATCAATTAAATCGACAGAACACATGGGGAGAATGATCAATGAATGAATATATCGCGGAACTATCGAATTTGTTTTCTTTTGATGAGCTGGCCAGACGGAGCTGGCTGGAAATTGCACTGATTCTGTCGCCGACGGTTGTGCTGATTTTTTTATTACTGGGTTATCTTTTCTTCCTGAAAACCAAGGCGTGGCAGTGGACCCTTTATTCGCTCAGTCTGGTGCTGCTGATCGGCTATCTGCCTTATGAACTCATGCGCCAGTCGACTGAGATGTCCCGTGCGCAGGCGAATGTGAATGCACTGCATGACCATTTGCAGACGTTTTTACATGAAGCGCATATTGAATATGTAAACAGCTTTAACGATGAAGCCGTTGCGGTCAATCTGCTCGATGCATTGATCGAGGGATTCGATGTCAATGACCGTAAGGCATTGATGATGATTTCCTGGCTGATGTCGGAAAATGAGAGGCACGCATTGGAGCGGATTGACGACAGGCAGAAGCTGTTTACCGATGAGATCAAGACCAGCGTAAGCACCGCAAAAAGCGAAATCATCGATTCGCGCAAACCGGTGCCGGTCGAAAAAATTTCCGGTGATGTGGTGAAGCGCCTGGAAACTGAAGTCAATCATCTGCTGGAAAACAAAATGGGCACATTCAAGCAGCAAATCGATACGACACTGGACAGTTTTGAGAAAGACATCCATTCATTTATCCAGACGGAACTCGGTAATTATGAAGGGAAACTGACCGCGATCACCCAGCAGAATGTCGATGCATTACGCAATTATTCCAACCAGGCGAATCGGGTCATCACGCAGCAGGTGGGTAAAATCAATCAGGAATCGCTGAAAAAGCTGGATGACACCAAAGCCAGCATTGAAGGCATCGGTACCGCGATCGGCAATATCGATCTGCAGGCCGTACTCAAACAGGTGGGGCAGTTGTCAACGAAAGTCGAGCGGGCGCAGAAACGCAGTGATGTTCAGTTCGAGTACCTCGAATGCATGCGTACAGCAGGCATGCTCGACCTGGGCGGCAGA
Source organism: uncultured Nitrosomonas sp. (assembly GCA_964464365.1). Classification (GTDB taxonomy): domain Bacteria; phylum Pseudomonadota; class Gammaproteobacteria; order Burkholderiales; family Nitrosomonadaceae; genus Nitrosomonas. The sequence goes on along the minus strand of CAYXFV010000048.1, from coordinate 15,923 downwards.
CGGGACGAATGCAAAAGCGCGCTGGACAGTGCGTTGAATAAATAGTTTATAGGTCAGGCGTTGCAGTGATTCTGAACAGAGTTTTACAACGTCACCGATGTTTTTTGTTCGGGTATGGCAACATGATCCCAATTTAACCGGCTTTTGATAGCAGACAGCAATGCGTTCGCGTTATTGACCTCGCCATGCACAATAAATGTTTTTTCCGGTGTTTGTATAAAATGTCTCAGCCAATCCAGCAATGCGGCCTGATCGGCATGCGCGGATAATCCGCCGATCGTAAAAATTTCCGCTCTGACGGGAATATCCTCGCCAAATATTTTGACAATCCGGGCACCGTCCACCAGACGCCGCCCCAGCGTTCGGGCAGCCTGAAAACCGGTGATGATGATACTGCATTCCGGCCGGCCCAGGTTGTATATGAGATGGTGCTTGATACGGCCGGCATCGCACATGCCGCTCGCCGAGATAATGACGGCGCCGTGGCGGATAGTGTTCAAATGCATGGATTCTTCAACATCCTGGATAAAATGAATGCGCGGTTTTTTGCCGTCGCCGCTCATCCACTGCATAGCATCCACCGTTTCCTTATCGAGCAGCGCGAGATGCTTCATGGTAATGTCCGTTGCCGCCAGCGCCATCGGCGAGTCCACATAAATATCCATTTCGCCGAGCTTTCCCGTGCGGTACAGATTGACCAGCAGAAACAGCAGATCCTGCGTGCGGCCGACGGTGAACGCGGGAATAATGACGTTGCCGCCTTTTTCTATCAGTGTGTTGTTGATGGCGTATACCAGCTCATCGAGTGTTTCGGGCATATTGCGATGCTGGCGGTTGCCATAGGTTGATTCGACCAGCAGAATATCCGCTTGCCGTATCGGTGTCGGATCGCGCACGATAGGATGGCCCGGTTGTCCCAGATCACCGGAGAACACTATTTTTTTGGTCACGGCGCCGTCGGTCAACCAAAGCTCGATAATCGCGGAACCGAGGATGTGGCCCGCATCCCGGAATATGCACCGCACCGAGGGGTGCGGCGAAATTTCAGTGTCATAGGCCACGCTGTGCATCTGCCTGAAAAAATGTTCCGTCTGCGCCACGGTATACAGGGGTGCATATTCCTGTGGAGCACTGTTCCGGGGGTGCGTGTCGCGCCGGGTTTTATTGCGCCATTCGGCTTCTTTTTCCTGGATATGTGCGCTGTCCCTGAGCATGACCTGCAGCAGATCGCTGGTGGCCGGGGTTGCATAGACCGGTCCGCGGAATCCCCAGACACTTAACCGTGGCAACAGTCCGGAATGATCAATGTGCGCATGCGTGAGTAACACGAAATCAAGGGTTTGGGGGTCAAAATTAAACGCCGTGCGGTTTTTTTTGTCCGCTTCGCGACCGCCCTGAAACATGCCGCAATCTACCAGAAAACGTAAATTATCTGTTTCGATCAGATAGCATGATCCGGTAACTTCACCCGCGGCGCCTAGAAATGTCAGCTGCATAAGATAGTGCTCATGTTAGTACTCAAGTGTATCGAGTATATGTAATGTTCCGTTGACAAGTAAATCGATTTCCGCGTCGGTGATGATATAAGGCGGCATAAAATAGACGGTTTTCCCGAGTGGACGCAGCAGCAGGCGTTGTTCCAGCCCGGCCTGGAAAAACTGCTGTGAAAAATGTGCATTGCCGGTATCCACTTCAAACGCCCAGATCATGCCGCAGTTACGGAAATGACTGACTTTGGGGTGCGATGACAGCGCAGCGGCAGCGTTGTTGAGATAGGCTGCCTTGGTTTTGTTGCACTCGAGAACGTTGTCCTGTTCGAAAATATCGAGCACCGCCAGTGCGGCGCGGCACGCCAGAGCATTGCCGGTGTGCGTATGCGAATGCAGGAAAGCATGGGTTGATTGATTATCGTAAAAACGCCGGTAAACGATGTCGGTTGTTAACACGACCGAGAGCGGCAGGTAACCGCCACTCAAACCTTTTGCAAGGCACAGGAAATCCGGGGTGATATGGGCTTGTTCGCAGGCAAACATCGTCCCGGTGCGGCCAAATCCGACTGCAATTTCATCGGCGATCAAGTGCACCTGATAGCGGTCGCAGATTTCGCGGGCGCGTTCGAGATAAACCGGGTGATACATGCCCATACCTGTTGCACCCTGAATCAGTGGCTCGATGATCAACGCGGCGGTTTCGGCATGATGACGGGCCAGATGGTCTTCAAGTGCAGCGGCTGCACGCAGGGCATAATTTTCGGCAGATTCATTCTGCTCAGCATAACGCCAATCCGGTGTCATGACATGCGTGCAGGGCCGCAACAGCGGTGCATAGGTTGCCTTGAAAATGGGGACATCGGTGACTGACAAAGCGCCAAGCGTTTCACCATGATAATCATTTTGCAGACTGACAAACCGGGTTTTATGGGGTTTGCCGGCAAGCTGCCAGTAGTGAAAGCTCATTTTCAACGCGATTTCGGTTGCCGATGCGCCATCACTGGCATAAAAACAATGGCCGAGATCGCCGGGCGTGATCGCCTTCAGGCGCTCGGATAAGGCGATGACCGGTTCATGCGTGAAGCCGGCGAGCATGACATGTTCGATTTTGTCGAGCTGATCCTTGATTGCCGCATTAATCCTCGAATTGGCATGTCCAAACAGATTCACCCACCAGGAACCGATCGCATCCAGATACCCGTTGCCGTCCGCATCGTACAGCCAGATACCTTCGCCGCGCACAATGGGCACGAGCGGAAATGTTTCGTGCTGTTTCATCTGCGTGCAGGGGTGCCAGACCGATTGCAGGCTGCGTTGTTGAAAAGCGGCGGTTGCCGGAATTGCGGGATTGCGGATGGACATAATGTAATTCGGTTTATTCGGTTTATTCGGTTTAAAATGGGTGCGTGATAAAAAATTTACGCGGTATGGGTTGTCGTATGTTCTATGGGGCAATAGTGAAATTTACGCTGCTGCGGATTTTCAGCAGAACCAAGTCTAAGAATGGTAAACTGATTTTTATCGGCTTTCCAGTTTGTCGCTTCATGATAGGGTGTATTCGCATAGAAACGGATAATTTTTTCACGTATAATTTCAGGCTAAACAGCCGGGCACATTAGTATTTTTTGTCCGATTTCCAAACCTCGAATCAAAACCCAAGGAGTCCTTTGTGTCGCAACGCCAGCCTGCCATTCTCGCATTAGCAGATGGAACTGTATTTCATGGCGTTTCTATCGGTGCCGAGGGTGCTGCAACCGGAGAAGTGGCTTTTAATACCGCGATGACCGGTTATCAGGAAATCCTGACGGATCCATCTTACTGTCAGCAGATCATTACCTTAACTTATCCGCATATCGGCAATACAGGCGCCAACCCGGAAGATATCGAATCGGGGAAGGTTTATGCGTCGGGTCTGGTGATTCGTGATCTGCCGCATATGGCAAGCAGCTGGCGCAAAACGCAGTCGTTGCCGGATTTTCTCCTGGATCAGCGGGTTGTTGCCATTGCCGATATCGATACGCGTAAGCTGACGCGGATTCTGCGCGAAAAGGGTGCGCAGCCGGGCTGTATCATGGCCGGTCGGATTGATGCCGATGCGGCGGTGGCGCAGGCGCGTTCTTTCCCGGGATTGGCCGGTATGGATCTTGCCAAAACGGTAACCTGTCAGAATGCTTATACTTGGGACGAAGGTGAATGGGTGCTGGGTGCAGGGTATCAATCAGCGGGCGATAAACGCTTTCATGTGGCCGCATTTGATTTTGGCATCAAGCGCAATATTTTGCGTAAACTGGCGCAGCGCGGTTGCAGTATCACTGTCATGCCGGCGCAGACCTCTGCGGCGGAAATCATGGCGGTAAAACCCGATGGCATTTTTTTGTCGAATGGGCCGGGTGACCCTGAGCCCTGTGATTACGCCATCCATGCGATACGTGCTCTGCTGGATAAAAACATTCCGATATTCGGTATCTGTCTTGGCCATCAGCTGCTTGCTCTGGCGAGTGGCGCGAGAACAGTGAAAATGAAATTCGGACACCACGGTGCCAATCATCCGGTGCAGGATGTGCAAAGCGGGAAGGTTTTTATTACCAGCCAGAATCACGGTTTTGCCGTGGATGCGGACACGCTGCCGGATAATGTGCGTATCACACATGTTTCGCTTTTTGACGGTAGCCTGCAGGGATTCGAATTGCTGGACAAGCCCGCTTTCTGTTTTCAGGGGCACCCGGAAGCAAGTCCCGGGCCGCATGAGGCAGACTATCTTTTTGACCGGTTCATGGCGATGATGAAGCATGCCAGGAGTTAATGTCGGTCGATGATTGCGATAATAACCCTCTTAATCCGTATTGATCATGCCTAAACGTACCGACATTCAGTCCATTCTCATCATCGGTGCAGGGCCAATCATTATTGGTCAGGCCTGTGAGTTCGATTATTCCGGTGTGCAAGCCTGTAAGGCGCTGCGCGAGGAAGGTTATCGCATCATACTGGTGAATTCCAATCCGGCGACGATTATGACCGATCCGGAAATGGCGGATGCAACCTATATCGAGCCGATAACATGGCAGATGGTGGAAAAAATTATTGAGATTGAGCGGCCGGATGCGCTGCTGCCGACCATGGGTGGACAGACCGCGCTGAATTGCGCGCTTGATTTGGTTAAACACGGGGTGCTGGAAAAATATCGTGTCGAATTGATTGGCGCATCACGTGAAGCGATCGACATGGCTGAGGATCGTGAGAAATTCAAAAAAGCAATGTCGCGCATTGGTTTGAATTCCGCACGTTCCGCCGTTGCGCACAGTATGGAAGAGGCGTTGCAGGTTCAGGCGATGCTCGGTTATCCCGTGATTATCCGTCCTTCTTTTACCATGGGTGGCAGCGGTGGCGGTATTGCCTATAACCGGGAAGAGTTTATCGAAATCTGCGAACGTGGGCTGGATGCTTCGCCGACCAAGGAGCTGCTGATTGAAGAATCGATTATCGGCTGGAAAGAGTTCGAAATGGAAGTGGTGCGCGATAAGCAGGATAACTGCATCATTATCTGTTCCATTGAAAACCTTGATCCCATGGGCATCCATACGGGTGATTCGATTACTGTAGCGCCTGCACAGACGTTGACCGACAAGGAATATCAGATCATGCGCAATGCATCGATTGCGGTGCTGCGTGAAATCGGGGTGGAGACGGGGGGATCAAACGTGCAGTTTGCGATTAACCCGGACGATGGTCGTATGCTGGTGATCGAAATGAACCCACGCGTATCGCGTTCGTCTGCGCTGGCTTCGAAGGCAACGGGCTTTCCGATTGCCAAAATTGCAGCAAAACTGGCCGTGGGTTATACACTGAATGAACTCGGCAATGATATTACCGGCGGTATTACCCCGGCATCATTTGAACCGGCGATAGATTATGTTGTAACCAAAGTACCGCGCTTTGCCTTCGAAAAATTTCCGCAAACCAATGATCGTTTAACAACGCAAATGAAATCTGTCGGTGAGGTCATGGCCATCGGCAGAACATTCCAGGAATCCTTGCAGAAAGCACTGCGTGGGCTGGAAACGGGCGTGGATGGGCTGGATGAAAAAACCGATAATCTGGAAAAAATTCAGTCCGAATTGGCTAACCCAGGCGCGGAACGAATCTGGTATGTTGCTGATGCATTCCGTTGCGGCATGACACTGGAAGCAGTGCATCAGCTAACACACATCGATCCCTGGTTTTTGTCGCAAATAGAAGATCTGGTCGGCCAGGAACGCGCCTTATCCAAAAAGCGACTGGAAACGCTGGATGAGCAGACACTGCGCAGATATAAACGCAGCGGATTCTCTGACCGCAGGCTGGCCAGACTGTTGAATACCGATCAAACCGCGGTGCGTATCTACCGTCATCGCTTCAATCTGCGTCCGGTATATAAACGGGTAGATACCTGTGCTGCGGAGTTTGCCACCAGTACGGCGTACATGTACTCGACTTATGAAGAGGAATGCGAAGCGCAGCCGACTGACCGAAGGAAAATTATGGTGCTGGGCGGCGGCCCGAACCGGATCGGGCAGGGCATAGAATTTGATTACTGCTGTGTGCATGCTGCACTGGCATTGCGTGAAGATGGTTATGAAACCATTATGGTGAACTGCAATCCAGAAACGGTCTCAACCGATTATGATACATCGGATCGATTGTATTTCGAGCCTTTGACGCTGGAAGACGTGCTGGAAATTGTCGCGGTCGAAAAACCGGAAGGCGTGATTGTGCAGTATGGTGGTCAGACACCGCTGAAGCTGGCGCGCGATCTGGAAGCAAATGGGGTTCCCATTATCGGCACCAGCCCTGATATGATTGACTGCGCGGAAGACCGGGAACGTTTCCAGAAAATGCTGCATGAGCTGGGTTTAAAGCAGCCACCCAATCGAACTGCGCGTAATCCTGAAGCTGCGCTGGCTGCTGCCGAGGAAATCGGTTATCCGCTGGTTGTTCGCCCGAGCTATGTGTTAGGGGGGCGTGCAATGGAAATCGTGCATGAGCAAGGCGATCTTGAGCGCTACATGCGCGAAGCGGTTAAAGTCTCCAACGATTCGCCGGTTCTGCTGGATCGTTTTCTGACCAATGCGGCAGAGGTCGATATCGATGCGATTCATGACGGTGAGAGCGTGTTGATCGGCGGCATCATGGAACATATCGAGCAGGCGGGCGTACATTCCGGCGATTCGGCGTGTTCTCTGCCACCTTTTAATCTGCAACCGCAAATGCAGGAAGAATTACACCGCCAGACAGCCATTATGGCGCGTGCATTGCAGGTAAGCGGATTGATGAACGTGCAGTTTGCGATCCAGGATGGTATTGTTTATGTGCTCGAAGTGAATCCCCGGGCGTCACGAACGGTGCCTTTTGTGTCTAAGGCGACCGGCCTGCAATTGGCTAAGATTTCGGTGCGTTGTATGACAGGTAAAACACTGCGTCAGCAAGGTGTTACGCAGGAAGTGACGCCACCGTTTTATTCGGTAAAAGAAGCCGTTTTTCCTTTTATCAAATTGCCGGGGGTGGATACCATATTAGGGCCGGAAATGAAATCGACCGGTGAGGTGATGGGCATCGGCAACACTTTCGCCGAGGCATTTGTCAAATCTCAGCTGGCATCGGATATCCGCCTGCCGAAATCGGGCAAGGTTTTTATCAGTGTGCGCGAGTCCGATAAATTTCATGCGATTGAGATTGCGCATGATCTCGTGAAACTCGGCTTTACGCTTTATGCTACGCGCGGTACAGCCGCAACGCTTGCGGAGGCCGGGCTGGAAGTCGTCGCGGTGAATAAAGTGGCTGAGGGACGTCCGCATATTGTCGATATGATTAAAAATGGCGAGATCAGTTTGATCATTAATACGGTTAAAAATAAGCGCAGCGCAATACGTGATTCATATTCAATTCGTCATGCGGCGCTTCAAGGGCGTGTGACATACTATACGACGCTGGCAGGCGCACGGGCTGCATGCGTAGGCATGGCAAATATGCAGGAATTAAGAGCATATAATCTGCAAAAAATACATTCATAAAAAATCAGAAGCGCATGTCAGCGTATTTCTGCGCAGAGATGTATCGTGTGAACTAAGATAAATTACGAGGAAGGATAAAACAGTAATAATGAGTACAACACCTTTAACTGTTGTTGGCGCTGAAGCGTTGCGTAAAGAGTTACATGAAATGAAGACGGTCAATCGTCCCGCTGTCATTGCAGCTATTGCCGAAGCACGTTCGCATGGCGATCTTTCCGAAAATGCTGAATACGATGCCGCGAAAGAAAGACAGGGATTTATAGAGGGCCGGATTGCAGAGCTTGAAAGTAAATTATCAAACGCTCAGATTATTAATCCGGTGCTCGTTAATGCTGACGGCGCCTGTGTTTTTGGCGCGACTGTTGAGCTTGAAGATCTGCAGAGTGGTGAAACAGTGGTCTATCAGATTGTCGGCGAAGATGAGGCTAACATCAAACATGGAAAAATTTCAATTAACTCGCCGATCGCACGCGCGTTAATCGGAAAACATGAAGGTGATATTGCCGAAGTTCAGGCGCCTGGCGGGATTCGTGAGTATGAAATCCTGGGTGTGAAGTATATCTAGGGCGTTCTCTTCAGCGCAGATACTCAGACGATAATTATGTCTGGTAGCTACGTTTGGTGCGGCGTGGTTCACGCTTGCCCTGTTTTGCGGATTTTGATTTTTCAGTTTCTTCCGGTTTCGGACGATAAATGATAAAAATTTTTCCTATTTGTTGAATAGGTTCGGCATTGAGCCTCTGGCAAATTTCTTCGTAGATTGCTTTTCTGGTATTACGATCATCCAATTGAACTTTGATCTTGATCAGTCCGTGGCACAATAACCCACGATCCAGTTCTTCGATAACATTATTGGTAAGCCCTGCCTTTCCGATGAGAACCACCGGGCTGAGTGTATGCCCTTGCGCAGAAAGCAGGCGACGTTGTGTAACGCTGAGTGTCGACATAAAGACATAAGTTTTTATCTAAAACATCATTCTACTTTATGGCGCGTACTAAAACCAGTAATCAGTGGATGAAAGAGCATGTCAATGACTTCTTTGTGAAACAGGCAAAGAAAGAAGGCTATCGCTCTCGGGCTGCTTATAAATTACTTGAAATTGATGCGCATGATCACCTTTTTAAAAAAGGAATGATTGTGATCGATCTTGGTGCTGCACCAGGAAGCTGGACTCAAGTCGCGTTGCATAAAGTTGGTACGCTAGGTAAAGTGATTGCGTTAGATATTTTAGAAATGCAGCCTATACCCGGTGTTGTTTTTATTAGAGATGATTTTCGGGAAGAAAGTGCTATTATAGAGCTTGATCGTGAATTGGGCGGACAATTGCCCGATCTGGTAATCTCCGATATGGCGCCTAACATAAGCGGTATCACTGTCAGTGATCAAGCGAGAAGCATGTATCTGGCAGAGTTGGCTTATACTTTTGCAATGGAGAAGCTGAACCACGGCGGTAATTTTCTGGTCAAAGTTTTTCAAGGAAGAGAATTTGATCAGTTTTTACGTGAAATGCGCTGCGGATTTGCAAAAGTGCAGGTACGTAAGCCGAAAGCATCCCGAGAACGCAGTAATGAAGTGTATTTGTTAGGACTCGGAAAGAAAGATTAAAAATAAATCAGAATAATAAAAAAAGAGCGGCGGAATAAAAAAACACGAACGAATTTTATTCATTTTCTATTCGACAATGTATTTTTTAAATATTGTAAGGCGCAAACCAAGGAGCTATCTTGAATAATTTGATCAAAAATATGGCCATTTGGCTAGTGATTGCACTGATTCTGATGACAGTATTCAACCAATTCAGTGTGCGTCAGCAAACACAGGTGCCGATTGATTACTCGCAGTTTATTACTGAATTGAATCAGGGGCGAATTGCGAAGGTGACCATCGACGGTCGTACCTTGAGGGGTATCAAAGCAGATGGGCGGCGTTTTACGACATACGCACCCTCTGATCCCTGGCTGGTCAGCGATCTGCTGAAATCTGGCGTCGTTGTTGAGGCCAGACCGGAAGAGGAATCCTCTCTGCTGATGAGTATATTTATTTCCTGGTTCCCGATGCTGCTTTTGATTGCGGTATGGATTTTCTTCATGCGGCAAATGCAGGGCGGAGGCAGGAATGGCGGTGCATTTTCGTTTGGAAAAAGCAAGGCGAGAATGCTGGATCGGTCGCAGAATCATGTCACATTTAATGATGTAGCCGGTTGCGAGGAAGCGAAGGAAGAAGTTGCGGAACTGGTAGAGTTTTTGCGCGATCCTTCAAGATTCCAGAAGCTGGGTGGACGGATACCGCGCGGTGTATTGATGGTGGGGAGTCCGGGTACCGGTAAAACGCTGCTGGCGCGTGCTATTGCAGGTGAAGCCCAAGTTCCGTTCTTCAGTATTTCCGGCTCGGACTTTGTGGAAATGTTTGTTGGCGTGGGTGCATCCAGGGTACGCGACATGTTTGAACAAGCCAAAAAACATGCGCCATGCATTATTTTCATTGATGAGATCGATGCGGTCGGTCGTCAGCGTGGTGCAGGTCTGGGGGGCGGTAACGATGAACGTGAACAGACGCTTAATCAGTTACTCGTTGAAATGGACGGTTTTGAGGGCGCGCTGGGTGTTATCGTAATTGCGGCTACTAACCGCCCTGATGTCCTTGATCCGGCACTGCTGCGTCCGGGACGTTTTGATCGTCAGGTAACCGTTCCGCTGCCCGATATCCGTGGTCGCGAACAGATTCTGAATGTGCATATGCGCAAAGTGCCTCTGGCGCCAGATGTCAAAGCAGACATACTTGCGCGGGGAACGCCAGGCATGTCAGGCGCGGATTTGGCGAATCTCGTTAACGAAGCTGCATTGTTCGCGGCGCGGAAAAATAAACGATTGGTGGACATGGATGATTTTGAGAACGCCAAAGACAAGATCTTTATGGGTGCCGAAAGACGCTCTGTTGTCATGCCGGAACATGAGCGCAGGAATACTGCTTATCATGAATCGGGTCACGCCGTTGTCGCTTATCTTTTACCTAGAACGGATCCGGTACATAAAGTAACGATTATTCCGAGGGGGCGTGCTTTGGGTGTAACCATGCAGCTGCCAACTGAAGATCGTTTCAGTATGGAAAAAGAAGAAATTCTGCAAAAACTCGCCGTTATGTTTGGCGGACGTATTGCGGAGGAAGTCTTCATGCATCAGATGACAACGGGTGCTTCGAATGATTTTGAGCGCGCGACTGATCTGGCCCGGCAAATGGTGACGCAATGGGGTATGTCAGAAACCTTGGGTCCTATGGTTTATGGAGAAAATGAGGGTGAAGTTTTTCTGGGGCGCTCGGTGACAACACATAAAAATCTCAGCGAAGCGACAATGCAGAAAGTTGATGCTGAGATACGTCGTATCATAGACGCGCAATATGCGCTTGCGCGCAAGTTGATCGAAGAGAATAAGGACAAAATCGAAGCCATGACGCAGGCATTGCTGGAATGGGAAACGATCGATAGCGATCAGATTAAAGATATTATGGAAGGAAAAACACCGCGTCCACCTAAACCGCCGCAATCTTCTGTCACTGAAAAAGCAGGGGAAGAGGTTTCATCAACAGAAGATGAGGAAGAATCCGATGATATTCCACCTCAGGAAGCTGTAAAAGGAACCGAGTAAGCGGGATTGATGAGTCATTTCTGATTCGGACGGGTATCATACGGGGTACGATCATCAAAATCGTATCCCGTTTTTATTTTTTCGTTTTTATCTTTTTATCTGATCGCTCAATTTTAAATCATAGTGCATGTGTTAAGAATGCATCGTATTGATTTCTCAAAAAAGCCGCTCATCATGGGTGTGGTGAATGTCACTCCGGATTCCTTTTCAGACGGCGGTAAATTCTTGTCGATGGATAAAGCCTTGGAACAGGCAGGGAAGCTTGTGGATGAAGGCGTGGATATTCTGGATATCGGCGGCGAATCAACCCGGCCTGGCAGTGCATCCGTTGATGCTGACGAAGAGCTGAAGCGTATATGTCCGATTCTGGAAGAGTTGGTTAAAGCGGGCGTGCCCGTTTCGGTTGATACCTCCAAACCGGAAGTTATGCGTCATGCCATAGCGGCAGGCGCCGCTATGATTAATGATGTTAACGCGCTACGCGCACCTGGCGCATTAGCAGCTGTGGCGGCAAGCGAATCAGTCGCGGTGTGCATGATGCACATGCAGGGGAAGCCGGCCAACATGCAAGAAAATCCACAGTACGTTAATATTATTCATGAAGTGATGGCTTTTCTGGACGATCGGATTCAAGCTGCGGTTGCGCATGGTATAGCGCGTGAGCGGATAATCATTGATCCCGGTTTTGGTTTTGGCAAGACTTTGCAACATAATTTTTCTTTACTGAAAGGTCTGAAGCAATTTGGTCAGCTCGGTGTGCCTGTTCTGACTGGAATTTCACGTAAATCGATGCTTGGAATGATCACTGGAAATCCGGTCGACCGGCGCGTGCATGAAAGTGTAGCAGCCGCTGTGCTTGCCGTTATGAACGGTGCAGACATCGTTCGCGTGCACGATATAAAAGCAACGAGGGACGCATTGGCTATTTATCACGCTGTGCAGGAAGCTGATGCAGAATAAAACAATTGCATTAAAGGTAAATAATACATTGACTAAAAAGCTTTTTGGAACGGATGGAATTAGAGGGCGGGTGGGCGATAACCCAATAACACCTGAGCGTATTTTGCATCTTGGCTATTCGGCTGGGAAAGTTTTTGCTGCTATGGATTGGCATCTCAAAAAAGGTGAACGTCCTGTGGTATTGATCGGAAAAGATACGCGGGTATCGGGTTATATGCTGGAATCCGCCTTGGAAGCGGGGTTGTCAGCAGCTGGCGTTGATGTGCTCCTGTCCGGACCGATGCCGACATCTGCGATTGCTTATTTGATTCGGGCATTAAGATTGCAGGCCGGTATCGTTATTTCGGCTTCGCATAATATGTATGAAGACAACGGTTTTAAATTTTTCTCGCAAAATGGCGTCAAGTTGCCGGATGAAATAGAAAGGCAGATTGAGGCCGGAATTGAGTTGCCAATTAAAACGATGCCTTCCGCTCAATTGGGGAAAGTGCAGCGGATTAAAGATGCGACTGGGCGATATATCGAATTTTGTAAGAGCACGTTCCCCTACCAGCTTGACTTGAGAGGGCTGCGCATCGTCGTCGATTGCGCGCACGGTGCGACTTACCATATTGCCGGGCATGTGTTCCATGAACTTGGGGCAGAGGTTATCACCATAGGAAACGAGCCTAACGGTCTGAATATTAATCATGAGTGTGGCGCTACGCATTGTTCGGCGCTACAGGATGCGGTTAAATTGCATCGGGCGGACTTGGGTATCGCGCTTGATGGCGATGGTGATCGGGTAATTATGGCTGACGAACATGGGACATTGTTTGACGGTGATCAACTGGTTTATATCATCGCTAAACATCGGCGCCAACAAGGTATTCTCAAAGGCGGTGTTGTAGGAACGCTGATGACTAATCTTGCGATTGAGAATGGTCTGAAACATTTATCTATTCCATTTCAGAGGGCAAAAGTCGGGGATCGCTATGTTATGGAGTCGTTGTGCGAAAAAGACTGGTATCTGGGAGGGGAAAGTTCAGGGCATATCATATGCAGGGACAAGCATACGACCGGAGATGGCATTATCTCAGCCTTGCAGGTATTGCACGCGTTGCGCGATAATAATCAGACACTTTCTGATCTCATCAAGGAAATTACGTTATATCCTCAGCGGTTGATTAACATAAAAACTGACAAATCATTTAAATTCAATGAAGACAGCTCAATTCAGAAGGTGATTGAAGAAGCGGAATCTGATTTGAAGGCGAAGGGGCGTGTATTGCTGCGTGCATCTGGTACCGAGCCTTTGATTCGAGTTATGGTTGAAGGTGAGTCTGATCAAAAAGTAAACTTCTGGGCTCAGCAGATCGCAGATGTTGTTCAGAAAGCCAGTTATGCGCCATGATCGAAGCGGAATTCAGCAAACCTGAACTTGATTTGTCATTAACAGGTAACATTTCTGTCATACAATGCGCCCACCAATTAAAATTGGGATCTTTGGAGAATAAATAGTGATGTTGAAATTAATGGATATGAAATTAATCAAAGTTGTTATTTTAGGTTTGTGTATATTTTTTCCAAATCTGGCGCATTCCAGTCCGATTGTCAGAATAGACGGCTCGAGCACTGTTTATCCGATTATTGAAGCTGTAGCGGAAGATTTTCAAATTGCAAAACGTGGTGCGATACGCGTAACCGTAGGCATTTCCGGCACCGGTGGCGGGTTTAAGAAATTCTGTCGTGGAGAGCTGGATATCGTCAATGCTTCCCGTCCAATCACTGAGCTGGAAATGGACGCTTGCAAAAAAACGGGTGTGCAATATGTAGAAATGCCTGTCGCAATCGATGCGTTGACCGTTGTTGTTAATCCAAGAAATACCTGGAGCAGGACGATGACCGTTGATGAGCTTAAACAGTTCTGGGAGCCTGCGGCACAAGGTAAAATAAGCCACTGGAATCAGGTCAATCCAGCATGGCCGGAGAGACCGGTTAAACTATTCGGACCAGGTGCGGATTCCGGGACTTTTGAATACTTTACTGAAGCAATTGTCGGGAGAGCGAAATCCAGTCGAGGAGATTTTACAGCCTCAGAGGATGATAATGTTCTGGTGCAGGGTGTGGCCAGCGATATGTATGCTTTGGGTTTCTTTGGATTTGCCTACTATATCGAAAATAGTAAACGGGTTCATGCTGTTGCGATAGACAGCGGTAATGGCGGAGTGATTCCTTCGGCACAGACCGTTGGGGATGGAAGTTATCAACCGTTATCACGCCCGGTATTTATTTATGTTAATGCGCAATCGACGGCAAAGCCCGAGATTCAGGAGTTTGTTAAATTTTTTATGGATAATGCGGCTGATCTGGTCTCTGAAGTAAAATATTTCCCCCTTTCTCCTAATATCTATAAACTAAATCTTGAGAACATGCGCAATAACAAATTAGGTACTGTATTTAGCGGTGAATCCGAGGTGGGGGTTGATATTGAAGCAGTCATGAAACACGATGCACGTTTGTAATCTGCGGTAAACATACGAGTGTTCACGGGCTTCAGGCCGATGGTTTTTAAGAAAATTACAGTATCCAGCTTCAACAATTCCAATCCAATGTAATACGTTTTATAGTCCTCAGTTTTTATAACCTGTTTATTGACTCGCAGAATAGATCATCTGCGAGTCAATATCTTTTCAGCTCGATAAAATTATCGAGTGCCATTATTCTCATTGCGGCTTCATTTATTCTTACGAGTAAATAGCAAGAGACTGATATTAAGAAAATAATTCATGACAGGAAGAATTCCGTTTTCATTCATGTCAATTCGGTTAATATTCCGGACAATTTGTTATACAATTCCCCGTTGACTTGTTCGGGCAGCATTGCTGAGCATATAAAGGTAGTAACAAATTAATAGTTCACAGAGCACAGAGAAAATTGGAGAAAATATGAAGGATATGTCTGGACGTGGATGGGTAATACAATTAGGTGGTGCTATTTTAGCTTCGTTTCTGGCGCTGCCTGTTCATGCGCAGCTCATGCTTGCCCATGAGGGGCATCATGATGCGGGTGGATGCGATATCAAGAATGGAGAGTTTCCAATAACCTTCAGTGCTTATGAAGTGCCTGAAGGTAATATTCCTCCGATGCACTCATACTGCTCAAATATCCCGACGCCAGGAAAAGTGCAATTGACGGTAGAGTTGCCTGATTGGGATTCAAGAGAGCTTCCACTGGCGGTTCGTTTAGTAGCCGCAGGACATGGTGGCCATGCGGGACACGGTGGAACAGCAGATAGCAAAGCGACGGATCATAGCGGGCATGACATGGGTGAGCATGACGGCCATGATATGCACGATCACAATCATCAAAGCGGTGCCGACGGTGATCCAGGGCAAAATGACATCTCCTATATGCCTTACCAGCAGCATAATTCGGGAATTATTGTCGTATCAGCTGATTTGCAAAAAGGACATTACGAAATTCTTTTAGAAAGAAAGGATGATGCAGGTAATGTTAGAGTTGTGGGTCGAGTGCCATTCGGTGTTGGCGGTAGTGGCGGTCATGCAGGTCACGGCGGCGGTTTTGGTATGATGGAAATCGGTTTCCTAATCATTGTTGCAGGTGGTGCGGCGTTTTATTTCATACGTCGAAAAAATGTAAGTGAAGGAAATAAATCGTAATTTGATATGAATTGATAGTCGTGTCAGTCACTTGTTTAATCACCCGGAGGCTCTGCCATCTGGGAATAAACTTGACACGGAAGTATGGACTGAGTAGTCTAGGAGCCGGAGGAAGTGCT